>NZ_JBDXXH010000011.1 GCF_040373385.1 Nitratidesulfovibrio sp. | reverse complement strand
TTTCGGCCAGCTTGCGCACCTCGTCGGCCACCACGGCAAAGCCGCGCCCGGCGTCTCCGGCGCGGGCCGCCTCGATGGCCGCGTTCAGCGCCAGCAGATTGGTCTGGTCGGCAATGTCGCTGATGACGCCCATGATGCGGCCAATGCCCTCGGCCCGGTCGCCCAGGTTGCCCAGGCTGCGGGTAAGCTCGCCCGCGTGGCGGCTGACCTCGTCGATGGCCGCCACCACGGATTCCACCACCCCGGCGCCTTCCTGGGCCGTGGCGCGCGCCCTGTCGGCGCTGCCCGCCGCGTCGGTGGCGTTGCGGGCCACCTCCAGCACGCTGGCGTTCATCTGCTCCATGGCCGTGGCCGCTTCCGACGTGCGTTCGCGCTGCACGTCGGTCCCGCGCGACGACTGCTCGATCTGCGCGGCCAGTTCCTCGGACGCGGCACTGACGCGCATGACGATGACGTCCAGTTGTTCCGCAGCCTGCAACATGCCTTCGCGGCGGGCGGCTTCCGCGCGCAGCTTGGCGGCTTCGGCCTCCTGCACGGCGCGTTCGGCGCGGCGGGTCTGTTCCTCTGCCTCGGCGGTCTTGTGGTCGGCGGTGGCGATCATGTCGCGCAGGTTGCCCACCATGGTGCGCAGGGCGTCGGCCAGTTCGCCGATCTCGTCGCGGCGGGTCAGTTCGAAGGTGCGCCCCAACTCGCCGCTCGCCACCGCCTGGGCATAGGACACGCTGGAGCCGAGGGCCCGCGTCACCCCGCGCACGATGCCGAACACCACCAGGCAGACCAGCACGATAGCCGCGCCGCCGGTGGCCATGGCCGCGTTGCGGATGCCCGTCACCGCCGTGGCGATATCCGCCGCGCTGACGTTCACCGCGATGATCCAGCCGGTGGTTTCGTTCAGGGTGAACGCGGCGGCCTTGTGCTGGCCCTCGTAGTCGTATTCCAGGGTGCCGGAGCGCTGGGCGATGAGCTTTTTGCCCCAGTCAAGCTCCTTCAGGTCGAGCTTCAGCAGCAGGTCCTTCTTGGGGTGCGCGGCCAGCTTGCCGGAGCGCGCCACCAGGAAGGCGTAGCCGTTTTTGCCCACCTTCACCGGGTCCACCAGCCGGGCGGACAGCACGGCCAGGTCCACCGGCGCGGACAGCACGCCCAGCACCTTGCCGTCCTTGCGGATGGGCACGGCCAGCACGAACACCGGCGCGTTGCTGATCTTGCTCATGAAGGCATCGGTGATGGTCGTTTCGCCGCGCATCCCGTTGCGGAAATAGTCGCGTTCGGCAAGGTTGTCGCGCCCCACGCTGTCAGCGCGGGTACTGGCGACGACCAGTCCGTCGGGTCCGATGACGTTGACGGCCTGCAACACGGGGTTGGCTTCCACGATATCGCGCAGGGCGGCATTGGCGGTGGACACGGGGTCTGGGTCGGTGCCCCCCGGCATGAGCACGCCGGTGACGTCCGCCGACTTGGCCTGCGAGGTAAGGGTGGTGCGCAGGTCGCCCACCCGTTCGGTGAAGCCCAGGCTGGCCGTGGCGGCGATTTCGCCGGCGGTGGAAAGATAGCTGCCCCACAACGCGTCGGTGGCGTTGCGGTAGGACAGCGCACCCGACGCGGCCATGGCCAGCACGACCACGCCCACGATGGGCAGCAGGAACTGCGCGCGCAAGTTCAGTTTCATGAAGTTCCCCTCTGGGGGGTTGCGGTGGACCGTCGCGACTGCCCGTCCCCCCGGAAAGACATGGCGCGATGCGGACATGAAGCCCCGTTGCCGGGGCGTTGGTGGACACGGCGGAGTGTGTGCCACGGCGTACGGCCCACGCCCGCCATGACGGCCAGACGCTCCGGCGTGACCGGGGCGCCCGCGTGCCGGCGGGGAATGCGCACGAAACCGGGCGGGCACCGCTGGTGCCCGCGCGTGACGATGCGGGAATGCCGAAGTGGAACGTCCGGCTATGTTTGATCAAGCAAACAATTTGCCGGAAGCTCAATTCCCCCGAGACGGGGGGAGGTGGGACGGATGCAAGGCGGCCCGGCTGTCTGCAAGAGACCCGTGGCTTTCCGTCCCTGCCTCGCGGCAGGTTTGGCATTTGTCTCGCAAATCCAGCACTGCGGCATATCGCTTTTGCTGTCAATAAAATTGTAACCATACCGTTACAAATGTTCATGGGGGCAGTGTCAGGGGCTGTGAGTATATTGACAAGGGTCAGTTTCTTGATGGGTTGATTGCATGTGAGGCATGTTGCCGTGGTCAAGCGAGGGATGACTGACGGAGGCCTTGCCCCATGGTGCACCTCGGATGTGCATGCATGTCCAGATAACCGGAAGGTCACTGCCAGGCCGTGGCCGGGGAGGACGCGGTGAGGCAATCCCCGGATGGCCATTGTTGCAGGCATGACAGTGCGATGCCCTCGCCTGGGGTGTTACCCGTGGGTGGCCGGATGGTGCCGCAGGCGCAACGCCAGCGTGTACGCAATCGGAGCCTTCCGCTGCGAACAGGCGGCCCAAGCGCATGCGCGTTCACGATGCATCCGGGGGGCGTTGGCATTTTTTTCTCGGCACCAGAATTGCAAGATGCGGCGAGTCTGGCCTGGCATCATGCGCGGTGACGCAAGCCCGTCCCGGAAGCATGACGCCGCCGGTGCACGCAAGCCAACTGCATGAAACCGGGTACCTGCTGCGGTGGCTTGCCACTGGCATCGTCAGTTTTTTGGACAGTACCAGGCCATGTTGCGCAGCACTGCGGCGCGACGCTGGCGGCGGACGTTCTTGTCGGGTCGCAGTGCAGGCTTTTGGGCGCGCTCATGGGGCGCCGCATCGGCATGGAGACTTCCCATGGCGGTGCGGGCCGAGACGAAGTACGAGGCGTGTTGGCCCAATGGCGCAGGACGTGCGTGGGCGCAGGGGACACAATGCCATTTCCGGAGGCGGAATTGATCGGACTCATCGGCTACGGCCTTGTGGGAAGCAGGCTGGCCCGCAGCTTCAGTGGGTTGGGGGTCCTGTCCATGGTCTGCGACTCCAACCCGGAAGCCCTGCGTCACGCCGCTACGGCACTGCCGGGCATCGTGGTGGTGGGGGACGAGGATGCTCTTCTCGCCGATCCTCGCGTGCGGGCCGTCGTCATGTCTCAGCCGGTTGCGGGGCACATGTCTTTCGCCCGCAAGGTGCTCGAGACGGGCAGGCACCTGTACGCGGCACCGTCCGCAGCGTTCGACGTCGACGACTGCCGCAAGCTTCAGGAACTGGCGACCGCCCGTGGCATGGTGTTCACCCCGGGTTTTCTTTCGCAACACGACCCCGGCGTGGCTCGTCTTGCCGGGCTGGCACAGGACGGATCCCTGGGGCGTGTCGTTTCCGTCGTGGCCCGTACCGTGGCCGCGCCGGAAACGGAACCGGAGTGGGGCGATCCTGCTGCCGAAGATATTGCGGCCATCCTGCGCATCGTGGATCACGTTCCCGTCGTATTGCCACCCGCAGAGCGGGGCGAATCGCAGGGCGACGTGACGGTGCTGGCCTTTCCTTCCGGACCCGTGGCGCACGTTTTTGCCCCAAAGCCGGGAAGCCAGCCCATGCGCGAGATCGTGGTCGTGGGTGAAGCGGCCACTGCCGCCTGGCGTATCGACGCCATGGGGCAAGGCGTGGTGACGGTTTCCGGGGGCGTATCGCGGGAGCGGGTCGAGTTTCCCCGCGAAAGCGCCCTGGAACAGGCTTGCGCGGCGTTTGTCGATGCACTGCGCGGGGCAGTACCGCCTTCCGGCGACAAACCGTGCTGGTTGAAGGCTCTCGATGTGCTGACGACCCTGCGCGAGCGTGGCAATGCACGGCAGGACAAACCCGATACCAGCGGTTGGGCGCAAGACGCGTTCGTGCATCACACCTCGGTGGTGGATGAGCGCGTCACGCTGGGCGAGGGGGTGCGGATATGGCACTTCTGCCACATCCTGCCCGATTGCCGCATAGGTGCCCATACCAACGTCGGGCAGAACGTCATGATCGGGCCCGGCGTCACCGTGGGTGCGCGCTGCAAGATACAGAACAACGTTTCGGTCTACCCCGGTGTCACCCTGGAGGATGGGGTGTTCTGCGGGCCGAGCATGGTTTTCACCAACGTGCACAATCCCCGCGCCACCATCCCGCGCATGGACGAGGCCCGCGCCACGCCCGTGCGCACCGGTGCGACCCTGGGCGCCAACTGCACCATAGTGTGCGGCAACGAAATCGGCCCTTACGCCTTCGTGGGCGCGGGGGCCGTGGTCACGCGGCCCGTTCCTTCCCATGCCCTGGTCGTGGGCAACCCGGCGCGCCGTGTCGGCTGGGTTTGCCGCTGCGGCGTGCGGCTTGATCGGGAATTGCAGTGCCCGGCCTGCGGCGCCCGGTACGAACATGCAGGCAGCGGTTTGCGCGGCGCACCGGGCGCCACACCGGAAACGCGCGACGCCACGAGCCCGGAGGGCCACCCATGATTCCGTTCATTGATCTCAAGGCGCAATTCGCGGCCAATGAAGCGTCCATTCGTGCCCGCATGAACGCCGTGCTGGCACACGGGCAATACATTCTCGGCCCGGAGGTCGCGGAACTGGAAGGCCGCCTTGCGGCATATTGCGGCGTGCGCCATTGCGTCGGATGCGCTTCAGGCACGGACGCCCTGCAACTCGCCCTCATGGCCGAATCCATCGGTCCCGGCGATGCGGTCATCACCACCAGCTTTTCCTTCATCGCCACGGCAGAGGTCATCGCGTTGCTGGGTGCTCGTCCGGTGTTCGTGGACATTGATCCCCTGACCTGGAACCTCTCGCCAGCCGGCCTGGCCGCGTGCCTTGAAGACTGGAACCCCGCGTGGGGCCGCCCCCGGGCCGTCATTGCCGTTGACATGTTCGGACTGCCGGCTGCGTATGCCGAACTGGCGTCCATCACGCGCGAGCACGGGCTTCTGCTCATCGAGGACGCCGCGCAGGGCTTCGGGGCCGCCATCGGGGGGCAGGTCGCCTGCTCGTTCGGCGACTATGCCGCCACCAGCTTTTTCCCCGCGAAGCCGTTGGGCTGCTACGGTGATGGCGGCGCCGTCTTCTGCAACGACCCCGACAGGGCAGGCCGCCTGCGCTCCCTGCGTTTTCACGGCAAGGGTGGGCACAAGTACGACAATGTCCGCATTGGGATCAATTCGCGGCTGGATACGTTGCAGGCCGCGGTGCTGCTGGCCAAGCTGGATGTCTTCGACGCGGAACTCGCCGCACGCCAGCGTATTGCCCGAGCGTATGAAGAGACCCTGGATGGTGCCGGTATCATTCCGCAACGCGTTCCGCACGGCTGCCGAAGCGCCTGGGCGCAGTACTCCTTCCTGCTGCCGCCTTCCGTCGTGCGCGCCGAGGTGCAGGAGGCGTTGCAGGCCGCAGGCGTGCCCAGCATGGTGTACTACCCCATCCCCCTGCATCTTCAGACCGCCTTTGCCCACCTTGGCTACGGAGGCGGTGACCTGCCGACGAGTGAAGAGGTAAGCCGACGGATTCTCAGCCTGCCGATGCATCCCTACATGACCGGGGACGACGCCGACAGCATAGCCCGCGCGCTGATGGCCGCCCTGGCCTGAGCGCACGCAACCCAGCAGCTTTGCGCCCCATGCGGGCGGCGACAGGATGTCCACGATGACCGAGCACTCTCCGACCCCCTTGCGGGTCATGCAGATATTCTCGACCTACAAGAATTTCATCGACGTATTCTACGCCCAGTCGCCCGAAATGGCCCTGCGCGACAGCGGAACACAGACGGACGCGCTGTACCGCTACGGGTTCTTCGCCCCGCACTGCGTCACGCCCCATACCACGGAGCTGGGCTGTGCGTCCGAGCTTACCTTTTCCAACGCGGAGCCCCTGCAACGTGCCTGGATAAAGGAGCAAGGGCTTGCAGCGCCCGGAAAGGAACAATGGGAAGCTGACATCATCCGCATGCGGGTGGACGCCTTCAAGCCGGACATCCTTTACGTGTACAGCCCGTACACGTTCAACGGCGCCCTCCGGGACAGCCTGAAGCACCAGCCGCGCCTTGTCGTCAGTTGGCGGTGCGCCACGGTGCGTACCAACTGGGACTGGTCGGGGGTCGATGTGCTGCTCACCAGCTTGCCCAGCATCATGGAGCAGGCGCCCAGGCTGGGAGCCCGTGCGGTTGAAATGTTCTCGCCGGGCTTTCCGCTGAGCGCGGTGCGGGATCTGTCGGCCATTCCGCAGGATACGGACGTCGTCTTCGTGGGTACCCTGACGGGGACGCGCCGCATCGCCATGCTGGATGCCGTGGCCAAGGCCGCGACACAGTACGGATTTTCACTGTCGCTGCACCTTTCGGGCAACTTCAGCAACCTGACCCCGGCCATGGTGCCGCACCTCAAGCCCGCCGTCTTCGGCATGAACGCCCTGCGCTGCCTGCGGCGTGGACGCATGGTGCTCGACTCGCGCACTCCCGTCTTTCTTTCGGACAGGCATGGCTACCCCATCGAGGATATCAGCCAGGACGACAATTGCAGCATGCGTCTGTTCGAAGCCACGGGGTGCGGTGCGTTGGTGCTTGCGCTGGACGGCGTTTCCCGTTGGTTCGAGTGGGACAAGGAAATCGTGGCGTACAAGGACAACCAGGAACTGGTGGACAAGATTCGCCATTACCTGGCCCATCCCGAAGAGCGCGATCGCATCGCCGCCGCCGGGCAGCGCCGCTGCCTGGAAGACTACAACATGAAGCGCAACGCGCAGCGGTTCCTGGACATCGCCGAAAAGCACATGGCAAACCCCGCGCCCCGGCAGCGGCACATGGAAGTGGTGTCTCCCAATACGCCCAAGCAGTGCGATGCCGCATCCATGTGTGGCGAGATATTCGCGAACGAGTACCTTCGGGGTCTCGGGTGGTTTTCCAGCTACCAGCGGCAGGCCATCGTGGACGGGAAGGGCGCCCCGCTGCCATGGCTCACCTACCCTGCGGTGGAGTTGCTGGAAGAACGTGCGCCATATGGCGGAAACGTTTTCGAATTTGGTTGCGGCAGCAGTACGTTGTGGTGGGCCAGGCGGGCGCGCCGTGTTGTCGCCGTGGAGCACGACGAAGCGTGGTTCACTACCATGCGGGCACAGTTTCCTGCCAACGTCAGGCCGATATTCCAGCGCCTCGAAAGGGGTGGGGACTACTGCAAGACGTTGCGCAATATTCGCAACATCAAGTTCGACGTCATCGTCATCGACGGGCGCGATCGCGTCAATTGCGCGTACAACTGCCTTGAATCCATTTCTGAAACAGGCGTGATCATTTTTGATAACACGGAGCGGGACTACTACATGCCCGGGCGGGAATATCTGAAAAAGGCAGGGTTCAGGGAGTTGCGTCTTCCCGGCCTTGCTTCGATGGTGTTGCAGACAGCGAGTTGCACGTCCATCTTCTATCGGGACGGAAACTGCCTCGGCCTGTAGTGCTCCGCTGCACGCGCGGCCCCCTTCCGGCAAACGCGCAGCCAGCCATGAACGCGGCACGAACACAGCGTGTCGCAAATCACGGGTAACAGGTGAATGACGTGATACGAATAGCTCTGGTCGGATGCGGTCGCATTTCCAAGCGGCATTGCGAATTGCTGGGTGGGGGAATGATTCAGGGGGCAAGCCTTGCCGCCGTCTGCGACATCCGTCCCGAAAGGGCCGAGGCCGCTGGCGCCCAATGGAAGGTGCCCGCCTTTACCGACATGCACGAGATGATGCGCTTCCTGAAGGACGATGTGGACGCCGTGGCGGTGCTTACGGAAAGCGGCAACCACGCCCGCCACACCCTGGAATTGGCCCCCTACGGAAAACACATCATCGTCGAAAAACCCATGGCCCTCACCCTGGATGATGCGGACGCCATGATCCACGCCTGCGACTCCAACGGCATCAAGCTGTTCGTCATCAAGCAGAACCGGTTCAACCTGCCGGTGCAGAAACTGCGCGAGGCCCTGGAGGCTGGCAGGTTCGGTCGCCTGGTTCTCGGTACGGTGCGGGTACGCTGGTGCCGTACGCAGGCCTATTACGACCAGGATGCATGGCGGGGCACCTGGGCTCTTGACGGCGGGGTGCTGTCCAACCAGGCCAGCCATCACCTTGATCTGCTGGAATGGATGATGGGTGACGTGGAAAGCGTGTTCGCCAAAAGCACGCGGGCGCTGGTGGACATAGAGGCGGAGGACACGGCCGTGGTGGTGCTGCGGTTCCGCAATGGAGCGCTCGGCATCATAGAGGCCACCAATGCAACCCGCCCCAAGGATCTTGAAGGATCATTGTCGGTACTGGGCGAACTCGGAAACGTCGTCATCGGCGGGTACGCCGTCAACAAGATCGAAAGCTGGGCGTTCTCCCGTCCCCTGCCCAGCGATGAAGACGTGATGGCGAACTATTCGACCAACCCGCCTGACGTGTATGGCTTTGGTCACCGCAGCTACTACGAACACATCGTCAAATGCCTGAACACGGGCGGCAAGATGCTGGTGGACGGTCTGGAAGGCCGCCGCAGTCTGGAATTGATCATGGCCATCTACGAATCCGTCGAAACCGGAAAGGAAGTCTTCCTGCGGTTTGCCCCCCGCAAGTGCCGTCTGGGCATCGGTCACCCCAGGTAGGTGCCGCGCGGGGAGCGCAGCGGGCATGTTGCGCCCGGTGCGCATGTCGTTCGTGGGTGTCGATTTTCAAGGCTCCGGATCATCAGGGCGTGCCCGATGGTCTGGAGCCTTTTTGAACTCTGTCGGGTTTCTTTCTTCCGAGGATACCATCGCGAGGCTGATGGCGATTGCGGCTGGTCATAGGCCAAATAAAAAGGCCCCCTTTCGGGGGCCTTCATGATGAACGGGCAGGGGGCGCTATTCCACCGTCACGCTCTTGGCGAGGTTGCGCGGCTGGTCCACGTCCTTGCCGAGGTAATCGGCGGCCTCGTAGCTGAACAGTTGCAGGGCGGGCAGCACCAGAAAGGCGGCCATGGGCCCCCAAGCGTCGGGGATGGACCAGGGGTGGTCCACCTTCAGTTCCACGCCGGGGTTGGTCAGGGCAATGATCTTGCCGCGCCGGGCCTGCACTTCTTCGATGTTGGACTTCACCTTGGGGAACAGCTCGTCGTTGAGCGCCAGGGCAAAGGTGGGAAAATCCGGGTCGATGAGCGCGATGGGGCCATGCTTCATTTCGCCGGATGCGTAGCCCTCTGCATGGATGTACGAGATTTCCTTCAGCTTCAGGGCGCCTTCCAGTGCCAGCGGGAAGCAGTGGCCACGCCCCAGGTAGAAGAAGCTCTTGGCCTTGGAGTAGGTGCGGGCCAGCACCTGCGCCTCGTCGCGCATGGCGGGCAGCACGGTTTCCAACTGGTCCGGCAGCTTCCTGAGGGTTTGCAACACGTTGGCGCGCACCGTTTCGGAAAGGGCGCCGGTGCTGCGGCCCCAGTGCAGGGCCATCAGGGTCAGCAGCACCATCTGGCTGCACATGGCCTTGGTAGAGGCCACGCTGATTTCCGGCCCGGCCTGGGTGTAGATGACCGCGTCCGCCTCGCGCGCGATGGACGAACCCACCACGTTGCACAGGCCCGCCACCTTCACCCCGTGCTCCCGCGCTATGCGCAGGGCGGCCAGGGTGTCCGCCGTTTCGCCCGACTGGCTGATGACCAGCACCATGTCCGCCGGGTCCAGGATGATGTCGCGGTAGCGGAATTCAGAGGCGATTTCCACGTTCACCGGCACGCGGGCCCAGCTTTCCAGCAGGTGCTTGCCCCACATGCCCGCATGGTACGAGGTGCCGCAGGCCACGATGTGCAACCGTTTGGGCACGGGCAGCGCGGCCAGTTCCGGCAGGGTCACTTCCATGCGGTTCCAGTCCACGCGGCCCGCAAGGCAGTCGGTGATGACCTTGGGCTGCTCGAAGATTTCCTTGAGCATGAAGTGCTTGTAGCCGCCCTTCTGGGCCGCCTGCATGTCCCACTGGATGTGGTTGACGGTCTTTTCCACCGGCGAAAGGTCGGCGATGCGCATGACCTTCCACGCGTTGGCGTCTATGCGCACCAGTTCGCCGTCTTCCAGGAACACCACGTCGCGGGTGTAGGGCAGGAAGGCGGGGATGTCGGACGCCACGAAGTTCTCGCCGGTGCCCACGCCCAGGATCAGCGGGGCGGACAGGCGCGCGGCGTAGAGCACTTCCGGCTCTTCGGGCGTGGTCAGGGCCACGGCGTAGGCCCCGTGGGCCTGGCGCAGCGCCCAGGCAAAGGCGTCGAGCATGGTCGCGTTGTGCTTGCGGCCCTCGGAAATGAGGTTGGCCAGCACTTCGGTGTCGGTTTCGGAATGGAAGACGTAGCCCTTGGCGGCAAGGTCGGCCTTCAGTTCCGCGTAGTTCTCGATGATGCCGTTGTGCACGATGGCGAGGCCGCCGTCGTTGGACTTGTGCGGGTGGGCGTTGCGTTCCACGGGAATGCCGTGGGTGGCCCAGCGGGTGTGCCCCATGCCCGTGGTGGCCACGGTGTTGGGACAGGACGCCAGCTTTTCGTCAAGGGCGGAAAGCTTGCCCTCGGCGCGCACGGTGACCAGTTCGCGGTTCTGGACAAAGGCGACCCCCGCCGAGTCGTAGCCCCGGTATTCCAGGCGGCGCAGGCCTTCTATGATGAGGGGAACGGCGGGACGATGACCGGCGTATCCGATGATGCCGCACATAGGTGGTGTGCTCCTTGGCAGAGGCGCGGCGCAGGCCGCGCGGCGACGGCCTGGGTGGCCGCCGGAAGGTGTGGGCGAGGGCCGCAAGCTTTCGGAAAAGGCGGCGGCCGGTGCGGGAATCTTCCCGGTCGGCGCATGCCGCCCGAACGATTCCTCGCGGTGTGGCATGTATCAGGTTTGCGGCACGGTTCGCAACTGGTGTGGGGGCACGCGGCGGCGCGGAAAATGTGGTGCGCGCAAGAATGCGGCCTGCCGGAACGGGTGGCACAGACGGTTCGCGCATGCGCTGTGCACGGCGCTTGGGTGCCAGACAAAGGCGCGCCCGCGCTACCGCCCGAACAACCGCGTCAACCGTCCCAGTTCCGCGTACAGTCCGGCGTCCATCTGTTCCGGCGTCATCCGCCAGGCCCAGTTGCCCGCCGCCACCGAAGGGGTGTTCATGCGCGCCTCTGCCCCCAGCCCCAGCACGTCCTGCACCGGGGCCACGGCCAGTTCCGCCACGCTGCCCATGGCCAGGCGCAGCAGCACGCCGGGGGCCTCGTGCGGGGCAATGGCGTGCCCGACGTATTCTTCCACCCGCGCCCGCTCATGCGCCGGGGCAGCTTCAAACCATGCCCGCGTGGGCGCGTTGTCGTGGGTGCCGGTGTAGACAACGCTGCGCGCCTCGTGCCGGAAGGGGACATCCGGGTTGTCGGCGGGGTCGCCGCCAAAGCCGAACTGCAACACCTTCATGCCCGGCAGGCCGAAGGTCGCCTTCAATTCGCGCACGTCGGCGGTGATCACGCCCAGATCCTCGGCAATGAGCGGCAGCGCCGTGAACCGCCGGGCCAGCGTGCCGAACAGTTCCATGCCCGGCGCATCCACCCAGCGGCCATTGATGGCAGTTTCCTCCTCCGCCGGTATTTCCCAGTACCCCGCGAAGCCCCGGAAGTGGTCCAGCCGCACAATATCGGCCATGCGCAGGTTGTGCGCCACACGGCGCACCCACCAGCCAAAGCCGTCGCGCCGCAGGGCGTCCCAGTCGTACACCGGGTTGCCCCAGCGTTGGCCCGTGGCGCTGAAATAGTCCGGGGGCACCCCTGCCACGTGGGTGGGGGCGAAATCCTCGTCCAGCCGGAAATAGCCGGGGTTGGCCCACACATCGGCGCTGTCGTGGGTGACGTAGATGGGCACGTCACCCACCAGCCGCACGCCAAGGTCGGTGCAGGCGGCCCGCAGGTCGTACCACTGGCGGAAGAACAGGTACTGGCAGAAGCGCACGTGATCCAGCGCGGCGACCTCCTGCGCGTCCAGCAGGGTCAGGGCGTCCGGGTGGCGGCGGGCGAAGGGCTCGTCCCAGGTGGTCCAGGCTGCCCCGCCGAAGCGTTCCTTCAGCACCGTGAACCGCGCGTAGTCGTCCAGCCAGTGGGCGTTGCCCCGGCAAAAGCGCAGGTAGGCGGTGTCCATGCCCAGTTGGTGTCGGTTGCGTTCCCACGCGGCGCGCAACAGGATGCGGCGGTGTGCCTCCACGGCTTCGAACCGGATCGGATCGTGCGACACGTCCCGGAACTGTTCCGTCCCGGCGTCCACGTCGGCCCACGAGACAAAGCCTTCTTCGGCCATGCGTTCGGGGCTGACCAGCAGGGTATTGCCCGCGAAGGCCGAGGGGCTGGAATAGGGCGAGTTGCCGATGAACGTGGAGGTGGGCGCAAGCGGCAGGAACTGCCACACCGTCTGTCCGGCCCCGGCCAGCAGCCGCGCGAAGGCACGAGCCGCCGGGCCAAGGTCGCCGATGCCGAAGGCCGAGGGCAGTGAGGTAATGTGCAGCAGGATGCCGCTGGCGCGGACCGGTCGGGTCATGGCGTGCTCCTTGAAACATGTGCGGCGGCGAAAGATGCGTCCGGATCATTGTCGAGCGGGGCGATGGATGCATCCGACTGCGACGCTAGCATGAACGGAAACCGCGCGCCATGCGCGTAGACAGGGTGGTAGCGGGAAGGGGCGCGAGGTGCTGCGCATCGGGAGGGGAGGTACGCGGGGCCGGACTGGGACAAACGGGGCCGGGCCAAGCCGAGCGCTGCCGGGCGAGGCCAGGCGGAAACGTATGGGACAGCACCGTTCCCGCACGACAGCGTCACCGCAGCACGCGGTACCAGTACCCGTAGCTGGTGGTGAACCCAAGCCCCTCGTACAGCGCGCGGGCGGGCGCATTGCCCTGCCCCACCTGCAACCAGGCGTTGCGTGCGCCCTCACGCCGGGCAGCCATCAGCATGGCGGCAACCAGTGCGCGTCCGTGGCCTTGCCGCCGCAGGTCCGGGCGGGCCACCACGGCGAAGATGCCGTAATCGTCGCCCGTGCGCACCCCAAGGCCGCAGACGGCGGGCTGCCCGTTCACGGACAGCAGCCATGTCATACCGGCGGAACCAAGGGTGGCCAGCAGAATGCGCAGCACGGGATTTTCCGTGGCGCTGCCGGTGCGGCCACGCACTGCACCCTCTGCGGCCAGCCATGCGGCGTGGTCCACCATGGCGCACTGCCGGGATGGTGAGGGCGTGGTGGGCACGGTGGACGTTGTCACGGACCGGACTGCGGAACCATGGGGGGCGGTTTCCGCGCCCTCGGCCCAGTTCACCAGGTTCAGTTCCTGCACCAGCGTGGGGTCGGTGGCGGTGTAGCCCATGGCGGCCAGCACGGGATCAAGGCCGCATCCCGCGTCGCAATGGGGTGCCACCGTTGCGGCGCGTCCGGCCATTTCGGCAGCGCATTCCGTCGCCTCGCCTTCCAGCGGCTCCGGCACCCTGAATTGCGCGGGCAGGCCCCGCGCGGCGAACCATGCCTCGGCATCACGCACGTGGCCTTCGTCCCACGCAACGCCAGTGCCCGCAGGCAGCAACGGCACGCCGCTGTTGATGCGCATGGAATAGCCCCCGGCCGCGCGCAGCAGCAGGTTGCCCCGCCGTTCTTCCTCCTGCGCGGGCCACGCGGCGAAGCAGGCCGCCTCCAGCCGCAGGCAGCGGGCCAGCCGATCCTGATGGGCGGTACACGCCGGGGCTACCGCGAAAGTGAAGGGCTGGTGGTATGCGGCATCGAGCTTGATCACGGCTGTCTCCCGGTTCCCGAATTCATGACCACTCTCTTGTGCTGCGAACCATACATGCTGGGCCGCCCCAAAACGGAAGCCCCTGCGGCGTGGGCGGCAGGGGCGGAACATTTGCTTCGATGCTTTGCCGTTGCGGCTAATATGCGTACAGGAAACCGGGCGTAACCACCCGCGACGCCGGTTGCAGGTCCAGTACCGTTTCCAGCGCGTCGCGCAGCCACGAGGAAGGCTTGGGCTGTTCCACCAGCACTGGCCGCTCCGTGATGCCGCAAAGCTGCTGCAAGTCGGTCAGGGCCACGTCCATGCTGCCCAGGGCGTCCACAAGTCCCAGTTCGTGGGCCTGCCGCCCGGTCAGCGCCCGGCCGTCGGCCACGGCGCGCACCTTTTCCACCGGCAGGTTGCGCGAATTGGCCACCTCGGTCACGAACTGGTCGTACATGTCCATGACCAGCGCTTGCAGGTACTCGCGCTCCTGCGGGGTCATGGCCCGGAACGGGGAACCTGCGTCCTTCATGTCGCCGGAAACCAGAGTCTGCCGGGCCAGGCCCAGCTTGTCCATCAGGCCCTGCACGTTGGGCAGTTCCATCTTCACGCCGATGGAGCCGGTGAGCGTGGCGGGGTTGGCGATGACGCGCGTGGCCCCCAGCGAGATGTAGTACCCGCCGGACGCGGCCACGGTACCCATGGACACGACAACCGGCTTCACGCTGGACATGCGGCGCACGGCCTCCAGCAGTTCCTGCGATGCGGCAACGCCGCCGCCCGGCGAATCCACCCGCAGCAGCACGCCGCGCACCGTGGGATCGTCGCGCAGCGTATCCATCCACGCCGTGGTCTTGGAAATGTCGGTGATCATGCCTTCAACCCGCACCACCCCGACGCGCGGGCCCGCGAACGGACCCGCGCCGCCGGTCAGATGGCGCAAGGCGGCCGAAGCCCCCATGAAGAGGGCAACGGCCGCCAGAATGAGCAGGAATCCGAAGATGAACGGATGCCGCTGGCTGAAGGAGGGTCTAGCTGTCGGAAGCATCCTCTTCCAGCTTCTGCTTCAGCAGGTCACCAAGGTTCTGGCCGCCCGTATCAGCGGGGCCGGCGCGGAATTCCTTGGGCTTGCGACGTTCTTCCTCGTCCTTGAGCTGCTTGATGGACAGCCCGAGGCGACGTTCTTCGGCGGAGACGTGGATGACCTTGGCCTGAATGACCACGCCTTCCTTGAACATCTCGGAGGGCGACTTGATCTTCTTCTGGCTGATTTCGGAGACGTGGACCAGGCCTTCGATGCCTTCTTCCACTTCAACGAACAGGCCGAAGTCGGTGATGTTGGTCACGGTGCCTTCGATCAGCGCACCCACCGGGTAGCGCGAAGGCACGTGGGTCCACGGGTCTTCGGTCAGTTGCTTGATGCCGAGGGTGAACTTTTCGTTCTCCTGGTCGACGGTCAGCACCTTGGCCTGCACCACGTCACCGGTCTTGAACACTTCGTTGGGATGGCGGATCTTCTTGGTCCAGCTGATGTCGGACACGTGGATCAGGCCGTCGATGCCGTCCTCGATGCCGATGAACATGCCGAATTCGGTGATGTTCTTGATCACGCCTTCAAGGACGGTGCCTTCAGGGTACTTTTCGGCCACAACTTCCCACGGGTTCGGCTTGACCTGCTTCATGCCGAGGGAGATGCGCTTCTTGTCCTGATCGACGCCGAGGATGACCACTTCCACTTCGTCGCCCACGCGCACCATCTGCGACGGATGACGCAGCTTGCGGGTCCACGACATTTCGGAAATGTGGACCAGGCCTTCCACGCCGGGCTCCAGCTCGACGAACGCGCCGTAGTCCACCAGGTTGGTCACGCGGCCCTGCAGCTTGGCGCCTTCGGGGTACTTGGCGGTGATGTCCTGCCAGGGGTCGGCCACCAGCTGCTTCATGCCCAGCGACACCTTCTGGTTGTCGCGGTCGAAGGAGAGCACCTTCAGTTGCAGTTCCTGGCCAAGGGTGACCAGTTCCTTCGGGTGACGGATGCGCTTCCAGGACATGTCGGTGATGTGCAGCAGGCCGTCCAGCCCGCCAAGGTCCACGAACACGCCGTATTCGGTGATGTTCTTGGCCTTGCCGGTGACGATCTGGTTCTCTTCGAGAGTGCGCAGCAGATCCTGACGCTTGGAATCGCGTTCCTCTTCAAGCAGGACGCGGCGGGAAACGATGACGTTGCTGCGCCGACGGTTGATCTTGAGAACACGGAATTCGTATTCCTGGTTGACCAGCGCGTCCATGTCGGGGACGGGGCGCAGGTCCACGTGCGAACCGGGCAGGAAGGCTTCGACGCCGCCGAGATCGACGGTGTAGCCACCCTTGATGCGACGCACGATGCGGCCGGTGATGACCCCGTTGTTTTCCTGAATCTCTTCGAGCTTGTCGAAGAGCTGCATGCGCTTGGCCTTCTCGAAGGACAGGGTGATGGTGCCTTCCATCTCGTTCTTGCGAACGACGAAGACGTCCACCTTGTCGCCCACGGCGATGTTGACCTTGCCGGTGCTGTCCCTGAACTCGGAAGCGGAAATCTGCCCTTCGGACTTGAAGTTCACGTCGATGAGGACGCTGTCCTCATCCACGCGAACCACCTCGCCCTTGATGATCGACCCTTCTTCAAGGTCGCCGAAATCGGAGCTGAGGTAATTCTCGAGGGCGCTCTCGAAACTCAGATCCATTTCAAGAGCGGCGTTTTCCATGTTTTCGGGGGTTGCTGTCATACGTTTCCTCCAACCGACGCAAATTTTCCCGCCCAAAGAGCGGGATTGGTCTGCATAGCAGAATGCCCCGGGAATGACAACCGCGCGAGCCGCGGCGGACAGGTGGCGGGAAAGAAAGAGACGGTGGGGCGCGACGGGAACAAGGGTGGCACGGTGCGCGTATCCGCCATGCCCAGACGCCATGCCAGACGCCATGCCAGCCGCTATGCCCAGACGCCATGCCTGTCGCCATGAAGCGCGGCAGAACGCCGTCAGGGTTGCGGGCGGTGTTTCAGGCTGTACGTCACGGGGTGCCCGCCCTTTTCCAGCACCCCCCCAGGCCAGCAGCAATTCCAGCCAGGCACGAGCCAGCCCGGCGGCCACTCCCAGCGCGGCGGGCACCTCGTCCTCTTTCTTCGGGGTGTGCAACAACTGCGGCCGCACCCGGTGGACCAGTACCGGAAGTTCATCGACCGGGGGCAGCGGCACTGCCGCAAGCCCGTCCCGTTGCCGGGAGGGCGGCTGCGCGAACGGCTCCCCGCACGGTTGGACGGATGGCTGGGGCTCAGCCCGTTACGCCCCGGACAGACCTGTCGCTTCGTCGGGGCGCCCCGTGCCCGCTGGTACGCCTTATTCGGTGGTGGGTTCCGGGGGCGTCGTCGCGGCGGCATCCAGCAGCGACAGCGCCTGCACCCTGGGCGGCGCGGCAACGGGGTGGCGCAGCAGTGCCGTCAGCGCGGCAGGGTCGGCGGGTTCCGGCCAGGGGTGCGCCCCCTTGGCGCTCAACGCCTCCAGCCCGTCACGGCGCGTGCCTGTGGCGCGCACGTAGACCGGCACCAGCCGCAGCGTGTCCAACTGCTCCTGCGCTCCGGCCCAGGTGCCGCCCCTGCCCGCATCGCAGCAGACCACCAGTGCCGCGTTCGACAGCGCATGAATGAGTTTGTTGCGCTGCATGGCGTTGCCCGCGTTGAAGGCCGCGTTGGGGTCATACGGCGAAAGCAGCAGCAGGCGACCTTCCGCTATGGCGTTGCGATTTTCACGGCGCAGGGCGCGCGGCTCCAGCCCTTCGGCCAGCACGCTCACCGCCGTGCCGCCCGCTGCCAGTGCTCCGCCGGTGGCCGCCTCGTCGATGCCCCGCGCGCCGCCGGATACCAGCACCACCCCTGCTGCGGCGGCCAGACCGCCCACACCCGCCGCGTAGTCCAGCAGGGCATCGTCCGCATTGCGCGAGCCGACCACGGCCAGCCCTTCCCGTTCGAGCAGCGACAGGTTGCCGCAGGCATACAGGACCGGGGGGCTGTTTTCCTTCAACCGGCCCTTCAGGCGGGCGGGATATGCGGCGTCGGCACGACTGACCACCCGGATGGACCTGGCCTGCCAGCGTTGCACCGCCTGCCCCAGCAGAAAGCCGCGTCCCAGCAGCCGCCGCAGGCGCTCCGGCTCGACGATGTCGGCGCAGTCCGCGCACAGCGCCTCCCCGTCCGCCGCCAGCAGGTCGGCGGGCTGGCGGGAAAGCTCGCGCAGGCGACGGGCAAGGCGCTTGTACTCGCCAAGGTGCAGCACTTCCGCGGCCGGGCCGCCGTAGCCCATGGAACCCGACCCCACCAGCAGTGGGGCCGTCAGCAGCAGGATGGCCCTGGTATTCAGCGAAAGGGTGTCGTTCATCTATCCCTGACCTGTCCGGGAAAGCGCGACCGGCCACACCTCTCCGCTGCCGCCCCGGCGCAGCAGCCAGGCGGCCACGGTCAGCGTCCACCGCGAATCCACCATGTCGTCCACCAGCAGCACGGGGCCGGCGGGCAGGGGAACATCGGCAAGGCCCAGCGAACCGTCCACGTTGCGCGCCTGCTGCACGCTGTTGCCCATGGTTGCCTGCTCCGGCCTGTCTTCCGTCTTCTCCAATGCCGGAACAAACGGCAAGCCCAGCCGTGCTGCCAGACGGCGCGCGAAGTCCGGCACCAGGTCCGGGTGGCGCAGCGAAGGGATGCAGGTCACCCATTGCGGCGCGGGCTGGGGATCCCATCCCTGTACCATGGCGGCGCAGGCGTCCACCAGTTCATCGGCAAAGCGCCCGTCCCGGTGCTTTCCCTGCCGCACCGTGGTTCCCCAGCCTGCATCGCACCACGCGCTCAGGGCCATGCCCTGCATCGCCCGCTCGGCGGCGGGAATCCTGCCCCGGACATCGCAATGCGGCATGCCGCCCACGGGCCACTGCAACCGGGGTTCGATGGGCATGTTGCCCCGGCGCAGGAACGCCATGGCCTCGTGCACCAGCGCGGGGTCTGCGGCTTCCGGCAGGGGCGGCAGCGTGGGGGGCGTGATGTCCGCCACGTCCCCGTCCAACGCCCGCACCAGATGCTGCATGTGCCCCCCGAAGGGCAGGTCCACGTATTCCTGCATCTGCGCGTTTTCCGCATGGCGCAGCGCCGTCAGGCGTTCCGCCCGCTGCCAGAACGCCTCGGACAGCGGCGCCGCCGTCAATTGCCACCTGGTGCCTTGCCTGGCGATGGGCGCGGGCGATTCCAGCGACAGCAGGGTGATGCCCTTGTCGATGCGGCCCTTGCCCATGTTCACGCGGATCATCAGTTCCGGGGTCGAAAGCCCGTCCGGCGCGCCTTCCAGGGCATCCAGAATCTGTTGCACCTCGGCGCGGGTGGGAAAGGCGCTGCGGATGAACCAGTCGTTGATGTCGTCTTCTTCCGGCCCGCTCAGCAGCACGCCGTAGGCGGCGGGCAGGGCGCGTCCGGCGCGGCCCACCTGCTGGTAGTACGCCACGACCGACCCCGGCGTCTGGAAATGTATGACGAAGGCAAGGTCCGGCTTGTCGTAGCCCATGCCCAGCGCCGTGGTGGCCACCAGGGCCTTGACCCGGTTGTGCAGCAGTTCCTGCTCCAGGCGTTCCCGGTCCTCGCCGGTTTCGCCCGTGTAGGCCGCCACGTTGAACCCGCGCTGTTGCAGCCATGCCGCCACCAGCCCGGCATCGCGCACCGTCAGGGTGTAGATGATGCCGTGCCCGTCCAGTTCGTCAAGCCGCTCGGCCAGCCAGGCCAGGCGCCCGGCCCGGTCCGGCAGGCGGATGGTTTGCAGCGTCAGCGAGTTGCGGTTCAGGTTGCCCCTGGATACCGCAAGCCTGGGCCCCAGCACGGTGGCCAGGTCGGCCATGACCCGGTCGTTGGCGGTGGCCGTGGTTGCCAGCAGGCGCACGGTGGGGGGCAGGTTGGCGGCCATGCGCCCCAGCAGCCGGTAGTGTGGCCGAAAGTCGTGCCCCCAATCGGAAATGCAGTGCGCCTCGTCCACCACCAGCAGCGACACCCGATCCGCCACCGGGCCCAGCACCTGCGCCTGGAACCAGTCGTTGCCCAGCCGCTCCGGCGAGATGAGCAGGATGTCCACCTCGTCCCGGGCAAGCCGCGCCTCCACGTCCGCCCAGTCGTCCCGGTTGTCCGAGTTGATGGTGGCGGCCCGCACGCCCATGCGTTCGGCGGCGGCGATCTGGTTGCGCATCAGCGCCAGCAGGGGCGACACCAGCAGCGCGGGCCCCTGACCGGCGTCGCGCAGCATGCGTGTGGCAATGAAATAGACGAAGCTCTTGCCCCAGCCCGTCTTTTGCACCACCAGCAGGCGCCCCCGGCCTTCCACCACGTGCCGGATGGCGTCTTCCTGCCCGTCCCGGAATTCCGCCCCGGCCAGCCCGGACCCGGCGCGCAGCAGTTCCAGCGCCCGTTCATGCGAATAGGTCATGTCCACTCCCCGAAGCGTGAAAGGGTGTCTGCATCACGGCTGCGATGCGCATGCGTCGCCAGCATACGGACACGCCCCCGCCGGGGAAAGGCACCCGCGTACCACCGGACGCCCGCGTACCGCGCCCGCGCCCTTCGGGCCGGAAGCCAAGGGAGAATAGCGCAAGGCAAGGGACAAAGGGGCGTTCCGGAAACCGCACCTAGTCTTCCGGCTCGGCCAGGGCCACCAGATCGTAGGTCCGGGCTTCCACCATGTCCGCCTCCACCAGCGCGCCGGGCACCACCCCTGCCCCGCTCACGTAGGTCACCCCGTCTATCTCCGGGGCCTGGAACCAGGTGCGGCCGGTGTGCAGGCCGGGCCATTCGTCGTGGGGGGCGTCCACCAGCACGGGCAATCGCTGTCCCACGTAGGATTCCATGATCTCCTCGCTGATTTCGGCCTGCACTTCCATCAGCGCATCGCGCCGCCATTCCTTCACCTTGTCGTCCACCTGGTCGGGCATGGCGGCGGCGGGGGTGCCTTCTTCCGCCCGGTAGGCGAACACGCCAAGGTGATGAAAGCGCGTCTCCACCACGAAGTCGGTGAGCGCGGCGTAGTGTTCTTCCGTCTCGCCGGGAAAGCCCACGATGATGGACGTGCGCAGGGCCGCGTCCGGAAAGTGCTTGCGGATGCGTTCCACCACCACGCGGGGGTTGCGGGCGAATGGGCGCCCCATGCGGCCCAGCACGTCGGGGTGGGCGTGCTGCAGGGGCACGTCGAAATAGGGAACGAAAGGCGCGCCCGCCGCCGCGAGGTAGGACAGCAGGTCGTCGGTGAGTCCGGCGGGGTACAGGTACATCAGGCGCAGCCGGTCCAGCCCCGCCAGCGGCAGCAGCCGGTCCAGCAGGGGGCGCAGGTCGCCCTTGCCGCTTGCGCCATCCAGATCGCCGCCCCAGGCGGTGACGTCCTGGGCCACCAGGATCAGTTCGCGCACGCCCATGCCCAGCAGTTGCCGCGCCTCGCGTTCCAGTTCCGCCGCCGGGGTGGAGCGGTGCGCGCCGCGAATGGAAGGGATGGTGCAGAACGAACAGTTGTGGCGGCACCCGTCGCTGATCTTCAGCCAGGCGTACGACGGCCCGGTGGACAGAAGCCGCGTGCCCCCCGCGTAGCCGGGCGCCACGGTGCCAGCGCCGGTCACCCCTGTCATCCTGCCCCCCACGGCCCGTGCCAGCAGGTCCGGCCATGTCTCGATGGACTGGTTGGGCAGCCACAGGTCCACCTCCGGCAGTTCGGCGGCCAGATCGCGCTCGCCGTAGCGGCCCACCAGGCACCCGGCCACGGCCAGCAGGGGCCGCCGGGCCAGGCCGGAAATCTCGTCCACGGCCTCCACCACGGTGCGCACCGATTCTTCCACGGCGGGAAGGATGAAGCCGCAGGTATTCACGAGCACCACGTCGGCCTCGGCCATGCTGGCCACGGGATGCACGGGGGTGCCCAGCGCGCCCAGCAGGCGTTCGGTGTCCACGCGGTTCTTGGGGCAGCCAAGGCTGACGGAATAAACACTTATCATTGGATGACGTTCCGGGTATGGGAAGGATGGAGGGTACCACACGCCCCGTGGCGGCACATGCCGTGCCACGGAAGCCGATGCGCCTTCGGACGCCTGCGGCGGAAACCGCAGAATGGCCCGTGGGCGTGGTGCTGGGTGCCGCGTACCCGCAATGTGCGCCGGGCGCAAGCCCCGCGTCCGGCAGGCCGGGCGTGGAGCATGCTCCATCCCGGCATTCGCGCAGGACGTCCGCCGCCATCACTCCCCGGCCCAAGGAGCCCCGCATGACCACGCAGCCCTCTTCCGGCCCCCGCACACCGCACACCGCCACGCCGGAACCCGGCGATGCACCGTCCCGTCCCTCGACCGGCTGTCCCGAATGCGGCCAGATGCATGCCGGACAGGGCGAAAGAGACGTGCCCCCCGTCGGTGCCGCTGCCTTGGGCGAAACGGAAGGGTACGCTGCGCCGCGCCGCCCCTTTCCCGTGGCGCTGGCCGGGGTGGGCCGCGCCCTGCGCCCGGTGGCCGGGCTGCTGCAACGCCCCGATTTTCTCCAGGGCTTTCCGTGGGTGCATCTGGCGGGCATGCTGCTGACCGGGCAGGACCACGAAGCGTTGGCACATCACGCCTGCCAGCCGCTGAGCGCACCCGATGCCACGGGTACGCCGCACGAGTGCCGCACGCCGCTGCCCACTTCACCGCCCCTCGCCGTGCTGGAGGCCCGCGCGGGCCTGCCCCCCGCGCCGCCCGCGCCCGGGGGGGTGCCCCGCTTCGATGACGCCGCCGCCCTGTTCGCGGCCCGGCCCGAACTGCGCCTGGTCATCGACCTGACCGACGATGGCCGCCACATGGCCGACCTGCGCGCGGCGGCCCCCGCCGGGGTTTCGCTGCTGGACGCGGGCGGCGCGTTGTGGGTGTGGGAAATGCTGGCCTCGGAAAAGCTGTGCTCCACCTGCAACCTGCACCTGCGCGAGGCGCGCGACCTGTTCGCCACGCTCATCGACCAGGTGGACGAGGACATCCTGCTGCTGGACACCGAAGGCCGCATCGTGGACCTGAACCGCAACATCCTGCAACGCAAGGGCGGCACCAAGGACGACTGGATCGGCACCTGCTGCTGGCAACTGGACGGCGCCTCTTTCTGCTGCCCGCCCGAACACGGCGGCTGCACCTTTCGCGAAACCGTGAGCACCGGGCACAAGGCGGAGCGCATCCACACCAGGGTCAACGACGATGGCCGGGTGCAGTATTTCCGGGTGTACACCTACCCGGTCACCGACGATGCGGGCCGACTGACGCGGGTCATCGAGATGCGGCGCGACATCACCAACCGCACCAACATGGAAATCCGCCTGCAACAGGCCGAAAAGATGGCCGCCATCGGCGAACTGTCCACCTACGTGGCGCACGAGATCCGCAACCCGCTGTTCGCCATCGGCGGCTTTGCCAATTCGCTGCTGCGCTCGCCCTCGCTGGACGAGGCCGCGCGTGGCAAGGTGCAGGTGATTCTGGAAGAGTCGCGGCGGCTGGACACCATCCTGAAGTCCATCCTCAACTTTGCCCGGCCCACCTCGCCCCGCACGGGCGAAGTGGACCTGAACCTGCTGTCCCGCCAGACCATGGAACTGATGAGCATGGGCTTCGACCAGCGGCGCATCACGGTGGACATGCAGCTTGCGCTGGATATCCCCAAGGCCCACGGCGACGGCGAAATGCTCAAGCAGTGCCTGATCAACCTGGTGAAGAACGCGCAGGAAGCCATGCCCGACGGTGGCCGCCTGACCGTGCGCACCGGCATGAACCAGCAGCATGTGTATGTGGCCGTGGCGGACACGGGCGTGGGCATTCCGCCGGAACTGCACGACAAGATATTCAGCCCGTTCTTCTCCACCAAGGAGAAGGGCGCGGGCATCGGCCTGGCCATGAGCCGCAAGATCATCGAGGAAATGGGCGGCAAGGTGGACCTGCAAAGCCAGGTGGGCAAGGGCACCACCATCACCCTGTATCTGCTGCCGCTGCTGGCCGTGCCGCAATCGACGGAACCCGCGCGGGACGACCCGGCGGGCGAGGGCATGAGGGGCTGACCACACGTCGGCCCGTCTGGCCCGGCCCTGTCCCGTCTGGCCAATCTGGCCAGTCTGGCCACGCCGGGCTCTGCCCGCAGCCTGTCGGCACGCTATTGCCTCCGGGCCGATTCTTCCGCACAATGCGCACCGCGCGGCTTTCGCATGCCCCCGCGCCCGGCGGCCTTCTGCCTGGCCCGTGCCGTGGGGCTGCCCGCCGCCTTCACCCCAACCTCGAACATCATCGACACGCCATGACCACCCCCCCGAACAGCACCCCCACGAACATTACCCCTCCGAACAGCACCCCCCCGAACATTACCAATGACACCGCCGTCATCGTGCTGGCCACCCGCAACGCGGGCAAGATCCGCGAACTGAACGACATGCTGCAAGATACCGGTGTCACCGTGGTCGGCCTCGACGCCTATCCCGAAATCGGCGAAATCGAAGAAACCGGCACCACCTTCGAGGAAAACGCCCTGCTGAAGGCGCGCACCGTGGCCGAACTGACGGGCCGCATCGCCGTGGCCGACGATTCCGGGCTGGAGGTGGACGCCCTTGGCGGTGCACCCGGCGTGTATTCCGCCCGCTATTCCGCCGAAGACGGCGTGCCCGCCACCGACGCCCGCAACAACGAAAAACTTCTGGCCGCCCTGGCCGACGTGCCCGATGCGCAGCGCACGGCGCGGTTCCGTTCGGTGATAGCCGCCTGCGCCTCGGACGGGCGCCACATCACCGCCGCCGGGGCCTGGGAAGGCCGCGTGGCCGCCGCCCCGCAGGGCGACAACGGCTTCGGCTACGACCCGCTGTTCTTCGACCCGGAGCTGGGCCGCACCGCCGCCACCCTTACCCGCGACGAAAAGAACGCCCGCAGCCACCGGGGCAAGGCCCTGCGCCGCCTGCTGGAAATGTGGCCCGCCTTTGCGGGCGGCAAGAGCTAGCCCGCGCCGCACGCATCCGCACTGAACGCGCCCCGCCCGTTCCGGTTCATCCGGCGGCGCGGGGCGCTGCACATGCGCGGGGCCGCCTGCCTGCCTCGCCACCCCTCTCAGATGGCACGCCCCTTTTCCGTTCATGCGGCACGCGTCCAGCCCCCGTTCAAGGCGGCACCCCGCGAATTATCACGCCCCGCGCAGTCTAATCATTGCTCCTTCTCCCCCGCCCTCCCTTATATTGACAGTGCGGAGGCCGGACGCCTTTCGCCCTGGCCCGACGACCGGAACGACGAGGGGATGGCATGACGCTGCGTTTGAAATTGCTTGGGGGGTTCATTGGTGCCCAGGTGCTTACCTGCCTGCTGACGGCAGGGCTGCTGTGGTATTTCGGTTCTGATGCCATGCGCAGCGTCAATGCTGCGGGCGTGACGGCCATACGGCAGCGGGCCACGGACCAATTGTCGAGCATCCGCAGCTCCAAGGCATTGCACGTGGAGGATATGTTCCGCCGCATGCGCAACCAGCTACATACGCTGGCTGCGGACATTGCCGTGCACGACGTCGCGCGGGAGATACCTTCGGCGTTCCACGCCGCGGATCGGGAGTCGCAGGGGCAACTGACGCCCGAAGGGGCCAGGAGTGCCCTGTTGCAAGGCTATGCCGGTGCGGACTACCTGGGTGCCCCCTTTGCCCCGTACCCCCCCGGCCATGCCGCACGCGCCCCGGAACGCTACCTGCCGGAAACGACCAGCGGCATCCTGCTGCAAGCCATGTACGCCGTTGCGCCGGGCAACCCCAACCCGCCCGACCAGCGCCAGAACCTTACCCAACACCCGCTGCGCATCACGTACAATGCGCTGCATGCCCGCTATCACCCCTTCCTGCGGCAGTTCGTGCAGACGTTCAACTACGGGGACATCCTGCTTGTGGAACCTGCTACGGGCGTCATCATGTACAGCGTGTGCAAGCAGCCGGACTTCGCCACCTCGCTGCTCACCGGTCCCTACAAGGATTCCGGATTGGCAGAGGTCTTTCGCCGGGTAATGGCCAACCATTCGGGAAAAACTGCGGTGCCGGGGTCCTATCCCGTGGAACTGGGCGACTTCGCCCCGTACGAACCTGCCCGCAACGCGCCTTCTGCCTTCATGGCCACCCCGGTGCGGGATGGCGACGGCAAGGTGCTGGCCGTGCTTGCCTTCCGCATCAACGAGACCGGCATCAACCGCATCATGACCTCCGAAGGCAAGTGGGGGGACGTGGGCCTTGGCAAGACCGGCGAAACCTATCTTGTCGGCAGCGACAGGAAGACACGGTCCGTGCTGCGCGCATCGGACAGGCGGACCATGCTTGCGGACACCGTGGACACGGAAGTCGCGCGCAAGGCCCTGGCAGGCGATACCGGAGATGGAACCGGTACCGACTACCGGGGAAAGACCGTCCTTGCTTCGTGGCAACCGTTGCATATCGACGGGCTGTCCTACGGGCTTGTCGCGGAAATAGACACCGATGAAGCGCTTGCCGCCGCGAGTGACATAGCCGCCGTGAGCGACAAGGCAGAGCACAGGATGCTGACCGGCGTCGCCATCGTCCTGCTGTTGGCGGTGGCATTGGGTTCGGCATTTGCCTTCATGCTGGTGGCCACGATCTCCACGCCGCTGCGCAGGCTGTGCGCCTATGCGGGTGACGTGGCGAAGGGCGATCTGGATACGCACCCCGAAGGTGCATATCCCCCGGAACTGGACGCCTTGCGTCACTCCATCGAGCGCATGGTGCAGAACCTGCGCCAGCGCATCGAAGAGGCCGACGCCCAGGGGCGGGAAGCCGCGCGCATGGCCCGCGAAGCCCAGGACGCCATGAAGAACGCCACCGCATCCGAGACGCGCATCAAGCGCCTGATGGAGCGTATGACCGGCGCGGCGGGCAAGACGCGCACCGTGTCGGAGCATGTCTCGCACTCCATCGCCGACCTGACCAGCCAGGTGCACACCGTCACCGGCGGGGTGGAAACCCAGCGCCAGCGCATGGACGAAACGGCAGAGGCCGTGGCCGACATGCGGGTGACCGTGGCCAACGTCACCGACAACGCCCGCAGGGCCGCCGAGCAGGCGGACCTTTCGCGGGGCAACGCGGACGACGGCGCGCGCGGGATGCGCGAGACCGTGGCGGCCATCAACGGCATCCGCGAACGCATCCAGCGGCTGAACGAGGCCATGGGGCGCCTTGGCGTGGAGGCCGAGAACATCGGGCAGGTCATGTCGCTGATTTCGGACATCGCCGACCAGACCAACCTGCTGGCGCTGAACGCGGCCATCGAGGCGGCCCGCGCCGGTGACGCCGGGCGCGGCTTCGCCGTGGTGGCCGACGAGGTGCGCAAGCTGGCCGAAAAGACCATGACCGCCACCCGCGAAGTGGGCGAGACGGTGGCGCGCATTCAGGGCCACACGCGGGAGAATATCGCCGCCGTGGAACAGGCCGCCCGCGATGCCACGGCATCCGCCGAGTCGGCAGAGGCCGCCGGGCAGGCCATGGCCCGCATCGTCTCGCAGGTGGACGAAACGGCGGGCATGGTCCAGTCCATCGCCGCCGCCAACGGCCAGCAGGCGGCCGCCAGCGAGGTGGTGGGGCGCAGCGTGGACGAGGTGAACCGCATCGCCGGGGAAACCGCCGCGGCCATGACCCGCTTCACCGGCACGCTCAACGACATCTTTGCCCAGGTGCAGGAAATGTTCTCGATGGTCGAGGTCATTTGCGCCGGGGAGGACGGCGTGGCCCTGATGTCCGATGCCAGCGACGAGACCCTGATCCGCTGGACCGACGAGTTGTCCAACCTGTCCAGCATCGACGTGCAGCACAAGAAGCTGGTGGACTACATCAACGCCGTGCACCGCGCCGCGCGCACCAGCGACATGGCCGCCGTGCTCGAGGTGTTCGGGCAGTTGAAGGCCTACACCGTGGAGCACTTCGGGTACGAGGAACGGTTGTTCGACCTGCACGGCTACCCGGAAGCAGCGCAGCACAAGGACGTGCACCGACGTTTCGTGCAGCGGGTGCTGGAGTGGGAAAAGCAGGCGGCGGGCGGCAACCCCACGGTGGTCATGGAAATACTGCGCGGACTGGTGGACTGGCTGGTGTCGCACATCATGAAGGTGGACAAGCGGTACGAGGCCTTCCTGCGTGAACGCGGCGTGGAGTAGGCGCGCGGGCAAGATGAAGGGAGAAGGCGGTAAAAGGCGGCCCGGCATGCCGGGCCGCCTTTGCGTTTGGCGAACTATTTGGCGGGCTGGTCCGGCTGTGCCGGGGCGGCGGGGGACTGGGGAGAAGTCTGGGGCGCGGGCTGAGCGGCGGATTGGGGTTCCACCTGCTGCGACTGGGTCACGGGCGCGGTGGCGTTCACCGGCTGCACCACCTTGGTTTCGATGGGGGACACCAGGTTGCCGAACACCAGCAGCATGGCCCCGCCCACGGCCAGGCTGCGCGCGCGCATGCCCGCCGCCTGGTTGCCCGAGCGCCAGCGCAGCCAGTTGAAGGCGGCCCCGGCCAGCATGGCCATGCCGCACAGGTTCAGCAGATAGTTGATGGCATACATGGGCGGCCTCCTGCCGGATGATCGGCGGGTGTCGGGGTATGGCGTGGATGGGGCGGGTGGTTGTGCCCCGTGGGGGGGGAGAGGGGCAAGGCGAACCCCGCCGTGAAATTCTGTTGGCATGCCGGGCGGGTGGCGTCAAGTGGATGGGGGGGGAGGGGGGATGGGGAGCGCTGATGCGGCGGGGGAGATGGCGTGGGGGCGTCACGGCCTGATCTGCGCCCCCTCCCGGTCCTTGGACGAAGCGGGAAACGCCGTTTTGCTGCAAGTGCAAACGAGTCCTCAACCGGGCTCATGGGCATCGAAACGGAACAGGCCGACGGTCATGTCTGGCTGTTACCAACGAAGCAGCGGCTACCCTTTGACGATCCCTTCACGCCATGCATAGACGGCAACCTGCGTGCGATCGTTCAGGTAAAGCTTGCTCAGGATGTTGCCCACATGCGATTTGACGGTTTTTTCCGATATTTTAAGGCGTTCCGCGATTTTCATGTTTGAAAGCCCCTCCGCGATGCAGTGCAGCACTTCCATTTCGCGTTCGGACAGTTCTTCATGATACTGGTCCGTCTTCACTGCTTGCGAGCGGGTCTGCGCCACGACGGTCATGAGCGCCTTGGCAATGCGCGGACTCAGCGTGCCTTCTCCCGCCGCAGCCTTGCGCACGGCAAGGACAAGATATTCGGGCGTCGTGTCCTTCAGGATATACGAGATGGCCCCGGCCTGCGTTACCGGCACCACGTGCTCGTCGCCTTCATGTGAAGTGACCACGATGATCTGGCTGCGCGGGCTGGCTTTCTTGATCTGGCGCACGGTGTCCACGGCGGGCTGGTCCGGCATGAACAGGTCAAGCAGCACCACGTCCGGTGCGTGCCTTTGGGCCGCGTCCACCGCTTCCGCCCCGCTTGCCGCAACAGCCATCACTTCGATGTCGGGGGCGGTGGCCAGAAAGGCCGTCAGCCCCCTGCGCACCATTTCGTGGTCGTCCGCAAGGATGAGGGTAATCATTTCGGGCATGTGTCGTTTTTCCATGCAAGACGGATTCGGGTTCCCTCACCGGCGGTGCTTTCAAGTGCGAACGTGCCGCGCGGCACATCGCGCATCCTGCCGCGCATGGAGGTAATGCCGAATCCGTCCGTCTGTTTTGAAGTGTCGAACCCTGTTCCGTTATCGGCAATGGTCAGTGTGGCGGCATCTTGTTCGATGCTGCCCGTGATCACGATATGGGACGCCTTGCCGTGGCGCACCGCATTCATCAGCGCCTCCTGCACGATGCGCAGCACATGATGCTCGGTCTGTGCCGCGGGCTGGATGGGGGCTGTCCGGTCGAAATCGATACGCACGCCAAAGCGCCGCCTGAAATCATCGGCAAGGGTGGTCATGCGGTCGTAAAACGGAAGGTCGCCGGTTCCGGCGGGGCGCAATTGGGTGATGATTTCCGTCAGGTCGTGCTGCGCCTCGCGGGTAATGGCCTCTGCCTCAAGGATATGCTCGCGGGCGGCCTCCATCACGGCGGGCTTTGTCTTGGCGGTTGCCAACTGCAAGCCCAGCGCAAAGAGTTTCTGTTTCACCGTGTCGTGCAGTTCGCGCGCCATGCGATTGCGCTCGTCGCTGACAGCAAGGCCTTGCTTCAGGCGCAGGAACATCTCCAGATCCTGCGCCATGTCGTTGAGGTGCTGGCTGTGCCGGATAAGCACATCATCATCCGGCAGTGCAATGCGCGCCTCGAAATTGCCCTGGCGCCAGCTTTCCGTAACCGCGTTCATTTTGCGCAATTGCCGTGTCACGTAACGGGATGCCACGAATCCGCAGGCAATGCCGATGGGAACGGAACAGATGAACATGGGCGCCCAGACGAAGCGCAGAAACGCAAGCAGGCTTTGCAACTGTACCCACAGGCTGAATTCGGCGACATACAGGACGCGCACGCGTCCGATGCTCTCGTTGCCGTCGTCCGGTATGGGCATGTCCACCCAGATGGGGCCATTGTCCCCCAGCTTCCTGATGTTGCTGCCTGCGGCGGATGATGCAGCCTGCGCGGCGAATTGCGTGGCTGCCCTTTCCGGGAGCATGGCCGGGTCTGACAGCAGCAGCTCGCCGTTTTTGTCCAGAATCTGCACATACACTTCGGGGCGGCTGGAACTGGTGATGCGGTAGATCGAAGTGCCGCTCCCATGTTCCAGGTTCAGCAGTTTTTTAGCGATGTTGTCCCGCGCCTTTTCCAGCCATTCGGTGTTCCCCCCATCGCGGATTCCCTGCGCCAGGGTAAGTCTTTCGCTGGCCACCTGTTCCCCGACGCTGTCGAGGTTGAGCGTGGCGTGGAAATCCTTGTAATCATCCATGCCGTAGAGCAGCAGGATGAGTACCGTCAGTGCGCAGAAGGCCAGCAGGGTGTAGCTGATGGCAAGCTGGCACCACAGGCGTTTCATGAACGCCGGGCAATGCGTACGCCAGTTCTTCATATCCCTCCCCATAAAGGCTCCCTTCGGGAATTGCATCCGCCTCAGGTCGGATTGGGCCCTTTTTTTGGACCCAATCCGACCTGAGGCGGATGTGCCGCGTGGCGTCTTTCTGCATGTTCATGCGCATGCTGCGCGGGATCTGCCGGGTTCCGAAAGAAGTTGCCCTGTTGCACGGCGGTGGGCAGTGCTGTCCGCCTCCAGCCGTTTTCGGGACATTTCGTCAGGATAGCGGGCAAGGCGGCACACCCTGTCTGCGCGCGGCGAAAACGGACACCTTATCAAGGAGCGGTTGCATGAAGATCGGAACTGCCAACGCACAATGGCCGGAGATTGAAGAAATGCAGAAAGCCGTTTCCCAGGCCGGGGCCGATACCGCCGGGGGAAAAAAAGCCGGTTCCCTTTTGCCGCAGGACACGGTGGACATTTCCCCGGAGGGCAAGCGGAAGTCCACGGCGCTGCAGTCCGCCATCGCCGCCGAAGGCGACGGTGCCGGCGATCCGGATGTCGATGCCGGTGGATCGGGGCAGGCTGTCGGTGAAACGAGCACGTCTGCCAGTGAAGCAGGCCAGACAACTGGTGAAGCCGACCAGACTGCCAGCGAGGCAGGCGCGTCCGTCGGTGAAGCCGGGCAGTCCGGTGGCGGAGCCGGTGACGGCGGCGGCATTACCGGTGGCGATTCCGGCACGGCAACCACGGTAACGGTTGCCGAGCTGAAAGAGCAACTACAGTCAAAGAAGAACTCGATCAAAGCCAGGCAGGCCGACCTGGAGGCGGCCAAGGCCCAGGCTGAAGGCGACCTTTTGAAGCAGGGCGAGGTCAAACGGTTGCAGCAGTCCCTTTCGACGCTGGAGAAGGAAGCCGCCAAGCTTCAGTCCGCGATATATTCTTCCTGAACGTAGCTTCGGACAATATGCCCTCCGGTTTTCGCGCAAGGCCGGGCTTCTGTGCGCCAGAAGTCCGGCCTTGTGCGTCTGTGATGCGGCTGTCTTCCGTTCACTCCGCCTCAAGGCGGATGTGCCTTGCGGCAAGAACCGTCATGGTCATGCCCGCGATGCACTTTCGCATGCGAAACAGGAAGGAGCTACCCATGTTGCACAGTCTGCGTTCAATCACGTTTGCATGCATCGTCATGCTTGCCGCCATGTCCGCCAGTGCCCATGCCGAGGATGATGGCTGGCCCACCCGACAAGCGGAACAGCAAGACGGTTCCGCCGCACAACCGGGCACGAGGAACTGGGAAGTTTCAGTGGGCGGCGGAGCGCTTTACGGGCCTGCCTATGAAGGTTCCGACAGGTACAAGGTCGCGCCAATCCCCGATATTTCCGTGAGCTACAAGGAGGGTTTGTTCTTCGCGAACATCTGGGACGGAATCGGCAGTTATCCCCTGATGGGCGAGGACTACAAGGTTGGCGCCTCGGTGGGGTACGCCCCGGGCCGACAGGAAGACGACGACAGGGATACCCTGCGCGGCATGGGCGACATCGACGGGGGTGCGACGGCCAACCTGATGGGGGAGTACAGCTTTGGCCAAATCACTGCGTCCGGAAAAATTTCAACGGGGACGGAAGATTACGGCACGACGGCAAAGCTGGAACTGGGCACCATGTTTCCCGTTGCCGAGCGGTTCACGGTCATGGGGTCGGCTGGTGCAACCTGGGCCGATGAAGAACACATGGAGACCTACTTCGGCGTTTCTTCCGCACAATCCGCGCGTTCCGGCCACAGGCGCCATCATGCGGACGCCGGTATCAAGTCCGTCGGCTTCACCGTCGGCGTCATTTATTCCGTTACGGATAAGTGGGATGTAAAGCTTATGGTGATGGGCGATCAACTGTTGGGCGATGCGGCGGACAGCCCGATCGTGAAGAGCGAGTTCAATCCGTCAGTATTGCTGTCCGTAAGCTATACATTCGACTTCGACTAAGTGGATGCGCACTCAACATTGCGTTTGTATGTCAACATGCATGAACGAGACGAATCAGGTGAAACTCATGGGTACAGCACGCAAGGCAACGTTCAATAAGCGGGAATTCGTTTCTGTAGGGTTGCTGATGACTGCGGCGGTTCTGGTGATAACGGCGGTAGTGATTCAGGTGTTCGAAGCATTGGAGGACAACTTCTACATGCATCTTTTTTTTGTGGCGCATATTTTTACAGGGGTTGCGTTTGCCGTGCTGGCCGTGATGCATGCCAACATGAACTGGGAATCCATCGATGGGTATTTGGGCAGCGGAGAGATGGTCGCCAGCAGAGAGGTACTCTGTGCGGCCCTGCTGACCGTGACGACCGTCATTGCGGGTTTTCTTTTTGTGTATTTCGTAATGTATTGAAAGCATGTCTTCGGTAGGGGGCGGAGCGGCAGGGTGGCTGGCAGGCGAGGCGTTTTCAGCCCGCCGGGGGGCAGGGCGCAATCGCGCAATGGACGCGTTGAAAACGCTGGTGTGTCTTCGTGGAAGCCGTTACCGATGGGGCAGGCCCGGACAGGGTCTGGCAGGACTGGACAGGGTCTGGCAGGACTGGGCAGAATCGGGGGCCGGACGGGCCTCCATACCCCTGCGTGCACCTTTCCCCCTCCCACAGGATTCCACATGAACAAGCTCTACGTCGTCATGGTCGGCCTGCCCGCGCGGGGCAAATCCACCATGGCCCGCCGCATCCGCGAGGGCCTGGAGGCAGAGGACTTCCGCGTCGAGGTGTTCAACAACGGCGAAATCCGTCGCTCCATGCTGGGCGTGGATTCCGCCCGCCCGGAATTCTACGACCCGGACAACGCGGAAGGCCGTGCCCGGCGCGAGGAAATAGCCCGGCTGAACATTGCCGCCGCGCGCGACTACCTGGCGGGCAACGGGCACGTGGCCATTCTGGATGCCACCAACGCCAGCCGTGCCCGGCGGGCCACCATAGAGGCCATGCTCACGGATCATCCGCTGCTGTTCGTGGAATGCGTCAACGACGATCCGGTGGCGCTGGGCGCGGCCATCCGGCGCAAGACGCAGATGCCGGAATTCGCGCGGGATACCACGCAGGCGGCCATGGAAAGCTTTACCAAGCGCATCCACTACTACGAGCGCATGTATGCCCCGTGCGCCGACGAGTCGTGCTGGGTGCGGGTGGATACGCTGGAAAACCGCGTGGTGGGCGAACAGATAGGCGGGCGGGTGCCGTACTACCACCGCATCCGGGACATTCTGGTGTCCGCGTGGGTGCGCAACCTGTACCTGATCCGGCACGGCGAGACCTACTACAACGTGGAAGGGCGCATTGGCGGCGATTCGGACCTGACCCTGCGCGGGCAGGCCCAGGCCAAGGCGCTGGCCGCGCATTTTGCGGATATCGAGGTGCCGTACATCTTCACCTCTACCCGCAAGCGCTCGGCGCAGACGGCGGCCCCCATGCGCGAGGCGCGTCCGGGTGCCACGGTGATGGCCCTGCCGGAGTTCGACGAGATCGACGCGGGCGAGTGCGAGAGCCTGCGGTACGACGACATCCGTCGCAAGTTTCCGGATGCCTTCGCGGCCCGCCAGCGCGACAAGTTTCACTACGTGTATCCGGGCGGCGAGGGCTACGTGACCCTGCGCGAGCGGGTGGAGCGCGGGGTGCGCCGGGCGCTGTTTCTGGCCGGGGGCGCGCCGGGGGTGATGATCATCGGGCATCAGGCCATCAACCGGATGATCCTGTCACACTTCCTGTACCGGCGGACGGAGGATGTGCCGTACATCTTCATTCCGCAGACGCAGTTCTACCACATAGTGGCCACGCAGCGGAAAAAGCTGTTCGAGTTGGTGCGCTTCATGTGAGGCGGGACGTCTTCATCCTCTGGGCCACCCCCAATGGAAAAGTTTGGAAGGGTGGAGGGGGTGTGGGGGAGGAGGGAAACTTTTCAAAGTTTCCCTCCTCCCCCACATTCTTTCCTTCTGTTTTCTTCTTCTACGCCTCCGGCTTCACGCCGTTGCGGGGCACATCCTCGTAGCCGGTGAACATGGCGGCGATGTGCGCGGTCAAGGTGTGGCCGGTGGTGGTCATGTAGACGTGCACGATGACGAAGGCCAGGAAGGCGAGGGCCCCCAGGGTGTGCAGCACGGCCACGGCCTTCAGGGTCAGGCTGCCCGCAAAGCCGAGCTGCGGCCACTGGTTGTAGGTGTAGTAGAGAAACCCGGTGATCATCTGGAACGGTACGAGAAACGAGACGATGCCGAGGTAGGTCAGCCGTTGCAGGGGGTTGTGCTTGGCGCGTTCGCTCTTGGGCACGGGGTGTGGTTCCCCCTTGAAGATGCCGGAAAGGTAGTAGCGCACCACGTCCATCAGCTTCAGGAAGGTGGGCACGTAGTGCTTCCACTCGTCGGTGACGGCCATCCAGAACACGATGAAGGCATACAGCACCAGCCACGACCACGCGCAGAAGTTGTGCACGGCGAAGGCGCGGCCAAAGCCCAGCAGGGTGAAGGTGCCGTGGATTTCGAAGCCGGTGACCAGCAGCACCAGGATGAGCACGGTCTGCGCCCAGTGCCAGAACCGCTCGAACCGGCTGTACAGGTAGAGTCGTTCGGTGGCGTGCATGGCTAGTCCTCCTTGCGGTTGTTGCGGCCACGCGCGGCCAGGCGCAGGAACCCGTGCACGCCCACGGCCAGCACGGACCCGGCAACGGCGATCCACCCGGCAGCGTCCACGCCCACGTTGCGGTCGCGCCCCGGCATCCACACCCCGCCCACGGCGGCAAGGCGGCTGCCCCCAGGCTTGTGGCATTCGCCGCAGGCCACGGACTTTTCCTTGGGGGCCACCTGGTGGGTGATGGGGTAGTAGTAGACGGTCTCCACGAATTCCAGCTTGCCGCTGAAGGGCAGATTCAGCGACTTCTGCCCGGCCTCCACGGCCTTCATCCAGTCATAGTTCTTCCAGTAGGCGGCGTCGTCCTTGCCGAACAGGTGCGGCGCCACGAAGGTGCGGTTGCCCGCGTCGAAGGGCTGGCGGCCCCGGTGTGCCTTGAAGGGCATGATGCGCGACTTGGGGTCTGCCGGGCCGCCGTCGATGCGGTTGATTTCCACGGGCTTCGCGGTGTCGGCAATCTTGTCGGTCAGCAGCAGGAATTCCATGCGTCCGTTGGACCAGTGGTATTCGGGGGTGACGTCCTTTTCCCAGCGAAAGTCGCCCTTCTTGCTGTCGTAGCTGGGCTTGCCGAAGGGCCCCTTTTCCGCGAACGGCTTGCCGTCCTTCTTCTTGCCCGCCGTGGACCAGTCCCACCACATCTTGGTGGCCATTTCGCGCGCAAAGGCGGGAATGTGGCAGGTCTGGCAGGCCAGCTTGTCGGTATGGTCGTTGGCCTTGTGCCCGGCCTTGTGCGGGGTTGCGGTATGGCACGATTCGCAGGCGATGCGGTGCACCCGGTCGTCGTCCAGCACGCTGGTGCGTTCGGTGAAGGCGGGCTGCTTGTAGGTGCGCCCGGCAATGACGTGGGCCTCGGTGGTGTGGCAGCGCTGGCAGGTGAAGTTGGCGCCCTTCACGTCCATGTGCACGTCCAGTTCGCGGCTGGGCTTGAACATGGTGGAATCAAGGTCGCCGTGCTTCACCGCGTCGCCCCCGCCGCCGTAGAAGTGGCAGACGCCGCAGTTGTCGCGGGTGGGACGGCCCACGGAGGCGGCAATGGCGTTGTAGTCGGGCGGGTTGAACGTCTTGCCCTCGAACTCGGTGGGTTCGCTGGCGGGCAGCCCGGCCATGGTGGGGAATTTCTTGTAGGTGCCGGTGTGGTCGTGACAGACCATGCAGTCCACGTTTTCCTGCGACGAGAAGTCGAACTGCGCGTTCTTCCAGCCGAAGCCCGCGTGGCACGAGGTGCAGCGCGGCTCGTTGGAGGGAATGGCGATGCAGAAGTTGTTGAAGGTGATGCCGCCCTTGCCCATCTTGCGTTCCGGGTCGGCGGGGTCCAGCCAGGTCCAGTGGATGGTCTTGTGCACCTGCTGCGCGGCGGCGTTGTGGCACGACAGGCAGGCCCTGGTCACTTCCTGCGGGGTGGCAAAGGGCTGTTGCAGGGCCGGGTGGCGGGAATGATCGGCGGTGATGACGTGGGCTTCCGGCTTCTTCACCGCGCCGGTGGCCCCTACGGGCACCCCGGTGGCCAGTTGCGCGGCGCGGGCCGGGGCCACCGGCGCAAGGGTCAGGGCAAGGCCCGGCAGCAGGCACAGCAGCAGGAGCAGCAGGATCGGCTGTACTGGCGGGATTAACGGGATTGGCGGCGAACCGCCATGTGCCCGGTGGGGCGAAACGTGTGGCGACGACATGGGACTCCTCCTTCAGCGGTGAACGTCAGCGGGTAAGCCCTGCGCTACGCGCGGGGCGGATGTGCGGGATGGTGACCGGGCGACGGAGCCATGCCGGGGGTGGTGGCGGTCCAGGCGGAACGGCCCGTCAGGGCCAGCACCAGCGAGACGATGCCCAGCAGCCCGGCAAGGCCAAGATGCGTCCAGTCCAGGTACATGGTCAGGGTGGGGCCCCAGTCGAAGCCGGGCAGGTTCTTGCCCACCCGCATGGCCCCGGTAACGATGAGCGCCGCCACCAGCCACAGGCGTAGCGTGCCGCCGCCCGTCAGGTGATACAGGGCGGGGTGGCGATACGGGGTGGAAAGGCGCTGGGCGGTGAACAGGCGGGCGCTGCGCGGCCCGGCACAAGCCCGCACGGTCAGCCACGCACCAAGTGCCAGCAGCACGGCGGCGGCCCCGTAGTGCAGCAGGTGGGTGAAGTAGAAGTCGGCAGTCCAGGCCAGGCCGGGCACGGCGGCAATGCCATAGCGCGCGGCAATGGGCATCTGGGCCATGCCGGTGACGCCGAGCACGCTGGCGCAGGCGATCCACAGCCAGCGGGCCACGGGCAGGGGATGGGATACGGGCGTAGCGTCAAGATCGTCTGTGGCGTCATCTACCCTGCGGGGCGGGCAGGTGGGACAGTCGACGGCAGTGGACAGGCGGCAGGTCGGGGTGTCCGGCCTGTCTGGGGTCGTTGCCGCATTTGGCGCGTTCGTACCGTCGGCATCTGCGCGAGCCATGTCGCCGATGCCGCGCGCCACGCGCAGCAGGGCGGCCCCGGCACCGGCCAGCGGCGCGGTGACCAGCGCGGCGGCCAGCATGGTTTCGTCCCGCATGGCGTCGGCCACGGCGTGGAAATGCGGCCTGCCGGGACCCAGCGTGGCGGAAGCCTGTACCGGAGCCTTTCCGGCGTCCTGTGCGGCGTCCTGTCCGGCACTCGGCCCGGAAACGTTCGTCGCAGCCTTTGTCGCGGCATCCAGCGCCGCCTGAATTGCCGCGAAGGGCACGGGCGAAAGATAGATGGTCGAGGTGCCGCCGTTTTCGTCCAGCCCGTACAGATGCCAGCCGCGCTCGGCAGCCAGACGGCGGGCCTCGGCGATGATGGCATCGCGCGGGCCGATGGACTGCACCGCGTTGGGGCAGGCTTCGATGCAGGCTGGGGTGCCGCCGCGTGCCACCACGTCGGCGCAGCGGTCGCACTTGTACATCACGCCGTTGCCCGCGTAGCGGGGCAGCAGGTCCAGATACAGGCCAACGCCCGTCTGGCGCTGGGGGATGTGCCACGGGCACACCGTGCGGCACTTGGCCCCGCCCAGACAGATGTCCGCGTCGATGGACACGGTGCCGCTGGCCTCGCGCCGGGCCGCGCCCCACGGGCACAGGTTGGCGCAGGGTGGGTTATCGCAGTGCAGGCAGCGGCGGGGGATGTTCAGTTCCACCTGCTGCCCGCCGTGCTGCCCGCCGTGCTGCACTGTCACGCTCTGGATGTACAGCCAGTTGTAGGGGGTCAGCCGGTCGTCCGTGTCGCGCCGGGCGGACCAGTCCTCGGCCTTCACCGAGGCCGGGAACATGGGCGGAAAGGGCTTTTTGGGTTCCGGATACCGGGCCGCGTTGCGGTCGTGGCAGACCTGCACGCAGGCTCCGCAGCCCACGCAGGCGGAAATGTCGATAAGTGTGGCGAAGGGGCCGTCGTTTCCGGCCATTTCCCGTCCGGCGGGCACGGGCGCGCTGCCACCCGCGCTCGTGCCCGCCGCCGCGGAGGGGAACATGCCGGTTGCGAGGGAGGCGGACCCGGCGAGCCCGGTGCCCGCAAGGCCCTTGAGGAAACCGCGCCGCGAAAGGCGGCGGGGGGATGCTGCGTCGATGGTGCGTGAGGTCATTCCGGTGCCTGTGTGCTGATGAATGGGGGCGCGCACGTGGCGCATCCGTACAGCTGTGAGCAGGAAGCGTGCCCACCCGCGCTGGAATGCTAACATGCCGATGTGACATGTCTTTTATAAAGATGGGCAGGGGCAATAGCCTGCTTGCGCGGTGGTGAATTTTCGGCATATGCTGCGCCATGTGGTGAAAAATTGATCATATGGCGCAGCGTTCGCCAGTGGGGCGTGATGTCCCATGGCGGTGCCCGGCCTGTGCCACCAGCATGCGATTTCGATCGTCAGGGGCGGACAGGGCGCACGGAAACTGGATCTGCAAGGATTCGTTGTGATTCCGGCAAGTAATGGCGCAACGGCAACGAAGCGCCATGCGCCGCCCGTCTGCCCTGTGGCATGCCCGGCCCCGTTTTTTTTGAGGCGCGCAACGGCCCCGATGCTGCATGGCGATGGGCGCGCCTGAGGGCATGGCACCGCGCCCGGCACATGCCCGCGCCCACACCAACCAAGGAGAACGCCATGAACGCCCTGGAATCCGGCCGCTTCCTGCGCGAGGTCATCAACACCATCAACGACGGCTTCTTCCTGGTGGGGCCGGATGGCCGCATCCTGATGGCCAACCCGGCCCTGGAGCGGTTGACCGGCTACGAGGCGGGCGAACTGGTGGGCCAGACCTGCGCCATTCTCAATTGCGATGCCTGCGTGCGCTCGCGCTCGCTGGGCGGCGGCCACTGGTGCCGCCTGTTCGACCGCAAGGACGAGCACCGCAAGCGTTGCACTCTGGTGCGGCGTGACGGCACGTCCATCACCGTGCTCAAGAATGCCAAGGTGCTGAAGGAGGATGGCCGGGTCATCGCGGCGGTGGAGACCATCACCGACATTTCCGCCGTGGTGGAAAAGGACCGGCGCATCGAGGAGCTTTCGCGCCTGCTGGGTTCCGACGAGGGCTTCGCGGGCATGGTGGGTACTTCGTCCGCCATGCAGCGGGTGTTCCGGATCATCGAGCGGGCGGCGGAAAGCGATGCCCCGGTGCTGGTGCTGGGGCCATCGGGCACGGGCAAGGAACTGGCGGCACGGGCCATCCACGAACTGGGCCGCCGCAAGAACGGGGCCTACGTGCAGTTGAACTGCGCGGCCCTGAACGAGGCGCTGCTGGAAAGCGAGTTGTTCGGCCATGTGCGCGGGGCGTTCACCGGGGCCATCCGCGACCGGCAGGGCCGGTTCGAGGCGGCCCACGGCGGCGACATCTTTCTGGACGAGATAGGCGACATCCCCCTGCCCATCCAGGTGAAGCTGCTGCGCGTGCTGGAAACCAAGCGCATCGAGCGGGTGGGCGACAACGCCTCGCGCGAGGTGGACGTGCGCATCATTGCCGCCACCAACCGCGACCTGGGGCGGCTGGTGCGGGCGGGCAGGTTCCGCGAGGACCTGCTGTTCCGCATCAACGTCATCCCCATCCACCTGCCGCCGCTGGCCGACCGGCGAGAGGACATTCCCCTGCTGGCCGCCCATTTCCTGAAAGGCATCCGCGAGCGCGACGGACGCGACGTGACCGGCCTGACGCCGGAGGCCCTGCGCCTGCTGACGGCCTACGGGTGGCCGGGCAACGTGCGCGAACTGCGCAGCGCACTGGAATATGCCTGCGTCATCGCCGATGGGGGGAGGCTGGGCGTGGAGCATTTGCCCCAGCATATCGCGGGGGCGGGGTGGCACCCGGAATGCGCCGGAACGGGCGGGGCGGCGGGGTACACCGGCCAGGCCAGTCAGATCGGGCACGCCGGAACGGGCGACCGGCATCCGGGGCTGCATCCGGCCCGGGCCGGGCACGAAGGGCAGGAGAACATGCCCCACACGGAAACGGGCATTGCACCGTCTGCTGGCGCGTTCGGCTACGGGGGGCGCCCGGCCCGGCACGAGCGCGAACGGGCCGAACTGGTGGAAGCCCTGCGCTCCGCCGGGGGCAATGTGTCCGAGGCGGCGCGCCTGCTGGGGGTGCACCGGGGCACGGTGCGCAACCGCATGCTGCGCCATGGCATCGATGTGCACAAGGCCGTGGCGGGGTAGCCCGCCGGACTTCATGCGGACAGGTAGTGCGGGAAGGGAAGGGGCAGGATGCCCCGCGCCTTGCCCACGGCCCCGTCCTTTTTGTTGTAAAGCCATTGCGCGGCAGCGGTCCGGGCCGGGGCGGCCAGTGGACAGCCGCCCGTTGCCGGGAGTATAGAAGGCGGCATCCGTACGGGCGGGTCCAATGTCGCGGGATTCGCCGGAAACCGACAGGCCGGAGCTGGCCGGCGCGCCCATTTTGCCCGGAATGCCCAGCGGTAGAATCGACCGGACCGCGTATGCGGCGCGACCATGCCAAACGGCACCACACCGACCACGGACAATCCGAGACATCTCCCACGCACCAGAGGTTCATTCCATGTTCGCCATCCGCCGTCTCCGCCCCGCCGCCGTGCTGGCCCTGTGCGCCCTGTGCGTGCTGCCCGTCCTGCTCGCCGCCTGCGGGGGGCGCCAGCAGCCCGCGCCGCAGGCGCAGGAACAGGCCCTGCCCGCCAAACCCGTCCTGGAATTCATGACCAGCAATCCGGCCGGGGCGTCTGCCGTTCTGGACGACCCGGAATTCGGCACCGGCATCCGGGTGGTGGTGGAGGGTCTGTTCACCTCCGCCACGGGAGAGGAATGCCGCCGCGCCACCCTGCTGTCCCAGCACGGCGAGGCAGAGGTGGTCATAGCCTGCCGCCCGGCTGGCAGCGGCGACGACGTTGCGTGGCAGATGGCCCCGCGCATCTGGGGGCAGGGGATAGCCCGCCCCGCGCAATAGGGATTTTTTGCGCCAGCCGGATATGCCGGGACAGGCGCATCGGCGGACGTGCCGGATGGCCTTCCGCTTCGGGCGGGCGCGCCATCCCCGCCGGAACCATCACGACAGAGACCGCATGCTTCCATCCGCCGGGTGCACACCGCGCCCGGCGTAGCCAATTACGGATACCCGCCATGGATACCGCATCGCTTTTCCGCCACGCCGCGCCCAGTCACGTCGCGCCCAGCCATGTCGCGCCCAGCCACGTCGCGCCCAGTCACGTCGCGACCTGTCGCGCGGGGGCTGCCGCATGGCTGCCCGCCCTTTTCCTGCTGCTTGTGCTGGGCGTCCTGCTGGGTCCGGCTTGCGCCACCGCGCCTGCCGCCCCGTCCGAGGCCAAGTCGCCCGCGTCTTCCGGAGCCGCCCCGGCCACCGGAGCCGACCTGCCGCCCTTTGCCGCCAACCTGTTCCAGGGCAACTTCGGACAGGCCCGCAGCGCGGAGGCGCGCGAATTGGCCCCCGGCGACCGGCTGGTGCTGCGCCTGTGGGGCGACCGCAACTTCGACGGCGTGGTCATGGTGAGCGACGCTGGCGACATCGAACTGCAGGATCTGGGGATCGTGCCCGTGGCCGGGCTTGCCCAGGCCCAGGTGATGGAGGCCATCCGCAGCAAGCTCAGCGCGTCCGGCGTGGAAAACGTGCAGGTCTACGTAAGCCCGCTGGACGGGCGGCCCGTGTCGGTCTTCGTCACCGGCTTCGTCATGAAGCCGGGCCGCTACAGCGGCGCGCCGTCCGATTCGGTGCTGGCCTTCCTGGACCGGGCGGGTGGCATCGACCCCCGGCGCGGCAGCTACCGCACCATCCGCCTGTTGCGCGGCGGCGCGGAACTGGGCAGCTTCGACCTGTACCCCTTCGCGCTCAAGGGCGCGCTGCCGCTGGTGCGCCTGCTGGATGGCGACACCATCGTGGTGGGCGAAAAGGGTCCGGCCGTGTCCGCCAGCGGCGAGATACGCAACGCTGCGCGCTTCGAATTCCGCAAGGGCGAGGCCACCGGCGCGAAACTGGCCGAAATGGCCGATCCGCTGGCCACGGCCTCGCACGCCAGCATCGTGGGCACCCGCAACGGCGCGCCCTTCAACCTGTACCTGCCCCTGCGCGAATTCCGCACCCTGCCGCTGGCCGACGGCGACCGGGTGGAATTTCTGGCCGACACCCCCGGCGACACCATCATGGTCGAGGTGCAGGGGGCCATCCGGGGGGCGTCGCGTTTTCCGCTGAAGCGCACCGCCCGCCTGCGCGACGTGCAGCAGTACATTGCCGTGGATGCCGACCGGGCCGACCTTTCCGGCCTGTACATCAAGCGGCGCAGCGTGGCGGCCCGCCAGAAGCGCGCCATAGAGGACGCCCTGCGCAGGCTGGAGGAAAGCTCGTTCACGGCCACCTCGGCCAGCCCGGAAGAAGCGCAGATTCGCAACCACGAGGCGGAGATGATCGCCAAGTTCGCCGAAAAGGCCCGCAACGTCACGCCCGAGGGCATCGTGGTGGTGGGCAGCGGCGGCAAGGTGGCCGACATCGCGCTGGAGGACGGCGACGTCATCGTCATTCCGGAAAAGAGCGACGTGGTGCTGGTGACCGGCGAGGTGGTTATGCCCCAGGCCATCGTGTGGAACGGCGACAGGCGCCTGAAGGACTACGTGCGGGGCGCGGGCGGCTACACCAACCGCGCGGATACCGGCAACATCCTGCTGGTGCGTCCCAACGGCGAGGTGTTCCGCACGTCCGACACCACCATTGCGGCGGGGGACCAGGTGCTGGTGCTGCCCCGCGTGGATTCCAAGAACCTGCAAACGGTCAAGGACATGTCGCAGATTCTCTACCAGATCGCGGTGGCGACCAAGGTGGTCATCGGCCTGTAGGGGAGTTTCCGGGTGGTCTTTCGCCCGTTGACGGGCCGTCCCGCAAGCAGTCCCCCCGTGGGGAGGGCGCCGGGCAACGGCCCTGTCCGTCAGGAGCAGCACATGAAGGTCAGCGACCCCAAGGGCCAGCCCCGGCAGGAAGACGCCGGGGAGGAAACCGGCCTTACCGAAGAGGAGCGCCGCGCCCTGCGCGCCGCACGGCGCGATGCCCTGCTGGACGTGCCGCTGGATTTGCGCACCCGCGTGCAGGAGGACAAGCGCCGCAAGCAACGTGATGCCCCCAAGCACAAGGGGCGGGGCTTCGAGGACGACGGCGGCACGACCGGGGGCAGGGGCGGAAAGGACGGGGACGACTAGCCGATCGGGCCGAGTAGGCCGGGCCAGCGCCGCTGCCCTTCACCGCCACTGGCAGCTCCTGGCTGCGGACCGGCTGCCCCCCCCCAACTGCCGTGGTCGGCATGACCGGCATGACTGGCATGATTGGCATGACTGGCACAACTGGCACAATCGGCCAGGAGCCGACGGTTCGAATTCTGGTTGCGGAAGAACACAGCAAGAGCGCCGATGGACATGGTCCGTCGGCGCTTGTTGCGTTTCCGGCCATGCCGGAGGGGAATTTTCGATCAACAGGCGTGGAGCACGGGGAAATGGTGCCCCCGTGCGAGTTGCCGGGCCGGTTACGCCGTGCAGCAGGTCTTGCGCAGGGTTTCCATTTCCTCTTCTTCATCGGCGGGGTTGCCCAGGTCCAGCACGTGGCGGCCCAGCACGTAGTGCATCAGGCGGGGCTTTTCGGCCGATTCCTCCAGCGCGTCGATGATGCGGGCGATGCGCCGGGTGGAGCGCAGTACGCCGTCCAACTGTTCCGTCAGTTGCGTGGTGTCCATGCGGTGCAGCACGTCGGCCAGCCGCGCGGCGGCGGCGTGGGCCTTGGAGCCTTCGGGCAGCAGTTCGCGCAGGTCGTCGGCGGCGTGCATGGCGTCGTCCCAGTCGTCGGCCATGTCGTCCAGCAGTTCAGCGCAGTATTCCGCGTGGTTGCGCAGGATGGCCAGGGCGTTGTTGCCGTGGTGGGCCACGGCCCCGGCGGCCTTTTCCAGCGCGTCGCGGGCCACGGCCACGCGGCTGCCGGTGGTCAGGGCCACGATGCGCGCGCATTTGGCCAGGAACCGTGCGTCATAGCTGTCGAAGCCGTGTTCGCGCTCGGAATACAGCAGCACCAGCCCGAAGGGCGGTCGGCCACCACGGTCGCGCAGCACGAAGGCCAGGCGCGAGCGGTAGCCCACCTTGTAGGCCATGCAGTCGTATGAATCGCCGCCCCGGTCCATGCCCATCAGGTTGTTGGAAAGCACGTGGCGGGTGCCGTCGCACACCGCGCGCATGACCGGGTGACCGGCCAGGCCTTCTTCCAGCACCGGCGAAAAGAGCGGGATGGGGCCGCCGTCCTCGCGTTCCGCCGCGATGATCTGCCATTCGCCTTCGTCGTCGCGCAGGCGGCACACGAACATGTCGGCGTGAAAGGCGCGCAGCAGCACGGCGGCGCTTTCGCGCAGGACCATTTCCGGCGGAGCCATTTCGTCGGCGATGCCCAGAAGCTCGCTGGTGACGCGCAGCAGCGTTTCCGTGTCGTGGCGCTGGGCGGTGAGGCCGGACAACAGTTGCATCAGGTCGCGCCAGTTGCGGATGGGCGCGGCGTGCATGTCGGGCCGCCAGCCCGTGTCCAGCACGGCCTTTGCGGCGGGCAGCAGGGCGAGGATGGCGGCGCGCGCCCTGGGCGGTGCGGAGCGGAGCAGCAGGGAGATGTCCTGCCGCAGTGTGCGGGGGGCTGTGGGGGGCATGAGGGGGCGGATTCACGGTCCGTCGGCCGGTTCGCAAGTCGGCGCGTGCACCGGTGTCCGCACGCCGCTGGGGGCGGTGGCACGGCGGACACAGGGCCGCGCGAGTGCTACATAGATATCCGACGTCACAATGTCCAGTACAAAAGCACAAGGTGTTTGACATCACCGCCGCCCCTGCACTATGAGACGTATCCCGTCACGGGCGGCGGCGGGCTGAAGCAAGCCGCAGTCGTTCGTTGTCACACGGGGAGGGCGGGTCATGGCGCTTTCGGGCGACATGCCGTATGGTCCTGCCATCATTGCCTTGCCGTGATTGTCTGACAATATCGGGGCGGTTAGCTCAGCTGGTAGAGCGTCGGCCTTACAAGCCGAATGCCGGGGGTTCGATCCCCTCACCGCCCACCATTGTAACGTCGAGAGCCAGATGCAAGTCTGGCTCTCTTTCCGTTTTCTGGGCGGGTCGGGCCGCACGGTGGTCCGCACAGCCTTGGCGGCAGGTTTGAGGGATGCCGACCTACGGCGATGTGGAAAGGAAGTGCGTCAGGGGGCAGCTCAACGCTTCGGCCAGCTTACGGGCGTTCTGCGTGGCGATGGGGCGGCGATGGTTTTCCATCTCGCTGATGTGCCGCTGCGGAATGCCTGTGCGGCGCGAAAGCACAGCCTGGGTCATGCCCTCGCGGTAGCGCAGGCCGCGCAGAATGGCGGCAGGGGACATGTCGAGAATCGATTCGGGCAGCACGGCTACAGGTCCTCCGGCGTCAGGCCGGTGTGGCGGGCAATGCGGGCCAGCATGCGGGGGCCGATTTCTTCCTGGTCATGGAAGGAGAACACGTAGTCAGGCCAGCCGGAGCGTTCAAGGGTACGGTGGGAACCGGCGCGACGCTTTTCCTGCCAGCCGATGCGCAGCAACGCGGCCAGCAGTCTGCGGGCCTTAACGGAGGGCCAATGGCTCATTGCTGGTGGCGAAGGTGATCTGCTCGATCCCGGGCACAGAATCGCCGTGTTCCAGTCGGTCTGCAATGACACGCAGGGCAAGGGCCTTGGCTTTGGTGGTCGCCATCTCCGCCGACGGGGCGTAGGCCATCACGCCGGGAAGTTCCATGACTTCGGCCAGCCAGCGCCCGTCTTCTTCCCGTTCGACTTCAATGGTGAAGTTCATGCGTGTTCTCTCCCTGTCGGGGTGGGCTGCGGCAAGTTTCTCGGGCCACATGCCCGGAAATTCGAATTCCGTGAAGCCTACCCATAGTCATGAATGCCCACAGGTGCAACAGTAATCAGGTGAAGGGAGAGCGTGCGGGTGTGCGGGACTAGTTTTTTGTAACCGTGCCTGTACGCACGTTGACCGAGTATTTCGCGCGCGTTTTCTCGCCGGGGCGTTCAACGCATTCCACGGTATACGTTGAGCCAGCCGTATTCTTTACGGAAAGGGCTTCGTGGCAGGGGTAACCAGCGTCACCGATACCCCGGCGATTCCTCTTTCGTTGCCAGCGGAGGGGCTTTCTGCTTCTTCTTCGGGCAGCACGGACTGCGCGAGAGCAATTCCTTGATTCAATGTGTCGGCACTGATTGAGGCATATTCGGCAATGTTGCCTCGTGTGCAAATGGCAAGAGAGTGCTGTTTATTTACAGATAATACGCCGTGAAATGGACTGAATGTCAAGATGGGATACTCGTGGCTGGCGGATCCTGCTGGGGAGGGGGCGCGGTGTGCGTTTTTGGCTGACGAATGGCGCTGATGATACCAATTGCGGCGAGCGATACAGCGAATGTTGTCACCCACACAGCCCCAGCGATTTGTTGAAATGCCGTCGTGGCCTGAAAATATGTCAGAAATCCTTCAAGTGCTGAGAGCAACGTCAAAAGGGCCAGCACTCCCTGAATCAGTGCATGCATATCGGCAACCTCCTATGGCGCTAGAATGACATTTTTGACCTCTCCCCCACGGACAGAAACGGTTTTCATGATTGCACCGCCTTGAGGATTGTGTGTCCCCGCAGACCACACGACAGATGTCATTACAAAAAAGTCCCCATTCGCCACGTTTTCAAAGGTGAAGTACCCTTGGGCGTCGCACTGCGTTTTGAGCATGTGTTGCTGATATTCTAGGTTTTCCGGAGAAAATAAGAGTTTGTTTCCGATGGCAGAGGTCCCAGCCATATCATTACCGTAGATAGCAATGAATCGTTCCGAAGAATACGCAGTCTTTGGAACCAAGGCCACTGGATTTCCTGCGCAGGTCACGACCCCTCCGCCTTGCTGTCGCCAAAGCGCACTGCCTTTGATGGTATTCGGCCCTTTTTCCAGCAGCGGTTTTGTTTCAGAGTAGTTGTAATTGTTTGCTAGGTAGACCACACGAGGCTGCGGGGTCGCACAGCCCGAGATTAAAGCCAGGACCGTTGCGAGCAAAGCCGAATAAACTAGGCGAATTTTCATGCCTCCTCCTTTTAGTAAGGCTGTTACTGGCCCGCCGCATCCGTCAACGAGGGACGGAAGCCCATTTGGTTGAGGGGCTTTCGTGATTCATTTCTTTTGGGGGGTGATTTCTGGACGCGCGGTATAGGGGCCAAACAGTATGTGGTTCCATATCGTGTATGCCGTCCATTTGGCCTCGTCTTGGGTGCAGTATACGAGGTAGGCGTTTTGGTCGCGAATATGTGGGCGCCATACGTATGTTTTACAGTCTTTAATTTCTGACTCTCTGAGCTTGCTGTCGATATATGGAGTTGTGTTAGTGCGCCATACGTAGTCGTACTGGCCCTCCATCCCTTCAATTTTTACCGGCTCTGGTTTGTTGGGCTGCGAGAACCACAACGCCGCTGTAAATCCAGCGACCAAGACAACAGCGATGCCGACAATACCATTTTTTTTGTCGTTCGTTGCCCTTAGCGGAGTTGGTTCGGCCTGCTCGGCGTCGGGACAATCATGGATTTTTTGGACAGCGGGCTCGGTATCTTGCAAAGATGCGACTTCCATTGGACCGACATCACGCCCGCAGTGCTTGCAGACGATGGCGGCTGGCTGAATCTCTTCAGCGCAGAATGGGCATGTGCGCGTGGGCGGCACTGGGGGCGCTTCCGATTCAATCTTCGGCATGAACCCAACTGTGAGCAGACCGATGGGGCCGAGGAGTGTGCCGCCAATGAACCATAGGCATCCGCTACGGCCTTTGGATGCCCCCACCAAGGCCGCTGCCACGCCACAACTAAGCCAGAAAAACACCCACTCCATGCGATCCCCTTTTTCGCAAATCCGTTATCAGTCGACTACATCCATGGCAACGGGGAATGGAAAAGCTTCGAATTGGGGCTTTCGTGGTTCACTCGTGACCCACGTCGACCATGGCAAGCATAGAGGGGTTCGTCCGACAGGACGAACCCCTTTTCGTGTTGCTCTGCCCGGCACCTTTTTCAGAACGGCGTGCCAAGGTCCCGCCGCGCGGGAGTCCTGAGATGGCCTTGTTTTCTCGGGGCGTGCGCGGGCCACTTTGGGTTATTGTAGGTAAAAAGACTAAAATAGATTGCGTTAATCCGGTTAGTGAGTAATATTTTAGTCATGAGCACGGCAAAGAGAACGGATAGATCATTGCCGCCGGAACTGGCGGCCCTGTGCGCGGAATTGGGTCGGAACATCCAGATCGCGCGCAAGCGGCGTGGCCTCAGCGAGCTTCGGCTGGCCCGGCTGGCGCATACCTCGCGGCGGACCATCCAGCGCATAGAGGCAGGAGAGCCGGGCGGCGGGCTGGGCATTCTGGCCAGCGTGCTGTGGGCATTGCAACTGGAGGGTGATCTGCGCCTGGTGGCCGATCCCGACCGGGACGAGCAGGGCAAGTTCCTGGCGGAAACAAAACTGCCGCAACGCGTCCGCGAGGCGCGGGACACCATGTATGACTTCTAGCGGTGCCCCCATCTATGTCTTTGTCTGGCTGAAGGGGCAGGGCTACGTGCCCGCCGCCCTGCTCACGGACTACGCCGGGGGGCGGCGGTGCACCCTGGGCTATGGCCGCAACTACGCGGCCCGGCCTGATGCCATCCCTGTCGACCCGGTATCCCTGCCTCTGTACATGGGGCACGCGGTCACAAGTCCGCCCGGCGCTGCCATTTTTCCTGCCCTGCGCGATGCCGCCCCGGACAAATGGGGGCGCAAGCTGTTGGCATTGCTGGCCGGTCGTCCGGCGGGCACCTTGTCCGAGGTGGAGGTGCTCACCGCTGCGCATTCCCGCAACCGGATCGGGGCGCTGGCTTTCGGCGGCACTGTTGCCGGGCCCGAGTCCATGGCGCCGTGGGCCACGGGCGAGATATTTTCCCTGCATGAAGGCGACCTTGGCCGGGTGAGCCGTGTGGTGGCCGAGGTTGACGAAATCGACGACGATGCGGACCTGGATGCGTTGCGCCGCACGCTGCTCGAGGATGTGTTCCTGCGGGCCCTGGCGTCATCCCTGAGCGTCGGCGGAGGTCGGCCCAAGGCCTTGGTGAACGTGAACGGCGTCGATCATATCGCCAAGTTCCCCAAGCGGGGGGACGTATGGGACGAGCCGCGCGTGGAGCACGCCACCATGACCCTGGCCGCGCGGTGCGGCATCACTGCCGCGCAGACCCGGGTGGTGGAGGCGGATGGCGTTGGCGTGTTGCTGGTGCGCCGTTTTGACCGGGACGACGCTGGCGAGCCGGTGCACTTCGTTTCCGGGTTCACGCTCAACCGCAGGATCAGCGAGGATGGCGACTGGGGGTCGTATCAGGACCTTGCCCAGGTGGCGCGACAGCACGGCGACGAGCGGGCCGGGCACGAACTGTTCCGGCGCATGGCGTTCAACGTGCTGTGCCGCAACGTGGACGACCATCCGCGAAACCACGCGTTCTTCGTGCGCCGCAACGGCATTGCCCTGACCCCGGTTTACGACGTGGTGCCCGCCCAGATACGGTTTGCCCGGCCAGAGCTGGCACTGGTCTGCGGGAGCAAAGGGCGCGAGGCCTCCGTGGAAAACGTGCTGAGCATGCCCGAGCCGTTCGGCCTGCGCCGGGCCGAGGCCGAGGACGTGGTGGCGCGGATGCGGCACGAGATGCGCGGCTGGCGCGGGCATTTCGAGGAATGTGGCGTGTCGGGGGCGGATATTTCCAGGTTGGAAGAGCGCTTTGCCCTGGTGTCCGGGCAGTGATGCCCTGGCCCACAGAACCCGCAAGGCGCGCATGCATCCGGCACCATTCCGATCAGGTGTCCGGGCGCCTGAAGGAATGCCCTGACGCCACGCAAAAGGCCCCCGTTACCGGGGGCCTTTGTCATGCTGTTCCTTGCGCCATCCCGCCTACGACTTCATGCCCTCGATGATGGCACGCAGTTCCTCGGACATGCGAGCCACCTCGGCTATGGCCAGGGCCGACTGGTTCATGGCCTCTGCCGTCTCGCCGGAGATGACGTTCAGTTCCTCGGTGGCGCGGGCGATCTGCTCGCTGGCCGCCGACTGTTCCTCGGCGGCGGATGCGATGGACCGCACCATGTCCGCCGTGTCCACCGAAACGCGCAGTATCTCGTGCAGCGAGGTTCCGGCCTGGGCCGAGCGCTGGGCAGAGGTATCGGCGTCGGCACCGGCAAGGCCCATCAGGTCCACGCTCTTCTGGGTCACCTGCTGGATGGCCCGGATGACCTGCCCCACCTCGCTGGTGGCGCTCATGGTCTTTTCGGCCAGCTTGCGCACCTCGTCGGCCACCACGGCGAACCCGCGCCCGGCGTCACCGGCACGCGCCGCCTCGATGGCGGCATTCAGGGCCAGCAGGTTGGTCTGGTCGGCGATGTCCGAGATCATGTCGATGATGGCGCCTATGCCGTCGGCCTGCTTGCCCAGTTCGTGCAGGCTGCCGCCCATTTCCGTCATGCGGTCGCGCAGGGCGCGGATGGAACCCACGGTGTCCTGCACCACCTTTTCGCCCTGTTCGGCGCGTGAACGGGCCAGGTCCGCATTTTCAGCCGCATTGCCCGCGCTGCGCGCAACCTCCAGGATGGAGGCGTTCATCTGTTCCACGGCCGTGGCCGATTCGGCAACGCGGGTCTTCTGGTTTTCCGTGCCCCGGCTGGATTCCTCGATCTGCGATGCCAGTTCCTCTGCCGCCGTGGACAAGCGGGCCGATACGTCCATGGCTGCGCGGGCCGCCTCGGCGATGCGGTCGCGCTGGGCCTCGATCTGGTGCTGCTTTTCCACCATCTCGCTGATGTCGTTCCAGAACGAGATGGAGCCCAGCAGTTCGCCGTCCATGTCGTAGAACGGGGTGGTCACCACGTCGATGTGCACGGTGCGCGTTCCGTCCTGCGAGGTCCACACGTTCTGCCCGGTCAGGGTGCGCCGTTCGGTTATGGCCCTGTCGGACAGGGTCACCCGGTCCGGATCGAACCAGTAGAATTCGCCGGATTTCAGGCCGTAATAGTCCGAGGGGGGCTTTGGCCTGCCCAGCAGTTCACAGACCTGGGGGTTGGCCCAGGACATGGTGAAGTCGGGTGCCACGATGCCGCACGGGCTGGGAATGCCCTCCAGCACGCCTCGGGCAAAGCCCAGTTCGCGCTTGATGCTGTCCTTCATGCGGCGGGTGTTGTCGGCAAGTTGCGCCAGCTCGCAGGAAAAGTTGCCGTCCAGCGTGGTGCCGAAGTTGCCCCCGGCGATGTCCGCCGTGAATTGTCCCACGGCCTGCAAGGGCACCATCACCAGCCTGCGCAGCATCAGCACCACCACGGCGGCCAGCACCACGCAGACCAGCGCGGCAATGCCCGCCACCACGTTGCGCAGGGCGTGCGCCTCGGCCAGCAACTCCCCCTCGTTCACGGTGCTGGCCATGATCCAGCCGGTCTGGGCGATGCGGCTGTACGCCGCCAGCTTGCGTGCGCCCTTGAATTCGTACTGCAACGTGCCGCGCGGGTTGGCCAGCATCTCGCGCACGAAGGGCAGGTCCTTGCCCGGTTGCAGCAGCGTGGCGGGATCAGGGTGGGCGATGAACGTGCCGTCTGTGTCCAGAATGTACAGGTAGCCGGTCTGCCCGACCTTGATGGGCGAGATGGCGGCTTCGGTGAAGGCGTTGAAGTCGAACGACACCTGCACCCCGCCGATGAGCGCCCCGGATGCGTCGCGCAGCGCCGTGGCCATGCGGAAGATCATCCGGCCGCCGTCGCCCTTGGCAACGGTCTTGTCCAGGGCCGTTTCTCTGCCGTTCAGCACCTGGCGAACAACGTCGTGTCCGCTCTTGTCCTGACCGCGCTCGTCGGCACCGCTGTTGTTGGCTCCGGCCACCACTACGCCGCGCTTGTCAAAGGCGTAGGCCGACCAGATTTCCTTGTAGGTGCGCAGGTAATCGCGAAAACGGGCTTGGGCCACGCCATTCTCGTCGTTGCCATCCACGACCGCTTCAACGATGGCCCGTTGCCGCGCCAGGGCGACAGCCAGCTTCCTTTCGTTTTCCAGCGTGATGTCGGCGGCTACCTGCGCCGTGTCCACCAACCCCTGTGAACTGGTCTGCTGCAGATGCAGCGCCAGGTTCGTGGTGGCCGAAGTCACGTACCAGCCCAGCCCGCCGAAACCGATCGCCAAAAGCGCGACGACCAGTGCGCCTATCCGGGTGTTCAGCCTGTCGAAAAATCCCGTAGTGTTCCGCATTGTGCCTCCCTGATGATGCAGCCCTCTCGGTGTCTTCGCAGCAATGTCGAAGATGTTAGCGAGCGAGGCAGAATTTTATAGTATTTTCCGTGGGATGGCAGCGCGGCATATTCTAATGACGAATGCATGTGGAGTGCCTTAGTCGGAAATATGTGTGATTCCGAGTGACTGCGGCAAAAGAAACGCATCCTGACAGGCGTGGAACATGGTGCGGTAGGATGGAATTGCAGGAATTCGAGGGGTTGCCCGACTTGACGCGGGGCGTGAAACAGCACGCCCCCTGGGGGGGCGGCGGAAGGCGCGGCGGGGCGCGTGGGTTGGCGGGGAAAGAGGGCGGGACACGGCAGGGTGTCCCGCCCTTCCGGCAGTGGCGGATTACGTGCGTTGGCGGCGCGTGCGGGGCAGGCGCAGCAGTGCTTCCAGTCCGCCGTCCTCGCGGTTGGTCAGGGTAATGTCGCCGCCGTGCTGGCGGGCGATATTGCGGGCGATGGACAGGCCAAGGCCGCTGCCGCCGGTCTGGCGGTTGCGCGAATGCTCCACGCGAAAGAACGGCTCGAACACCTTGTCCGTGAAGTGTTCCGGCAGGCCGGGCCCCCGGTCACGGATGGCCACGGCCAGCATGTCGTCCGAGTCCTGCACCTTGATGTCCACCTGCCCGCCGCCGTAGCGCGCCGCGTTTTCCAGCAGGTTGGACAGGCAGCGTTTGAGCGCCAGGGGCTGGGCATGGATGTGGGTGGAGCGCCCTGCGGCGGTACCGTGCAGGGTGATGCGCAGGGGCGCCTGTCCCACTTGTTCCGCCTGTTCCGTCAGCCCCGCCTGCCCGACATGTCCGGTCTGTCCGGCCTGTCCGTTATGGAGATCAAGGCAGTCCTCGGCCAGGCTTTCCAGCAGGGCGGTCACGTCTACAACTGCGGTGGCCTCGCGGCTGTCGGTGCTGCGCACGAAGTCGATGGTGGTGGCAAGCAGGTCGCGTATCTCGTCCAGGTCGGTCAGAAACCGTTCACGCAGTTCCGGCGGCTCCACCTGGTCCGCGCGTAGGCGCATGCGGGTAACCGGGGTGCGCAGGTCATGCGAGATGGCGGCCAGCAGCCGCCCCCGCTCGTCCACGAACTGGTGGATGCGGTCCTGCATGCGGTTGAAGGCCTGCGCCGCGCGGCGGATTTCCAGCGGGCCGCGTTCCGGCAGGGGCGCGCGCACCAGCCCGGCGCCGAATTCGTCGGCGGCGTCGGCCAGCATGCGCAGGGGGCGGGTCATCCAGCCCACCACCACCAGGCCCAGCAGGGCCACGCCCACGATGCGCCAGCCCAGATCCCACAGCATGGGCTGGGGTATCCATGGCCGATCGCCCTCGGGCAGCACGTGGGTGAATACGGCCCACATGCCGTCGCGCAGGCGTACGCCCACGGTGTAGCCGATGTCGTAATGGCCGTCGTCGGTGCGGCCCGGGGGCGGCGGCGGGCGGCGTCCCACATCGCGGGCAATGCCGTCTACCCGGCAGACGAGCTGCATGTCCGGGGCCAGCAGCCCGCGCAGGTGATCCGCGAAGATGGAGGAATACACATCGGCGGCGATACCGGGCTTGCCGTCCATGGGAGAGGCGGGCGCGGTGGTGGTGAGGGCGATGCGGCTGGCGCCCTGCACCATCTGGGCGATCATGTCTGCCCGTGCCTCCGGCTTGGCGGCGTCCAGCAGCAGGGCCTGCCCCGCAAGGCGCATGGCAGCCTGTCGGGCCACGGAGCTGTACACGAACGGTCCCCCGCGCGTGACCACGTACAGCATGCTGACGATCTGGATGAGCACCATGCCGCACACCAGCACCAGCACCACCCTGCCGCGCAGGGTGCGCGGGGGCAGGGTGGAAAGCTGCCGCGCGAAGGGGAACGGGGGCCTTGCGGCAGGGGGGGCGGCGTTGGCGGCGGTCATGCGTCGGCCGGGCCGGGGAAGGGAAGGGGGGGCGTGCCGGGCGCCGCGTCCGGTGCGGCGTTGGCGGCGCCTTCGGTTGCGGCATCGCGTTCCACGTCGGTGGCCAGGTAGTAGCCGTCGCCGCGTACGGTCTTGATGATTTGCGGCTCGCGCCCGTTGTCGCGCAGGCGGGTGCGCAGGCGGCTGACCAGCACGTCGATGGACCGGTCAAAGGCTTCCGCCGCGCGGCCCTGGGTCAGGTCCAGCAGCTGGTCGCGGCTCATCACCCGGTTGGGATAATTCAGGAACACCCGCAGCAGGCGGTATTCCGCACCGCTCAGGTTCACCACCATTCCGTCCGGGGCCACCAGATGGCGGGGTACCGTGTCCAGCGTCCACCCGGCAAAGCGGATGGTGCGCGACATGGCCTCCGGCTCGGCCTTGGCGATGTTTTCCGGCAGGGCACGGGCGCGGCGCAGCACGGTGCGGATGCGGGCCACCAGTTCGCGCGGGTTGAACGGCTTGGCCACGTAGTCGTCGGCACCCAGTTCCAGCCCGATGATGCGGTCGGTGTCGTCGTCCAGCGCGGTCAGCATGATTACCGGCAGTTCGGACCGGGCGCGCAGCCTGCGGCACAGGGTGAGCCCGTCGTCGCCGGGCAGCATCACGTCCAGCACCACGAGGTCGTAGCGGCCCACCTCGAGCATGCGGAACATTTCGGTGCCGTCGGCGGCGGATTCGGCGCGAAAGCCGTGCTTGTCCAGATAGCCGGTGAGCAGGTCGCGGATTTCGGGGTCGTCGTCCACGACCAGGATGTGTTCCGGGGTGTTCATGGGTCACCTATAGCGCCGCGCCGTGGCCCGTGCACGGGTTTTTTGCAACACAGTGTTTCCGCCGCACAGGGTGCAATACGCGGCAACACTTTGCCTGTTGCGGCAATGAAGCGGCAACGGGCAACACATATTACGGTTACGCCGCCGGGCTAGACCCTGCTCCACGCACCGCCTCCCTTCCGCAGGGGCGGCAAGGAGGCCGGACGGGTTGCATCCTTCCCCCCTGCGCCCTCCTGCCTTCGCAAACCGCCGGGATGGTCCCGGCGCAGGCCGCCAGACACCGCGTGCGACGTGGGCGCTCCGGCGCACGTTTCGTCCTCCGCCCCCTGCAAGGGGAAGCGCTGCTCCAACAGCCATCGGAATCCGCATGTACCAGATAGCGCTCAAGATGCTGCTCGCCAATCGGGGCAAGTACCTCGGCATGGTGCTGAGCCTGGCCTTCACCTCGCTGATCATGACCCAGCAGCCCGCCGTGTTCGCCAGCATTCTTACCCGTACCTACGGCCTCATCGACGATATCGCCATTGCCGACATCTGGGTCATGGACCCCCAGGCCCAGTCGGTGGATGAATCGAAAGCCATGCCCGACACGCGCCTGTCGCTGGTGCGCAGCGTCAGCGGCGTGGAATGGGCCGTGCCCCTGCACAAGGGCCAGCTGAAGGTGCGCCTGCCCGACGGCAATACCGTGGGCTGCGGGCTCATCGGGGTGGACGACGTGTCGCTCATCGGCGCGCCGGGCGTCATGCGTTCCGGCAGCATGGCCGACCTGCGCATGAGCGATGCCGTGGTGGTGGACGCCGAGGGCGCGTCCAAGCGCCTGGCCGTGCAGACGGACCACGGCCTGCGCCCCCTTGCCGTGGGCGACGGGCTGGAGGTCAACGACCGCCGCGCCGTGGTGGTGGGCGTGGCCAACGCCACTCCCACCTTCCAGTCGCAGCCCATTCTCTACACCACCTTTTCACGGGTGAAGGTGTTCAACAAGAGCGAGCGCAAGGTGATGTCCTTCGTGCTGGTAAAGGCCCAGCCGGGGCAGGACCACCGGGCGCTTGCCGCGCGCATCGCTTCGGAAACGGGCCTCAACGCCCTGACCGCCGACGACTTCCGCGCGCGGACGTTGAAGCACTTCATCAAGCGCACGGCCATCATCATGCACTTCGGCACCACCATTCTCATGAGCTTCTGCATCGGCGCGGTGGTTACCGGCCTGATGTTTCACAATTTCACCCAGGACGCGCTGCGCCACTTCGGCGTGCTGAAGGCCATGGGCACCGACGACCGTACCCTGTTGCTGATGATCCTGTCGCAGGCCCTGCTGGTGGCGGGCACCGGCTTCGGCATCGGGGTGGGCATGGCCATGATCATGGGCAACCTGCCCGGCGACCCCATGGGCATGCGCTTATCACCGCTCATCCTGGCGGTGGGCGGGGGCGCGGTGCTGTCCATCACCCTGGTTTCCGCGGCGCTCAGCATCCGCCAGGTGCTGCGGCTGGAACCGGCCGTGGTGTTCAAGCAATAGGGCAGCAGGGAAGGGACGCATGAAGGACATGAAGATGGACATCGGGACCGGCGCAGCCAGCGCCGGCAGCATGGCCGACGACCCCGCCGTGGTCTGCGCGGGGCTGCGCAAGTGCTACGGAGAAGGGGCCACCGCCGTGCACGCCCTGCGCGGCGTGGACCTGACCGTGCAGCGCGGCGAACTGCTGATGCTGGTGGGGCCATCCGGCTGCGGCAAGACCACGCTCATTTCGGTCATGGCGGGCATTCTGGACCCCACGGAAGGCAACTGCCGCATCTTGGGACAGGATATGACCACCCTGGCCCCCCGGCCCCGCGCGGCCTTTCGCGCACGCAGCATCGGCTTCGTGTTCCAGGCCTACAATCTCAATCCGGCCCTGACGGCGGCGGAGAACGTTTCCGTGCCGTTGCGCATTTGCGGTGCGCCGCTGCGCGAGGCCATGCGCAAGGCGGAAGCCGCGCTGGACCTGGTGGGCCTTGGCGACAAGGCGGAATCCGCCCCCGGCGACCTTTCCGGCGGGCAGCAGCAGCGGGTGGCCATTGCCCGGGCTCTGGTGCACCAGCCGCAACTGATCGTGTGCGACGAACCCACCAGCGCCTTGGACCACGCCAACGGCCAGCGGGTCATGGAACTGCTGCGCCGCGTGGGCACCGTGGATGGCCGGGCGCTGGTCATCGTCACCCACGATGCCCGCATCTTCGAATTTGCCGACCGCATCGCCGAACTGGACGATGGCCGGGTGACCCGCGTGGGCACGCCCGCCGCGCTGGCCGGTCCGTTGGAGGGGGCGGCGGGGCTGCATGGCGGTGACCCCGGCGCGAAACCCGACGGCGACAACCACGGCGATCGGCCCCCCGCGCATGTCGGTCACGAAGAGCACCAGGCCCCGCCCGGCGGCAACGGCGCGGGCACGTCCGCCCGGATGCCGCGCTGCTGCACGGACTGACGTCCGGCGGACTTCCGGACCGCGGCGTGGCTGCGGCGGTCATGCCACCGCCAGCCATTTCCCGAACACCCACGGAGCCGCCCCGCCAAGATGCGGTGCGCCCCGATACCTTACGGACAGAGATACCCATGCGACGCAACTTCATCCTTACGTATGTCCTTCCCGCCCTGGCCCTTGCGGGGCTTGCGGCGGGCGTCGTGTACGCCTCGCGCACGTCGGCGCCGCCAGCCCCGGTCCCCCCGGTGGCCGACCCGGCCGCGCCGCCCTATGAAACGTACATCAGCGGGTCCGGCATCGTGGAGGCGGCCAGCCGCGATGTGGGCGTGGCCACGCCCACGTCCGGGGTCATCGTGGAAATCCCCGTTACCGTGGGCGATGCGGTGAAGAAGGGCGACGTGCTGTTCCGGCTGGACGACCGCGAGCGCAAGGCGGCCCTGGCGCAACAGAAGGCCGCCCTGGCGACGGCCCGCGCCAAGGTGGCCGAGGCCCGCGTGGCCCTGGAAAAGGCCCGTGCCGACACCGTCCGCGTGCGCAGCCTGCGCGATGGACGCGCCGTGAGCGCGGAAGAGGCGGCCCAGCGCGGCTATGCCGAGGACGCGGCCCGCACCGCGCTGGCGTCGGCCACGGCGGACGTGGCCCAGGCCGAGGCGGCGGCCCGCGCCATAGAAGTGGACCTGGACCGGTTGCGCGTGCGCGCCCCCATGGACGCCACGGTGTTGCAGGTGAACGTGAGCGAGGGCGAATACGCCACGGCAGGTGCGCTTTCCACCCCGCTGGTTATGCTGGGCGACGTCAGCCGCCTGCACGTGCGGGTGGACATCGACGAGAACATCGCCTGGCGTTATCGCGCGGGCATGCCCGCCACGGTGTTTTTGCGCGGCAACCGCGATTTTTCCGCGCCGCTGCGCTTCGTGCGGGTGGAACCCTACGTGCTGCCCAAGACGTCCCTGACCGGCGATACCACCGAACGCGTGGACATCCGCGTGTTGCAGGTGCTGTATGCCTTCGACGCCAAGGACATGCCCGCCTACGTGGGCCAGCAGGTGGACGTGTATTTCGACGACACCGGGCGCCACACCGGGAACGACCCGGCAAAGGGCGGCACGGCCAGCACGGGGGGCAGCGTGCCAGGCATGGCTGGCCGCTCCGATGGGGCGGGTACCGTGGCTGTGGAGCGGGCCGCCACCGGAGGGCCGCTGCCGGAGGTGGTGGTGCCCGTGCGCGACCTTGGCAGGGGTGCCCGCCCCCTGCGAGCGACCGGCACGGGGGTGCGGGGATGACCGCGCCGTTCCGTTTCCCCAGCCGGGGCGCAGGGGGGGCAGAGGCCCATCCGGCCCCGGTTTCCACTTGCGTTTCGGCAAGTTCCACAGGTCCGGTCATTGCGACAGGTCCGGCCATTGCGACAGGTCCAGCCATGGTGACCGCCGCGGCGGAACCGGCCACCATTTTTGCCGTGTCCGGGTGGCGCCGCCGCCTGTCGGGCCTGTCGGGCCTGTCATGCGCCCTGCTGTGCGCGGTGCTGGCGGCGGGCTGCGCCGCCGCGTCCGCCTCGCCCCGGCCCGGCATGCCCGCCGCGTGGAGCGCGGAGGCGACCGGGCTGGCTTTCGCCAGCAACGGGAGCGGGTCCGGGGGCGGGCATGCTGCCGCATCGTCCGGGTCCGCCACGGGCGCGGCGGTACAAACCGCGCACCCCGGCGCGGTGCTGGCCCGTTGGTGGGGCACCTTTGGCGATCCGGTACTGGACGGCTTGCTGGACCGTGCCGCCACCGCCAACTTCGATGTGCGCATCGCCGCCGAAAAGGTGCGCGAGGCCCGCGCCGCCGCGCGCGAGGCCGGGGCCGGCCTTGGTCCCACGGTCACCGGTTCCGCCTCGGGCACCCGCAGCCGCTCCGGCACGGGCGAGGCGCAGTCCACCGGGTCGCGCGATGGCAACGTGTATGCCACGGGCCTGGACCTGGCCTGGGAAATCGACCTGTTCGGGCGGCTGCGCGCCACCCGCGAGGCCCGCGTGGCCGACGCCCAGGCGGCGGAAGAGGATCGGCGCGACACGCTGGTCACCCTGCTGGCGGAGGTGGCCACCCAGTACGTGACCCTGCGCCAGGCCCAGAACGAACTGGACCTGACCCGCGACATCGCGACCAGCCGGGCCGAAACCCTGGCCCTGGTCACCGCCCGGCGCGACGCGGGTCTTGCCGGTGACATCGACGTGGCCCAGGCCGCCGCGTTGTGGCATTCCGCGCAGGCCGATGCCGCCGACTACGAGAACAACGCCTGGGCGGCCCTGGCCCGTCTGGAACGCCTGACGGGCGCCGCCCCCGGGGAACTGCGTCCCGTGCTGGAGGCGGCCGCGCCCATTCCGGTGCCCGCGCGGGAAGTGCCCGTGGGCCTGCCCGCCGACCTGCTGCTGCGGCGCCCGGACATCCGTGCGGCGGAGCGTAGCCTGGCCGCTGCGGCGGCGGACCTTGCCGCCACCACGGCGGAGCGCTGGCCCACGCTCAGCCTGTCGGCGGCGCTGGGTTCGCAGGCGTCCACGGTGAACAGGCTGCTGTCTTCGGGCAGCGGGGTGTGGTCCGTGGCCCCGGCGCTGGGGCTGACCCTGTTCGATTCCGGGGCCACCACCGCGCGCATCGAACAGGCCGACGCCCGGCGCGAGCAGGCCGCCCTGACCTATCTGTCCACGGCCCGCACGGCGGTGGAGGAGGCGGAAGCCGCCCTGTACGCCGTGAACCGCCAGCAGCGCAGGCTGCCTGATCTGGCCGCCGTGCTGGAGGCGGACCGAACCGCCCTTGTCCTTGCCTGGGACCGCTACCGGGCAGGACTGACCGACTTTCTGGACGTGGCCGACGCCGAGCGCGAACTGTCCACCGCCGTACTGGCCCACGTGCGGGCACGGGCGGTGCTGGCCACCCGCGCCATCACCCTGTATCGCGCGCTGGGCGGCGGCTGGGCCGTGCCGACGGGCGAAGGGCAGGCCGCCGTTTCCGCGCCGGGGCCTGCGCCCCGATCCGCATCGCCTTCCGCCGGTGCGGACACCGCATCATAAACCAAGACGACAATGGCACCCTGCGGAATCCTTTGGCGTGGGGCGCCCCAGGAGTACCTGCAATGAAAGAGTCCCGCATTCCCCTGATCACTGCCTTGTTCTGCGGCCTGCTGCTGCATGCGGAATTCACGGCCGTGGCGGCCGATGTCGCCACCGCCCCTGATGATCCGGTTCCGGTGGCGGTCGATACCGCTTCCGGCGGTGCGAGGCCGGGGGAGGATGGACCGTCTTCGGCCACGCCGGGCTCCCCGCCCGCGCGCAGGGAGCAGGCGCGCCGCTTCGAACTGGCCGACCGCGACCATGATGGCAGCCTGACCCGCGAGGAGGCCGCCCACCCCGAAACCGGATTGCCCGTGGTTTCCCGCGAGTTCACCGCCATCGACACCAATGGCGACGGCAAGTTGAGCAAGGCCGAACTGCTGCGCTTTGCCCGCGAACGGCGCCAGGCCAACCGGACGCGACGGACCGACCAGCCGTCGTGATGGCGGTGCGGTCGGGCAGGCCCGGTTGACGGTTGTACCGGCAGTTTCGACCCAGTAAAGAAATGTAAAGAAGCCACCCGGCAAGATTTGCCTACCTTTGCCCGCCCCGCACGTTGCCGTGCGGGGCGTTTGTGCTTGTCGGCGGCTAGGTGGGCGGCGGGTGCCCGTGGGTGCCCGTGGGTGCCAGTGGGAGCCATGGGGGAGCCATGGGGAGCATGACGTGATCGGGCGTGCTGGCGTGCAGGGCATCCGGCTTGCGGTGCGGCGTGGGCTGGAAGGAAACCGGCGGGTGGATGGGCCGGGGGACCCGCGCGCCAACGGGCGAAAAGGCCCCGCAGAAGCGCCCCCCCCCCCCGGAAGGCGCCCCTATGCGGGCAGGCGGATGATGACCTGCAACCCGCCCTTGGGCAGGTTTTCGGCGGCTATGGTGCCGCCATGCAGTTCCACGGCGCGCTGGGCGATGGCCAGGCCAAGCCCGGTGCCCGTGCCGCGCGGGGCGTTGCCCGCCCGGAAGAACGGCACGAAGAGCATGGGCAGGTCGGCTTCGGGCACGCCCGGCCCCTGGTCCCGGACGGATATGACCGCCCAGCGCTCCGGCTCGGAGCCGTCGGCGGTTTCGGCCACGGCGGCAGGACCGGGCCGGTCCGCCGCGCAGGACAGGGCCACGGTCACCCGCGTGTCCGGCGGCGAGAACTTCAGGGCGTTCTGCACCACGTTGTCCAGGGCGCCGTACAGCATCTCGCGCATGCCGTGAAAGGCCGCGCATGGATCGTCCACGCGCAGTTCCACCCGCTTGTGGTCCGCGCGGGCCTGGAAGTCGGTTTCCTCCACCAGTTGGACCAGCAGCGTGGACAGGTCGAACCATGCGGGCGGTTCGTCCTCCTTCTGGCGGTCCAGGTGGCCAGTGGCCAGCAGGTGCGCGCTGAGGCTCGAAAGGCGTTCCGCATCACGGCGGATGCGCTCCAGAAAGCGCTGCGATTCGGGCGAGACGGTGCGCGAGGCCATTTCCAGCGCCAGGGCCACGCGCGACAGGGGCGAGCGCATCTCGTGCGACACATCGTGCAGCAGGCGGCGCTGGGTTTGCAGCAGTTCTTCGGTCCGTTCGGCCATGGTGTTGAAGTCGCGGGCAAGGCGGGCCAGTTCGGTGCCGTGCGTGGCCACATCGCCATTGACGCGCGCTTGCAGGTCGCCCCGCGCAAAGCGTTGCAGCGCGCTGCCCACCTCGCCGATGGGCCTGCTGGCCTGGCGCAGCAGCAGGTGCAGCACGCCCCCCGCCAGCACCATGGCCACGGCCAGGGGCAGCACGAAGGGCGGCAGGGGCATGTCCGGCGGGGTGGGCATGTCCTTGCGCAGGGTGAGCACCCCGTGCCCGCCGCCGGGCAGGTCGATGGGGTCGGCCATCAGGACCACGGGCTGGAAGGTGAACGGCAGCGGAAAGTCCAGTTGGGTGGTGCCCGTGTCGCGCGCGTTCACGGTCAGCTTGCGGGCTTCGGCCAGTATGGTGGCTTCCGTTTCCGGCGATTGCGGGGCAGGCGCGGGGGGGCGTGCCTCCAGGGACGGCGGGGGCGGCATGCGTCCTTCCAGGGCGCCCAGGATGCGTTGCTGCCATGTTGGCTGGAACGGCGGCCCGAAGGGCTGGCCGGGTGCGGGCGCGGGGCCGGTACCGTCTTCCGCGTTGATGAGGCGGCCCGTTCTGCCGTCCGCTGCATTCGGCTCGTCCCGGTCATCCGGGCGGAACGGCGGACCAAAGGGCATCGCCTGCACCGGGCCGTTGTCGGCCAGCGGCTGCAATCCGGCGTCATGCACCACCACGCGCACGCCGCGCTTGCGCAGCGTGTCCAGCAGGGCGGCCAGTTTGTCCGTGCGGCCTTCGGCCAGGTACTCGGCAACGCGGTCGCCCAGCAGGTCCAGCAACACGGCGCTCATTTCGAAGGGGCCGCGCTTGGGGCGGTCTTCCAGCCGGATGCGGACGAAGGTACCCAGGGTGAAGATGCCGCAGCCGACCAGCAGCAGCACCAGCAGCCTAACCGGCCACGTTTTCATGCCCCGTCCCGAGGCGCGGTTCTGCCGCGTCCTGCCCGCCGAAGGTCGATTCCGTGGGCGAAACGCGGAAGTAATATCCCGTACCGCGCACCGTGCCCACGCGGGGTTGGCCGTCGTCGCAGGGGCCCAGCTTCTTGCGCAGGTTGCTGACGTGCACGTCGATGGACCTGTCGAAGGGCAGGATTTCGCGTCCCAGCACCCCGCGCGAGATTTCCTCCCGCGCGACCGTGGCGCCCTCGGCCTCCAGCAGCAGGACCAGGATGGCGTATTCCACGGGGGTCAGGGGCAGGGGAGCGCCGTCGCGCAGGGCCGTGCGGGCCGAACGGTCCACGGTAACGCCCCCGAAGGACAGGTTGCGCTTGCGGTACGGTCCCACGCCACCAACGCAGCCTGGGCCGCCCATGCCCGCGCCGGCCGCCATTCCCCCCGTGCCATGGACGCGGGTGCGGCGCAGCACGGCGCGCAGGCGCGCCAGCAGTTCGCGTGGCACGAAAGGTTTGGGGACGTAGTCGTCCGCGCCCATTTCCAGCCCCACGATGCGGTCCACGTCGTCGCCGCGCCCGGTCAACATGAGCACGGGCAGGGCCGAACGGGAACGGATGGTGCCGAGCACGTCGAAGCCGCTGGTGTCGGGCAGGGCCACGTCCAGCAAGGCAGCGTCGTAGTCGCCCGACAAGGCGCGCGCCAACCCTTGTCCACCCGTGTGGCAGGGTTCCACGGCAAGCCCTTCGGGGGCGAGATATTCAGTCAGTAGTGCGCAGAGTTCCTTGTCGTCGTCGATCAACAGGACTCGATCCATGATGTCACCCTCTGGGCGGTGGCACATATTACCGGTTGCCGCTTGTGACCGGATATACTGCAAGAACCGCGCCCGAATGATTTCCGTGAGTGTAAAACAATGTAAACTAGTGTGTCCGATACTTTCAAAACACTACTCGTCCTGAACGGACAATGTGGGTGGCCTCGCGTATGGATAATGACAGCCCGGCATGTGCGGGGCTTGGCTTTTCCACAATTTCCGGCGTGGTGCATGGATCCGGTTGCCGCAATTCCGGTTCCACAGAACGCACGACTGGAGATGAAGATGGAAGCCAATACAGGAACCACTACGGATATAGCGGCGTGCATGACCGGCGACGGAAAGGCATGGCGCCGTTTCGTGTCTGTCTACGCCCCGGTGATCCACAAGGCCGTGCACTATACCCTTCAGTGGAACGGCGGGGATGCCGCCGGGCTCGACGCGCAGGACGTGACGCAGGAGGTCTTCTGCCGTCTCGTCGGCGACGGGTTTCACCTGTTGTCCACCTACGACCCCGCCCGGGCGGGGCTTGCCACTTGGCTGACCGTGGTGGCGCGGTCCACCGCGCTCGATTGCCTGCGTGCGCGGCGCACCGAACGGATGGGGCGGCAGGTGCCCTATACCCCGGAGCTGGAGGAAGAGCTGGCCGGGCGGCTGTGGGCCGAGGCCCCGGCATCGGTCTCGGATGACCGTGGCATGCTGGACCTGCCCCCGGGACTGCTGAGCAGGCGCCAAGGCACGGTGTTGCGGCTGCTGTTCCAGGATGACCTCGATACCGATGAAGTGGCGCGCACGCTGGACATACATCCCAAAACCGTGCGCAGTCTGAAGCAGAACGCCCTTGCGCGGCTGCGCCATCACTTCTGCCTGTGATGCGCGCCGTGCAATGCAAAGGCCCGGAACATTCCGGGCCTTTTCTTTGTGCCAAAGGAAGGCGCCACAGGCAATGCAAAGTAATGCAAAGATACTGTTATGAACGTTAATTGCGTGGTCTTGCGCATGCTTATGGAAAATTGAAAATTAAGAGATCGGATCAGCGATGTCGATAAGGTCAACAAGCATGCGCTGCATGCATGGCAGAGGCACACAAGGATAGTGTATTTTTCATGGAGGAAAACTCATGTCTCTCGTCGTCAACAACAACTTCACGGCACTCACCACGGCCAATACGCTGAACGCAACCTACAGCAAGCTTGAAAAGTCCACCCAGCGCCTTTCGTCCGGCCTGCGCATCAATTCTGCGGCAGACGATGCCGCCGGTCTTGCCATTCGCGAACTGATGCGTTCCGACATCACGGCACTGAACCAGGGCGTGCGCAACGCCAACGACGCCATCTCGCTGATCCAGACGGCGGACGGCGCCATGGAAACCATCGACGAAAAGCTCATCCGCATGAAGGAACTGGCGGAACAGGCCGCCACCGGTACCTACAACTCGGATCAGCGCCTGATCATCGATTCGGAATACCAGGCCATGGCCTCGGAAATCACCCGAATCGCCAATGCCACCGACTTCAACGGCATCTCGCTGCTGAACGGCAACCTGTCCGGTTCGTCCTACGACGGTTCCGGCCTGACGGCCACGGGCCAGTTGCACATCCACTTCGGTTCGGGCAACGACAGCGCGCAGGACTACTACGAAATCCGCATCGGCTCGGTGTCGGCCAAGTCCCTGGGCCTTGGCAACACCGCCAGCGGCAACGGGTCCAGCATCTCTACCCAGCAGGCTGCCCAGGATGCCCTGGAAGCCATCGACAACGCCATCATTTCCAAGGACCAGATCCGCGCCTCGCTGGGTGCCATGCAGAACCGACTGGAAGCCACCATCACCAACCTCGAGACCCAGTCCGAGAACCTTTCCGCCGCCGAATCGCGCATTTCGGACGTGGACGTCTCCATGGAAATGACCGAGTACACCAAGCAGCAGGTGCTGGCGCAGACCGCCGTGGCCATGCTGTCGCAGGCCAACTCGCTGCCGCAGATGGCGCTTTCGCTGATCGGCGGTTAACCCGGACCTTTCGGGGAGCGAGCCGGAGCAGGACGGAACGGTCCACTCTCCGGTTCTGGAGCAACTGGCGGACACACCAACGGCAAGGGGCCGGGCATATGCCCGGCCTCTTTTGCGTGCGCGCACGGGGGCTTGAACAGTCGAACGGCGATCAGCCGGACAGGTTGCAGCCGGGCGGGCAGGCACGCGAAATGCGCAGGAAAAGCCTCGCGAAGGAGGCTTTTCCTGCGCATTTGCGCACGTCCCGGCGGCAGCGGGTGGTCGTGGGCGCCGCCCGCTAGTCTTCCAGCGAGGCCAGCAGGGAATCGATGGTGGTCGACAGGTTGTCGTAGCTGGTGAGCAGGGTTTCCAGGTTGGAATAGCGGGTGCGCAGGCGGCTTTCCACCAGGTCCAGCCGGTCCTCCTCATTGGAGATGGATTCGGCCAGTTGGTCCAGCACACTCTGGTAGCTGTCCTCCATGATCTGGAGGGTGCCTTCGGTGCTGGTCATGTCCTCCAGCGAGTCGACGAGCTGCCCTATCTTGCCCTGCTTCAGGGACACGGTGCCGGAGTATGTGCCATCCGCCGTGTTGTCCACGGTGATGGCCAGGCCCGATTCGTCCTCTCCCGATGCCCCGGTAAGGGTCCAGCCGGAGATGGAGGCGGCGTTGCCGTTGATGTACGCCTCCACGATCTCGCCGTTTTCGATGCGGTACGAGACGTCGTAGTCCCCGGCCTTGGTGGTGCCCGAAATGGCGCTGTCGAAGGAAAAGTCTTCGGAATCGGTGGTGCCCGTCGCGTCGGCGGACAGCAGGTCGGCCACGGCCTCCGGGTCTTCTTCGATGGCCTCGTCCAGTTCGTCGTAGTCGATGACCAAAAGGCCGAAGGTTTCCGAATCCTCGTCGGCGTCGGTGGAGATGCCGATGGTGGACAGGCTGGTGAACAGGTCGCCCGTCTCGGCAGTGGAGTCGTAGTAGGAAAAGCCCACCCCCTTGGTGGCCAGGATGTTCTTCAGGTTGCTCTGGATGAGGTCGAGGCTGGAGTTGCTGGCCAGTACAGACGCCTCGCTGTCATCGTCGTCGTCATCATCGTCGTCGTCGGAATCCGATGCCGTAGCCGTGGAGGTCGAGTCGGACACGGTTCCTTGGTCCTGCAAGTCCATGAGCAGTTGCAGGATGGTATTGATGCTGCTGACCACGGTCTCTATGGCCTCGACCATGGCGTCGGTGTCCAGTTCCACGGTCACCGTGGCGCCGTCATCGTCGGTGGTGGACTTGAGTTGCAGGGTCATCCCGTCGATGACGTCGTCGATGGTGTTGGTGCTGCGCTCTATCCATTCGTCGTCGGCGGCGGGAAAGCCGTCCACCTTGATCTGGGCGTTCTGGGCCTGCTGGGTGTTGGTGAAGGCGTCCGGACCCATGGCGTCGAAGCCGGTGTCCTCGATGGTCACGGTGTTGTCCGCGCCAAGGTCCATGCCGCGGATTTGCAGGTGGTAGGCGCTGCCCTCGTTGATGACGCTGGCACGCACGTCGCTGTTGTTGCCGCTGGCGTTGTTGATGAGGCTGGCGAATTCCGAAAGGGTGGTGCCGGCCGGTACGTCGATGGTGTACGTCTCGTCGTTGTAGGTGAACGAGAAGGTCTGGTCGGTGTCGGTGATGGAGGTGTCGGTGGATGCGTACCCGTCGTCGCTGCTCCAGATGTCGTTCTGGGCCAGCTGGTTGATGACCACGCTGTGCGACCCCGCCTCTGCGTCGTTGTCCACCGAGACGGTCAGGCTGGATTCGTCGGACGAGGTGCCGGACTTGGTGAGGAAGTCGGAGGCGGAGTCGTACTCTTGCAGGGTCTGGTACAGCGTGGTCATCTGGGTTTCCAGATCCTCCACCGCCGCCAGTTTCTCCTCGTACGCGGTCTCCTTCTCGGTCATGCTGTTGTAGCGGTATTCCTCCACGGCCATCTGGGCCTCGATGATCTCGTCCCAGTCGGTGCCGGTGTTCAGGCCGGTGAAGGTGATGGAGCCGGACCAGTAATCGGACATGAGGGCCTCCGTGGCTGCCGGGGGTCTGGAGCGGAGTGGCGCCGGGCGGTACGGGCGGACGCCTGCTAGGGACTGCCTGGATATGAACTACAGGTAGTCGAGCAGGCTCAGCTTCATGACGGCGGACTGGGTGCTCAGCACCGCTTCGTAGATGGTGGTGAGCTTTGAAAGTTCGGTGGCCAGTTCGGTGGTGTCGGCGTCCACCACGTTGCTCACGGCATTCTCGGCCGTGGAGGTGAGCAGGGTGTTGGCCGTTTCGATGTGTTCCAGGCGTATTTCGCGCGCCCCGATGTCGCTGGCGGCGGAAAGCATCTTGGCCTGGCCCGCGGTGATGGCCTCCAGGCTTTCGGCGATGCCTTCCTCGTTGTTGGTCTCCAGATAGCCGATGAAGTCGCCGATGGCCTCGAACAGGTCGTCGTCGCCGGTGCCGGTGTAACTTTCACCATCCGCGCTGTAGAGCCCGCCGAAGACGTCCAGCCCGCAGCTGTTGATGGCGATGCTGGTGGAGGTGGACACGCGGACGTTGAGGTCTGTTGCGTCGGACGTGATGGTGAAGGTGTCGCCCGCCGCAAGGGCGTTGCCGCCGCCCGCGGAAAGTTCCAGGGTGCCGCCGGGCACGGTCAGGGTGCCGGTGTCCGAACTCTGCACGTCCGACCAGTTGAGCCCCCCGTCGGTCGAATAGCTGTACGAAACGGGACCGGCCACCGTGGTGTCGCCCTCTATGCGCACCACCACCGAGCTGTCGAAGGTGCCGGTGGGCGTGGCGGTGACATCGGTGTTGCTCTGGGCGGTCACCTGCGCGCCGTCGTCGGCATCGCCGGTGTAGATGGCTGCCGGGCGCACGGTGATGCGCGTTCCCGCGCTGGTGTCGTCATCCGATACGGCGGTGACGCCGGTGCCGTCCTGCATGTTCACCGTAACCCCGTCGCAGGACAGGGTGGTTTCGCCTGCGGCCAGGGTGGCATCTGTCCAGGTGTCGCCGCCGTCCGTGGAGTAGCGGTAGGTGATGGCGTCCGTCCCCACGGTGCCGTCGCTGGTGAATTCGACGCTGACGCTCTGGTCCGCCTCGCCGTCCACCGACAGTACCGCGCTGCCCGCGCCCGAGGCCAGGGTGGCGCCGGTTACCGTGGCCCCCAGGCCCAGGGTGTAGGCCGTACCCCCGGAATCGCGCCCGGCGAAGATGGACTGCCCGTTGTACTGGGTGTTGGCATACGTGATGAGCTGCTCGTACAGCCCCCGCGCCTCTTCGGCGATGGCCTCGCGGTTGGCGTCGGTCAGGGTGCCGGTGGCGGCCTGTTCGGCCAGTTCGATGAGGCTGGTGAGCGCCGTGCTGGCATCGCCCAGGGTGTCGTCCGCCAGCGAAAGCCAGCCCTTGGCCGTGTCCACGTTGCTCTGGTACTGGGTAAGCTGGCTGATCAGCGTGGAATTGGTCAGGGCCACCTCGCTTCCGTACGGGTCGTCCGAGGGGCAGTTGATACGCTGCTGCGTGGCCATCTGGATGGTCGTGCGGTTGATCTCCGATTGCAGCCTGGTCATGTATTTCAGGGAATTGTCGTACGTCATGCTTGTTGAAATGCGCATGGTGAACTCCTGGAAGGAATGGCGGAGCGTGCCCGGCTAATCCCGCAGCGAAAGAATGGTGTCGAACATCTCGTTGGCCACCTGGATGAGCTGCGCGGCCACGCTGTAGGCCTGCTGGTACTTGGTGAGGTTGATCAGTTCCTCGTCGGTGTTCACGCCGGAAAGGGACTGTTGCAGGGTGTCGGCGTTTTCGGCCAACGCGCTGTAGTAGGTGTACTTGCGGGCAGAGGTGTCCACGTCGGTGCCCACGTCGCCCACCAGCGCGGCCAGGTGCTCGCTGAGGGTCTGCGAGGTGGATGAGCCGTACGTGTCCAGGGTGACGTCGGTATCGGCCAGCGCGGCAAGATTGTTGGCGCAGGTGGAATCGCCGGAAAGCACCTCGCCCGAGGCGTCCACCACGGCGGCATTGACGCGATTGGGGTCGTTCAGCACCGTGTCGGATACGGCGATGTTTCCCGCGTCGTCGCCCGAGAAGAAGGTGTTGATGCCCAGTGCGGCAAGCAGGCCCGAGGTGTCGCCCGCGAACTGGAACGACATGCCGTCCGCCGCCGCGATGCTGAGCTGCCCGTTGCTGATGCTGGCCGTGAGCTGGCCGGAAAAGGTGGTGTTGATGGCGTCGGCCACGTCTTCCAGGCTGTCGGACGCGGGATCGATGGCGATGGAGGAGAGGGTTTCCACCTCGCCGGTGTCGTCGTCGTACACCGAGATGGACAGGGTGCCCGAGGTCAGCCGGTCGGCGTAGGCAAGGCTGCTGTCGCCGAGTGCTTCCGTGGTGTCGTCCACGGAATTTTCTGCGGTGGCGGACGAGAAGTTGGTCAGCCCCGCGCCCTGGCTGTGCACGTAGTTGACCTGCCAGGCCAGTTCCTCGGCCAGGGCGTCCAGTTCGTCCAGATACTCGCCCACGTACTGGTCGCGCGTGGCCAGCAGCCCGGCCAGGCTCCCGCCCGTGAGACGGTTGTTGCTGTCCGATGCGGTGACGTCGATGGGGGTGATGTTCACCTTGCTGGAGGTGGTCTCGTACCAGTACACCCCCGATTTCGCCATGACCGTGAAGTCGTCGCCCACGGCCAGCGTGCCGCCTGCCGTCGCAGTGGAATCCGTTGCCGAACCGAACCAGATGGATACCCCGTCCACGGTCACCTTGTCGTCCGCACCCGATGCCGTGAACAGCAGGGTGTTGCCGTCGTCGTCGGTGAGCCAGGTTTCCCCGCCGTCCAGAGATACCTTGTAGGTGGCGGCGCTGGCCGAACCGTCCGCCGAGCCGGAGGTGACGAACTCTATGGCGATCTCGTTGCTGCTCTCGCCCTCGAAATAGACCTGCCCGTCGAAGGTGGAGGCGGATGTCAGCGACTGGGTGGCCTGCGGCCCTTCATAGGCCAGCGTGTAGGTCACGTCGTTCTGCACCAGGGTCTGCCCCGCCGCAGTATATACGGTGGCCTGCCCGTCATCGCCGTAGACCACCGAAAGGTCGAGATAGGTGGAAAGTTCGCGCAGGGTGGTGGCCTGGCTGTCCATCAGGGTGGCGTTTTCCGGGTCTGCGGCCAGCTGCGAGTTGAGGTCGGCCAGGGTGTCCAGCAGGTCGTTGATGTCGTCCACCTGGGTTTCGATCTGGTCGTTCAGGTCGTCCTGCACCGCTTCCAGGCTTTCACTGGTGGAATTGATGAGCGTGGTCAGCGTTTCGGCGTAGCCGGTCAGTTCGGTGCGCGCGGCTTCGCTTTCCGGGTCTGCGGCCAGCGCGTCAAGGCTGGTCCAGAAGGCGTCCAGCGCGGTGGACAGGTCGTAGCCTTCGTCGTCGCTGTCGTCGAACAGCGACTCGATGGACGAGAGCGAGGAGGTGATGGTCTCCCACATGGAAGAATCGGAACTGTACGACAGGTACTGCGATTCCACGGTGTAGCTGAAGTGCCGGGTGATCTCGGAAACTTCCGCCCCGGAACCGTAGGTGATGCCCCCGCTGCTGGTGGTGGGGCCCGTGGTGTACTGCACCGTCTGGCGCGAATAGCCCTCGACATCGGCGTTCGAGATGTTGTTGCTGGTGACGGAAATGCCGATCTGGGCGTTGGAAAGCGCGCTGGAGCCGATGTTGAAGATGGAACTGAGCGAGGACATGGCGCGTCCTTACGGGCAGGCGGGCAGGCCCGTGCGTTGCGGTGTTGGCCCCCCGGCCCCCCCGGACGGAGACGGGCGGTGCCGGGGGGCCTGCCCTGCGAACGGCACGTCAAGGCTCGACGACGCCTTGGCGCGTGCCGCTTGGGCCAGGGGCTGTTTTCCAAAGCAGGGATTTCGTCCGTTGGCGAGGAAAACAAGCCAGCCATGAGGGAGCATACTCTTCTCGTATTCGACCGATATGGCGGGCGAAGTTTGACGACGCCAACGGGCGAAAGGACAATTTGGAAAACAGCCCCTAGCGCTTCAGGCCAAGGGCAGTCTGGAGCATTTCGTCAACGGTGGTGATGACCTTGCTGTTGGCCTGGTAGGCGCGCTGCATCACGATGAGGTCGACCATCTCCGTAGAGACGTCCACGTTGGATTCCTCCAGCTTTTCACCGTAGATGCTGCCATAGATGCCCTGCCCTGCCCGGCCGATGTTGGCCGTGCCCGATTCGCTGGTGGCCGAGTACAGGTTGCCGCCTTCCAGTTGCAGGCCTTGGTCGCTGTCGAAGCTGGCCAAGGCCACGATGAACAGCGCCTGGGTCTGGCCGTTGGAGTAGGTGCCGTAGATCACCCCGCCCTCGTCCACGTAGTAGCTGGTCAGGTAGCCGGTGGCGTAGCCGTCCTGGCTGGAGTTGTCGGTGCTGTTGGCCGAATCGTTGCTGGAGGTGCGGTCGGTGTCGTAGGCCGTGGAGGTGAACCCGAACAGCAGCGTGCTGTCCGTGCCGATGTCCGCCGCGCTGGTGACGGTGGTGTCCCAGCTGTCGGTGATGGATTTGGCCGACAGGCCGAAGTCCAGTTCTATCTGGATGGCGTCCGCCTCGTCGGTGGTGCTGGCGTTGTCCGAGCCGGAGAAGTTGCAGGCGAACACCGGCAGGCCGTCGGTGGAAAGCTCCGCCAGGGTCCAGTTGGAAAGGTCGGTCAGGTCGCCGGTGGCCGTGGAGTCGAGCGTGAAGGCCGTCTGCGAGACCAGCGCGCCGGTGGAATCGAAGGTCAGCGTGCCCGCCATCAGCAGCCCGGCGGCGGATGTGCCCGACACGCTCTGGCCGTTGATGGTGCGCACGTCCTCGCTGGGGTCCATGGTGACGATGTATTCCCAGGTCGTGGAACCGCTGGTGGAGTCTTCCACCTGGTCGAAGTACACGGTCAGCTCATGGGCGGACCCGGCCTCGTCGTACACGGTGATGGTGGTCTGGTACTCGTACTTGGTGGTGCCCAGCGGGTCGTCGGCGCTGCCGTCCCATTCGGTGAGCAGCGAGAAGTACGGGTCGGTGGTGGAGGTGGAGTTGTCGTCGCCGTCCGAGTCCAGGTTCACCACCAGCGAGACGTTGGTGGTGGCGGAGGCGGGCGAGGTGCGGCTTTCCAGCTGGATGTCGCCCAGGGCGCCGGTGGTTGACGGGTCGCTGGTGGTGGCCGTGTCCGGGTCAACCGCCCAGCCCTGCACCTGATAGCCTGAGGAGTTCGTCAGATAGCCTTCGTCGTCGAAGGTGAAGTCGCCCGCGCGGGTGTAGAATATCTGGCCGTCGTTCTGGGGGTCTTCGACGATGAAATATCCTTCACCCGCGATGGCCATGTTCATGGCTTCGGAGGTGTCTTCGTACGAGCCCTGCGAAAAGTCGGTGGCAATGGCGGAGATGGCGGAGCCGTTGCCGATCTGGTCGATGCCGCCGGACGTGGTGATGGAGGAATAGAACACGTCCTCGAACAGCATGGACATGGACTTGTAGCCCGTGGTGCTGGAGTTGGCGAGGTTGTTGCCGATGACGCTGATGGACTCGGCGGTGCTCAGCAGCCCCGAGACGCTGGAATACATGGAGGAGGAAAGGCCCATGGGGTGCTCCCGCGACAGTGCGCGTGCTGGTTGTTATGCGTCGGAGGAGACGACGCTGTAGACGTCCTCAAGGTTCACCGTGCGGCCATCGGACAGGGTGAGCACCGTGGTGCCGTCCTCCACCGAGACGCCGGAAACCGTACCCGCCACCATGGTGGAGACTTCCAGGCTGTCGCCGTCCTCGTCGTAGGCCTCGAACACCACGTTGTAGGTGCCGTTGGACACTTCGGTGCCGGTGTAGTTGGTGCCGTCCCAGGAGAAGGTGTAGGTGCCGCTGTCCGTGGCGCCGAGTGAGACGGAGTTGATGATGGTGCCGTCGGAGTCGTAGACGTGCGCGGTAAGGGTTTCCGCGTCCGATTCCAGGGTGAAGGAGACCACGGTGGTGGCGTCGTCGGTCTTGGAGATGTCGTCGCCCTCGGCCAGCACGGACTGCCCGATGAAGCTCACGGCGGAGTTCAGGCTCATGGCCGTCAGCGAGTCGTAGATGGACGTGGCCGTGTCGTTGAGGGCTGTCAGCTGCTCCACCGTGGAGAACGAGGCGATCTGGTTGATCATCTCGGTGGAATCGGTGGGGTTGGTGGGGTCCTGGTTCTGCAGTTCCGCGATGAGCAGTTGCAGAAAGGCGTCGGAGTCCAGCGTGGTGCCGCTGCTGGTGGTCGACGATGTGCTGGTGGAGCTAGCCAAGGATGAGATAGTGGTCATTGCCGTCCTCCGTACCCTGATCCGTTCCGTGACCCGTGACCGGCTCCGTTTCGTGCTGGCTGCCGAGCGCCAATGCCGCCTCAACGACCTCGAACGGTGTCTTCACTTCCGTTGCCTTCAGAATCTTGCGCAGCTCCAGAAGGTCTTCCCTGCATGCCCTGCACGACGCAAAATGCGATTCAAGGCGTTTTCTATCTGCCGGTGTGGCCGTCTTTTCCAGGTAGCAGGCGATCATATTTGCGCCAGGACATGGAGTGTTGTCCGTGCACAATCCTTCTTCGATGGAGTGGAGCACCGTCATGTGGTGCCGTTGCTGTCTCATGGGCTGAACTTCCGTGCTGAGGTGTGAAGGCCCTGTTGTCCGTATGTACGGATTCGGCGGCACGAAATGCCCATCAAGAGACGGAAAGAGATGTAAAGTCTGCTTTACGAAGAGGGACAGCAGGGGGGCGGCAGGGGTGCGGTGCGGGAATAGCGGGATATCGGGCGCCGGACGATCGTGGCCGGGCCGTTGGGAGTGGGGCGCGCACACGGCGGGCGCGGAAACGACAAAGGGCCGGAACATGTCCGGCCCTTTGTGGCGTATGCGGGGGTAGGGAACTGGTGGGGGGGCGCGGTGGCGGGGCCCCCCGGCGCTCACCGGCCAGCGCGGGAGGCGATGCGGGCGGTCGGTCAGCGCAGCATGGGCAGCGCGCCGCACAGTCCGTCCACGGCGCTGCGTTCGCCCACGATGGCAATGCCCACGAAGCAGAGGTCGTCGTGGGCGGTGGCGGCCATGCGTTGCATGTAGGCGTCGTAGCTGCGGGCGGTGCGCGCCGTGTGGGTAAAGCCCACGCAGAACAGCCCGCGTTCCTCGGCCTTGCGGCGCAGGTCGGGCAGGGCCTCGGGCGCGGCGCGCAGTACGGGGATGGGCAACTGGGTAATGCCGGGGTGCTCGTCCCCGTTGCCGTCGGTGACGGCGGGGCCGACGATTTCCGGAAAGGCGCGGCCCACGGACAGGGACAGCACGGCGGCGGCGTTGGCCGCCACGCCGCCCGGCAGGCCGCCGTCGAGCACGATGGCGAACTTGGTGGCATCGAGGTTCATGCGCGATCTCCCATGGGGTGCGGCATGCGCCGTTCGGCAGGCGCGGTCGAAGGGCACGGCTTTGGCCTGTCCTGGCCGGTTCCGGGTGGATCGGCATCGGATGACCGGGGGCCTTCGGGTGTGCCTGCGGACGGGCATTCCGCGTTGGTGGATGACGGTTGACGGCGTGCGGGCACGCCGGACCATCCACTAGCATCGGGGGGCGCTGGCGTATGGAAGGATTTTGCGATGCCGGGGGGCGTGAAGGTCCGTTGGGGGCGGTGCGGGGTCAGGCTTTGGTGCCGGTGCTGTCGGTGCCGCCGGGCGCGGCGTCGTCGGCCCCGTTGGACCCGCCCTGCTGGTACTGGCGTGGGGTGGCCCCGGTCAGGTCGCGGAATACGCGCGAGAAGTGGCTTTGGTCGGAAAAGCCGGTTTCCGCCGCCACCTGGGTGATGGCATGCCCGGCAGCCAGAAGCCCCTTTGCCGCCTCTACCCGCAACTGGGTCTGGTAGGCGTGCGGGGGCAGCCCCGTGACCTGCTGGAACATGCGCAGCAGGTGGCAGCGGCTGCGCCCGGCAAGGCGGGCCAGGTCGTCCAGGCGCACCGGGTCGGCCACGTGGTCGCACAGGTGGCGGCGTACGGCCTCCACTATGGCGACCGCATCGGCGGTGTCCGTCGGGGGGGCGGATTCGGCGGGCCGGGATGGCGCGCATGCCTCGGCGGGAACCGTGAGATTCATGGCTGGGCACGCGCCGGAAGCGGGCAGGCAGTGCCGGGCCAGCAGCAGTTCTGCCGCCTGCACCAGCAGCGACTGCTTTTCCAGCACCGAGCCGCCGTGCGTTACCGCATCGTACAGGGCCGACCACGCGGCCATGGTTTGCGGGCAGTCCACCACCGGCGCGCGGAAGCGGGGCAGCGGGGCCGGGTGGTCGCAACAGCCGGGGGGGCCGGAAGTGCGGAATACCCCCCGTTCACCGGGTTTATCCTGTTCGCAGGCGGGGGCGGAGCAGGGCGGGGTTTCTGAGGAGGGTGTCCGCTCGGCCCGTTCAGTCCGTTCAGCCTGATCGGCAAGTTCCGCCAGCCATGCCGGGTCCACGTAAAACATGCGGTAGGCGAAGAAGGTGTCTCGGTCGGGATTGCAGGCGTGCACCCTGTCCGGCTCGATGAGCACCAGTTGTCCGGCCACGGCCCGGTGCGGCGCGCCTTCGAGCATGAACGAGGCGGCCCCGCCGTCCATGAGCCCGATGGAATAGGCGGCGTGGGTGTGGCGGCGGAAGGTTTCCTCGTTGTAGCTCGATCGGCGCACCTCCACTTCGGGCAGGTCCGGGTCGCGCCAGAAGCGGACGGCGGCATGGCGTGGGGTGCGGCTCATGCGGGGAGTATCGGGATGGCTGCCCGGCGCGTCAAGTGGGGATGCGCCGGAGGGGAGGTGTGTCAGATGGGGGGAGACGGGGTGCACCGGGCAGTGGGCGGCACCGGGGCGCGGACCGGGGCCGGAGCATGAAAAACCGGGGCAGCGCTGGCTGCCCCGGTTTCGCTTTCGGTACAGGTGCCGCCCGGTGCTACTTGCCGAACGGGCACTTGGGATACGTGCAGCTCTTGCATTCCATGCACAGGCCGCCGTCGCCCAGCTTCGCCAGGTCGCGCCGGGTGATTTGCACCCCGGCCAGCAGGCGCGGCAGCAGGATGTCCAGCGCGGTGGTCTTGAAGAACAGCGCGCAGGCGGGTACGCCCACCACCTGCACGGGGTGGGGGGCCTGCTCGCTGGTGATGCGCCCCACAAGGCTCATGGTGCCGGGCAGCATGGGCAGGCCGTACAGCATGTCGGTAAGGCCCGCGTCCAGCAGCCCCTTGCGGGTCACGTCGTCGGGGTCCACGGACAGCCCGGCGGTGGTCACCACCAGGTCCGCCCCGGCGGCGATCAGGTCGCGCACGCCCTGGGTGATCAGGGCCGCGTCGTCGGGGGCGAACACGGTCTTCACCACCTCGCAGTTCAGGCGCTGGGCCTTCTGGGTGATGATGGGCGCAAACTTGTCCTGGATCAGCCCCTGGAATACCTCGGTGCCGGTGACCAGAATGCCGATTTTCGCGGCGCGCATGGGCAGCACCCGCAGCAGCGGGCCGTCCTGGAGCATGGCCGTGGCCTTGATGAAGTTCTCGCGCGAGAGATACAGCGGGATGGCCCGCGTGCCCGCCACCTTGGCCCCCGCCAGCACCATGCTGTAGCCCTGGCGGGTGGCGCACATCACGTCGGGCACCAGGTTGAAGCGTTCCAGCCGTTCGGTGTCCACCATCAGCAGGCCGTCGCGGGTGGCGACAAGGTTGGCCTTGCCCTCGCGCGGGTCCTCGCGCATGGCGATGCCCTCGCCCGCCAGCATGGCGGCGAAGGTCTTGGCGGCCTCGTCCTCGTGCACCCAGGCATCATCGGAATCGGCGGCGTCCTGCACGTAGATGGAGTTGCGCCCCATCATCTGAAGGCGGCAGATGTCCCCGGCGGTCAGTTCCTGCCCGGCGGTGAATTCCGCGTCCTTGTGCTCGCCGGGCACGATGCGGGTCATGTCGTGCAGGGCGCGCTTGCCCACGGCCTCGGCCACGGGTACGGCGCGCAGGGCGGGCTGGCCCTCGAAGGCCAGGCCCGGCCCGGCGTGGTAGGGCGATTCGCCCTGGCACGAACGACAGATGCCGCCCGAGGACACCGGATAGTATTCGCCGCACAGCGGGCAGCGGCCCACCAGCCCCTTGCCCTTGTGGCCCAGCCGGTCGGGCCGGATGGTGATGGGCCGGGCGGTCAGGATGTCCGGCCCCGCCTCCTTGATCTGCGCCTGCAACAGCGGCGTGTCCTGGTCCTTCTTGGATTTCAGCTTCAGGAACCAGGTGCGGATTTCGCCCCACGGGCCCATCTTGTCCACGTCCAGATGCACGCGCACCCCTTCGCCGGTGCGCTTGTCGAACAGCGAGACGGCGTAGATGCCGAAGTTCATGATGCGCAGCCAGCCGTTGCCCACCGTGCAGGGGGTAAGCAGTTGCACCGCGTCGGGCAGACACTGTTCGGTCTCGGAAATGGCGTCGAACAGCACGCCTTCCGGCAGGCCCTGGCGGGCCAGTTCGACCATGTAGCCGCCGATGATCAGGCCGGGGGCCGGGTAGCCGTGAAAATTGCGCGCAACGTCCATGAATTCGTCGTGGGTGTGGGGACCGATGAGCATGTGGTGGTTCTCGTGAAGGCAAGGGTTGCGTGAACGGCGCGGCGGCGGGAGCCGACCGGAAAGGCCTGCGTCGAACGGCGTTCGCGCGCATGCCATTCCCGTTGTTGCGGGTGCGTGTCCGCGCGCAGTCGCATTGGCGTATTAGCCCAAAATACCAGTGTGTTGCAGTAAAAACCCGCCCTGCGGCAGGACACTAGCAGGTTTTGGCGCGGCAGTCACGGAAGTGTGACTTGGCGTGACATTGGCACAGGATGCTGTGCCGGGTGGTGTGTTTGGCATCCCGCAGTGCGCATGGAATGCGTGCGGATGGCCCCTGTCTGGTGATGTCACCTTCAAAAGGGTGTTCATTCCGGCGCGCCCTGTCCCCCGTCCAGCGCGGCCAGACGCCTGCGCGCCTTCCTTTCCAGTCGTTCCAGCCGTTCGATGCGCCCTTGCAGCGAGGTAAGGCGGACATGCTGGTGGTGGACGCACTGCATGAGCATGGTGGTCACCTCTTGTGCGGTCAGGTCGCGGTCGGGCCACCAGGGTGCCTCCGGGTCTGGAGCTTCGCGGAACAGCACGCCGTCCCGGTGGCCGGGGATGCGCCTGGCCAGTCGTTCGTTGCAAGGGGCGTAGTGAGCCAGCACCTTGGCGCGCATGCCGGGCGACAGCAGCCCCACGTGCCCGAAAGGGGCAGCGGCGGCACGGGGCAGCGCATCGTACAGCATTTCATAGGGACCGTTGTCGAACACCCCGCCGAACATGGAGCGTACCGTGCGCAGCAGCTTGATGGCCTGCGGCGTGAAGCCGTGGTTGGTGTTGAAGTTGGTGGCGGGCGGCGAGGGCAGGTGGGCGATGGAGCCCACCCCCAGCAGGCCCAGCAGGTCGGCCACCACGTCGCCGCATTGCAGGGCGGAGCGCTCGTAGGGGCGCACCACCACGTCGGCGGGGTCCATGGAGCCCCACACCTCGTCCAGCCAGGCATGCTCCAACACCGAAACGGCGGCGCGAAAGAACACGTCGTCCAGCGCCCGGTCCATGAGCGCCTGGGCGAAGGTGTCCGCCGTGGGGTACTGGTCGTACTTCAGTCCCCACTGCTTCCAGGCATCCTCCATCCAGGTGTCCTGCCTGCGCACGTAGCACACGGCCACGGACCGCAGGCCCGTGCGCTCCGTATGGCGGCGCACCATGTCCGCGTAGGCGGGCAGGCTGGGAGCCTCCAGGCTCAGCAGCAGGATGGGGGTGCCGGCCGCACGGCAGACGGCTGTCGCCCGGTCCAGGTAGTCGTCCTGTGCGTCGGGCTGCATGCCCATGATGACGGCCCCGTGGTGCGGCAGCTCAAGGTTCGGATCGCCGGGAATTTCGGGTCGCGTTGCGTCAGGCACGCGGTCAGGGTTCAGCGTGGGATAGAGAATGCCGTGCTGGCGGAACAGCGCGGTGCGGTTGTGGTCGCAGAAGGCCTGTATGGCGCTGCTGCCGGTCTTGGGTCCGCCAAGGTGGGCGACAAGCAGCGGTCCCTTCGCGGGGTCGGGCGTGATGGCGGCGCCGAGTTGGGCGGATGGGGCGTGTTCGGGCATGGCTGCGTCTCCGGTTTGGTATGGCGCGGGGGACGGAGAAGACGGAGAGGTTGTGCCCCGCGCGGACGCGCCCATGCTAGGGGAAGGGTGCGGGGGCTGTCGAGCGCGTCTCGCCTTTGCAAGCGTAAAAAATCCCCCGGTCCCGTTGTGCGGGGCCGGGGGATTCGTGTTGCAGAGGTCGGAAGCCAAGGCTCCGTCGGTGGTTTTCAGGGGCTTGTTTCCAACCCTAGCCGAAGAGGGCCATGCCCGCCTTGACCGCCCTCTCGAACAGCGGCGAAGGCACGATGCCCAGCACCAGCGTGGCGGCGGCCAGCGCCACCGCGCCGCCCAGGCTGAACGCGCTCTGGTCGGGCGCGGGCAGCGAGGTGTTTTCGTCAGGCTCGGTATAGGCGTGGCGCACCAGCGACAGGTAGTAGTAGATGGCAATGGCGCTGTTCAGGGCCAGGGCGATGACCAGCCAGTTGTAGCCGTGGTTCCACGCCGCCGTGATCAGGAACAGCTTGCCCATGAAGCCCGCCGTGGGCGGCAGGCCCACCAGGGCGAAGGCGCCCACCCCAAGGGCAAAGGCCAGCACCGGGGATCTGCGGTGCAGCCCGTTGAGGTCGGACAGGGCCAGGTTGCGCCCGTCCACGGCCACGCGGGCCACCACCCAGAAGCACAGCAGGTTCATGACCACGTACACCAGCGCGTAGAACGCGGCGGCGGCAAGGCCCTCTGCCGTGCCGGACACGAGGCCCACGGTCACGTAGCCCGCGTGCGCCACGGACGAGAAGCCCAGCATGCGCTTCACGTCCTTCTGCACCAGGGCGCACAGGTTGCCGAAGGTCATGGAAAGAACGCCCAGCCAGGCGATGGCCGTGGTTATTTCCAGGCCGGGGTGCAGCACGGCGGCCAGGCGCACCAGCACCACCACCGCGCCCAGCTTGGGCAGGGTGGCCACGTAGGCCGCCGTTTCGTTGCTGGCGCCCTGATACACGTCGGGGCACCAGAAGTGGAACGGAAACAGGGCCAGCTTGTAGAACATGCCGCACAGGAACAGCGACAGGCCGACAACGGCAGTGGGACTTGCCGCCCACGACCAGTCGCGCGCGGCCAGTGCCGCGATGTACGTGGTCTGGTGCGCGGCCATGATGTACGACAGCCCGTACAGCGAAATGGCCGTGGCCGCCGCGCCGAACAGGATGTACTTGACGCCTGCCTCTGCCCCCTCACGGGTACGCCCGCGCAGGGGAATGAGCACGTACAGACTGTACGACGACAGTTCCAGCGCAAGGTACAGGGTCACCAGTTCTGCGGACGAGGCCAGCAGCATCAGGCCCCACGCCGATACCCCCAGGAACAGGAAGTAGTCGGCGCGTTTGCCTTCCTCCAGCGTGGGCTGGCGGGTGGCGTTGAGCACGGCGATGCAGAAGCCGCCCGCCACGCACAGCTTGAAGAACTGCGAGAGGGCGTCCACCTTGTAGGCATCCCACAGCAGCAGACCTTCGGCGGGGAGAGCCACCACGGATGCGGCCGTTACCGCCAGCGCGCCCAGGGGCAGCCAGCGGTGGGCCGCCACCGAGGCAGGCCCTGCGGACAGTGCCTGCACGAACAGCACGGCCACCACCAGCAGCATGGCGCACTCGGGAACAAGCAGGGCAAGGTCGAGGTTCACTGGCGCACCTCCTTGGCGATGGCGGCGGATGCGAGGATGGCGGGCGGTTCATGCCGCACCGCGTCGGCGTGATTGAGGGCCAGCGGCGCTTCCTTCACCGGGGCGCGCCCGCGCAGGTCGGCCAGCAGCCGGTCAACGGAAGGGTCGATCAGCCGCAGGAAGGGCGCGGGGGCAAGGCCTATCCACAGCACCAGCACGGCGGGCAGCAGCAGGTAGGTCCATTCGCGGCAGTTCAGGTCGTTCCAGGTCTTGGCCGTGGACGGGCTGCCCCAGGCCATGCGCAGGCTGACCCGGAACATGTACGCCGCCGCCAGCAGGGCGCCGGGCACGATCAGCGCGCCCACGGTCAGGCTTTGCTGGAAGGCGGCCACGAACACCAGCACTTCGCCCACAAAGCCGTTGGTGCCGGGAAAGCCGAACGAGGCCAGGGCATACAGCCCCCAGAAGAACATGAACGCGGGCAGGTACTTGCCAAGGCCCATGTTGTCCGCCACCTCGCGGCTGTGGCTGCGTTCGTACAGTGCGCCGATCATCATGAACATGGCGCCGGTGACGATGCCGTGGTTCAGCATCTGCAGCAGCGCGCCCTGCACGCCGCTTTTCTGGAACAGGAAGATGCCCAGCGTCACGAAGCCCATGTGGGCCACCGACGAATAGGCGACCAGCTTCTTGATGTCGGTCTGCCCAAGGGCCACCGCCCCCCCGTACAGGATGGACACCACCGAGACGCCGATCATCAGCGGGGCAAAGTGCACGCTGGCTTCCGGCGTCAGCGGCAGGCAGAAGCGCAGGAACCCGTAGGTGCCCATCTTCAGCAGCACGGCGGCAAGGATGACGCTGCCTGCGGACGGTGCCTGCACGTGGGCGGCGGGCAGCCAGGTGTGGAACGGGAACATGGGCACCTTGATGGCAAAGGCCAGGGCCATGGCCAGAAAGGCCCAGTACTGGAAGCGGAACCCGAAGGTCTGCTGCATCAGGTCCGGGATGGAGAAGGTGCCCCCGGCGATGCGGAAGGCCACGATGGCCACCAGCAGCAGGGTGGACCCGGCAAGGGTGTACAGGAAGAACTTGATGGACGCGTAGCGCCGCTCTGCCCCGCCCCATACCGCGATGAGCAGGTACATGGGGATGAGCATGGCTTCCCAGAACACGTAGAACAGCACGAGGTCCATGGAGGTGAACACGCCGATACAGGCGGAGGTCATCAGCAGCAGGCAGACGTGGAATTCCTTCACCCGCTTGCCGATGTACGTCCACGAGCACAGCACGCACAGCGGCAGGGTGAACAAGGTCAGCCACACCATCAGGATGCTGATGCCGTCCACGGCCAGGTGATATTCAAGGCCCCAGCGGGCCACCCAGGTCATGCGTTCGACGAACTGGAAGCCGGCGTCGGGGTTGAAGGCGATAAGCGGCCACCCCGCCGCAAGGCCGATGAGCGACGCCGCCAGCGACACGCGGCGCACGGTCTCGTCGTCGCGCAGGGGCAGCAGCAGCGCCGCCGCCACCAGCGGCAGGAAGATCAGGATGCTGAGGACCGGTATGTCAGGATACACAGGCGTCTCCGTTTTTTGTGGGTCCCGTTGCGGCTAACCGAGATACCATACGAGTCCGAACACACACAGCGCGAAGAAGGCGGCCAGTCCCAGATAATCCTGGAGACTGCCGTTCTGCGTGCGTGCGCCCAGCCCGCCGATGCCCCGCACCGTGCGTGCGCTGCCGTCCACCACGCCGTCGATGGCCCGCCGGTCGAACCACACGGAGCCGAGGGCAATGCCCATCAGCCCGCGCAGGCCACCCGTGCGGTAGGCCTCGGTCCAGCGGTCGTCCAGGAAGGCCAGCGGGCGGCACACGAAGCGCAGCGCCCCGGTACCCACCGCGCGGTAGGCAATGTCCACGTCCAGGTTCAGCCCCTCGTGCGGGGTGATCACCTTGCGCAGCAGGTAGAAGGCCAGGCCCGAGAAGCCCAGCAGCAGCAAGGACTGCAACACGTGCCACACGGACCACGGCACGTAGGGGTGTTCCACCTCGAAGGGCAGGTAGGCGTACAGGATGGACGGGGCCACGCCCTGCAGGATGCACAGCACGGCCAGCACGGACATGCCCGCGTACATGTTCCACGGGATGGGGGCCAGCACACGGTCGTTGTCCGTGGGCTTGCCGCCCCAGAAGGCGAAGTAGGGCAGCTTGATGCCCACCGAGATGAACGTGCCCACGGCCGCGATTTCAAGGCCCAGGGCAACCAGTGTCCGGTGCGCTTCCGCCGCGCCGGTGATGGTCATGGTCTTGGAGATGAACCCGTTGAACACCGGCATGCCCGAGATGGACAGGGCCGCCACCATGTACAGCACCATGACCCACGGCAGCCGCGCGGCCAGGCCGCCCAGCTTGTCCAGCTTGGCCGTGCCCGCCGCGTACAGCAGGCAGCCGGTGCCCATGAACAGGAGGCCCTTGTACAGGATGTGCGCGTAGGCATGGGCCACCGCGCCGTTCAGCGTCATGGCCGTGCCCACGCCGATGCCCGCCACCATGTACCCCACCTGCGAAACGATGTGGTACGACAGGATGCGTCGTGCGTTGTTTTCTATGCACGCGTACAGCACGCCGTACACCGCCATCACCGTGCCCGCCGCCGCCAGGATCTCCCACCCGGCAAAGCCGCGCGCCAGCACGTACACCGCCGTCTTGGTGGTGTAGGCGCACATGAATACGGAGCCGGTCACCGTCCCGCGCGGGTAGGCGTCGGGCAGCCATGCGTGCAGCGGCACCACGGCGGCGTTGACGCAGAACCCGGCCAGGATCAGCCATTCGTACAGGTGGGCGCTGCCGGGTGCCATGGGCGTGAATTCCCACGTGCCCAGGGCCTTGTAGCGGATCAGCAGCCCCGCCAGCAGCAGCAGGCCCCCGGCGGTGTGGTAGAGAAAGTAGCGAAAGCCCGCCAGCACCGACTCGCGCGTGCGGTTCAGCAGCACGAGGAAGGTGGAGCCGATGGACATCAGTTCCCAGAACACGAACAGGGTCAGGTAGTCGCCCGCGAACACGCAGCCGAACCCGCCCGACACGTACAGGGCGGCGGCAATGTGCTGCCCCCGGTCCTTGACGTGCATGGCGTACAGCATGCCCGCCACCGACATGACGGCGAATACCTGGGCGAAGACCAGCGACAGCTTGTCCACGCGGCCCAGCAGCAGGGTTTGCCCCAGCCAGTTCAGGGTCAGGTGGTCGCCCGGCGTCATGGTGAACACGGCAAACACGGCCAGCACCGCAGGCGCGGGCAGCAGCCAGTTCCACCATTTGCCCCGCAGGAAGGGCAGCACCGCCGCCAGGGCCAGGAACCCTATGGCGGGGTGGATGAAGCTAGATGTCTCCATAGTGGTCCTCCCTGCGCACGATGACGGGCTGCACCACGCGCTTCATGATCACCACCATCAGCACGCCCACCACAAGGCCGAACAGCGCCCAGAAGCCGGGGTAGGCATCAAGGCCGAAGTGCGGTTCGTGCGGGCCGACGAACAGGTTCAGCAACACGAGGGCGGCCAGCACCCCGTACAGCGCCTTCAGCCATGCGCCGCGCAGTTCGCGCTGGCGTTCAAGGAATGCTCCGAGTCCGTTCATGGTGCGCTCCTAGAAGTGGCCGAACGCCTGGATGAAGTTCAGGAACACCTGCGGGTACAGGCCCAGCAGCAGCGATATGGCCCCGGTCAGGCACAGCGGTATGACCATGGTTGCGGGGGCTTCGCCGTACTGTTCGATGTTGGCGTCCGGAGCGGGCGGCAGCATGAACGCCCGGTAGAAGATGGGCACGAAGTAGCCCGCGTTGAGCAGGGTGGACAGCAAGAGGGCCACCAGCAGGGCGGTCTGCCCGGCCTGGAGCGAACCGTTGACGATGTACCACTTGGAGACGAAGCCGCACACCGGCGGCATGCCGATCATGGAAAGGGACGCCAGGGCAAACGCCCCAAAGGTCCACGGCATGCGGCGGCCAAGGCCGTTCATCTGGCTGATCTTCTTGATGTGCGTGGCCACGTAGATGGCCCCGGCGCCGAAGAACAGGGTGATCTTGGAGAAGGCGTGGTGGGGGATGTGCATCAGCCCGCCCTGCACGGCGGACGGCGTCAGCAGGGCCACCCCGATGATCACGTACGAGAGCTGGCTGACCGTGGAATAGGCCAGCCGGGCCTTGATGTCGTCCTTGGTCAGGGCGATGAGCGAGGCCCCGATGATGGTGAAGGCCGCCAGCCACGCCGTGGGCAGGCCAAGGCCCAGCGTGTCCATGGCCTGCACCCCGAAGCCGGAAAGGATGATCCGGCTCACGGAGAACACCCCCGCCTTGACCACGGCCACCGCGTGCAGCAGGGCCGAGACGGGCGTGGGGGCCACCATGGCCGAGGGCAGCCAGTTGTGGAACGGGGCCAGGGCCGCCTTGGCCAGGCCCGCGATGTACAGCACGTAGGTCACCCGCACCAGGTTGGGATGCGCGGCGATGACGTCGGGCGGGAACATGCCGTTCAGCACGTCGCCAAGGCGCATGTCCAGCGTGCCGGTAAGCACGTAGGTCAGGATCATGGCGGGCAGCAGGAACAGCTTGGAGGTGCCCATGAGGTACACGAGGTACTTGCGCGCCCCGGCAAAGCCCTCCGCGTCTTGGTGGTGCGCGACGAGCGGGTAGGTGAAGACGGTGATCACCTCGTAGAACAGGTACAGGGTGAACACCGTGGCCGAGAAGGCCACGCCCACCGCGCCGAAGATGGCCACCGCGAAACAGGTGTAGTAGCGCGTCTGGGCGTGTTCGTTCAGCCCGCGCATGTACCCGATGTTGTAGCTGGTGGCGAAGCCCCACAGGAAGGTGGCGATGAGCGCGAAGATCATGCCCAGGCCGTCGGCGCACAGGGTCAGGCTGACGCCGGGCAAGATGGTGGTGACGGTGTAGGTGTAGATGACCCCGGAAAGCACCCCCGGCGCCAGTTGCAGCACCGAAACGAAGGTGAGCGCGGCGGCGATGAACGACACGGCCTCGCGCCGGTTGGCGTTGCCGCGCGCCAGCATGATGGCGAAGGGCGCGACCAGGGTGATCAGCAGCGGAATGAGCAGGCTTGCGGATTCTATGGTGTTGGGCACGGTCATCACTGCTGCTCCCTCAGGGTTGCCAGGGCGTCGGTGCGGGTGGTGCCGAAACGGCGGAACACCACGACGATGGCGGCCAGGGCCACGGTGGCTTCAGCGGCGGCAAGGCCCATGACCAGCAGCGTGGCCAGTTGGCCGAGGGTGGCGTCGGCCCCGGTGAGCTGGGTGGCGGCCACGATGGACAGCCCCGCGCCGTTGAGCATCAGCTCCACGGCAATGAGCATGCCCACCAGGGTGCGCCGCTTGACCAGCCCCGCTAGGCCCGCGCCCAGCAGCACGAGGGAGGCCAGTTGGTAGAGCACGAGCGGTTTCACTTGTCCCTCCTTTCCCAGACGAGCAGCACGGCCCCGGCCATGGAGATGAGCAGGACCACCGAGATCAGTTCGAAGGGCAGCACGTAGTCCTCCATCAGCCTGCGGCCAAGCTCGGCCAGCGGAACCTCTGCCGGAACCAGCCTTGATGCCGTGGGGTGCAGCATCAGGATGGGGGCCAGCAGCGCGCCGGGCAGCATGGCCGCCAGCACGCCCTTGAAGGTGCGCGCGGCAGGGGCGGGGTCCGCCTCGTCGCCGCCCGCGTCGGCCCGGGCCAGCATCAGCGCGAAGAAGATCAGCACGCAGATGGCGCCCACGTAGATGAGGATCTGCATGAAGGCCATGAACGGCGCGTTGAGCAGCAGGTACATGCCCGCCACGCCCAGCAGCGTGGCCACAAGGCCCACCAGGGCCCGCACCAGGCTGGCGCAGCCCACGGCCATGAAACAGCCGACCACGATGACCAGGAAGTAGAAACCGAAGGCGAGGATTGCCAATGTTTCCATGTCACGCCTCGCTTGCGGGGGTTGCGGTGCCGGGTTCGGAGGGCGCGGCGACGGGTGCGGCCGGTGCCGTGGCCGCCTCGGGCGCGGCCTTCGCGGCGGGCTTCGGTTCCGGCTTGCGGGCCGCCGCCTTGCGGGCAAGGCGCGCCAACTGGTCGAACACGAAGTCCTCGCGTTTGGTCCCCACCATGTAGATGTCGTGCGAGAAGCCGATGGAATCCACCGGGCACGCCTCCACGCAGCTGCCGCACAGGCTGCACAGCGAGAAGTCGTAGGCCCAGGTGCCGGGCGCCTTGGGCGGCGCGGGCTTCTTGGGCTTTTCGCCGCGCGCTTCCGCCTCTGCCATGGCCTTCAGTTCCTCGGGCGTGGGCTTGGGGGTGGGAGCGCGGGTGACGGTTATGCAGTTGCTGGGGCAGGCCGACACGCACAGCATGCAGGCGATGCACTTGGGCTTTGCCGGGTCCTTGTCCAGCCCGATGAGTTCTATGGGCCCCCGGAACGAGGCGGCCGCTTCCGGCGTTACCTCTGCCCGGGGATAGTGCACGGTGACGCCGGGCTTGCAGAATTCCTTGCCGGTGATGCCAAGGCCCACCACAAGGCTCCACAGGTCGGCGATGGTGCGGAAGATCGATGCCATTGGGCGATTCCCCCTTTCCTACAGCTTCATGACGAACGCGGTCGCCAGCAGGTTCAGCACGCCGAGGGGCAGCAGCCACCGCCAGTTCAGGTTCAGCAGCTGGTCGAAGCGCACGCGCGGGTACGTCCAGCGGAACCACATCATGGACAGCAGCAGGCCGTACACCTTGGCCAGGAACCACCACGCGCCGTCCAGGAACGGGCCTTTCCACCCGCCCAGGAACAGCACGGTGCACACGCTGCACGCCACGATCATGTTGGCGTACTCGGCCAGGAAGAACATGCCGAAGCCCATGCCCGAATATTCGGTGTGGAAGCCTGCGGTCAGTTCCGATTCGGCCTCGGGCAGGTCGAAGGGGGCGCGGTTGGTCTCGCCAAGCGCGCTGACGAAGAAGATCAGGAACGCCAGCGGCTGCACGGCGATGTTCCACTGCCACGGCATGCCGCCCTGCCCGCCCACGATGGCGGAAAGGCTCAGCGTGCCTTCCTGGAAGGCGATGGCCAGCACGGCCAGCAGCAGGGGGATTTCATAGGCCACGGACTGGGCCACGGCGCGGGCCGCGCCGAGCAGGCCGTACTTGTTGTTGGAACCCCACCCCGCAAGCAACAGGGCCAGCACGTTGAACCCGGCAAAGGCGAGGATGAGCAGCAGGCCGAGGTTCACGTCCCACCCGGTGAGCAGCGGGCTGAAGGGAATGGGCAGAAACAGCAGCAGCACGGGAAAGAAGGCCAGTACCGGGGCCATCCAGAACAGCAGCGGGTCTGCCCTGTCCGGGCGTACCAGTTGCTTGCCGATCAGCTTCAGGGCGTCGGCCACGGCCTGCAATATGCCTTGCGGCCCCACTTCGTAGGGGCCGGGGCGGCGCTGGATGAAGCCCGCCACCTTGCGTTCGGCGTAGACGAGCAGAAGCCCGTTCAGCCCCACGAAGACGGCCACGCCCACCAGCGCGAGCACCACGTGCAGCACGGAATCGAAGGAGATGGTTGCATTCATGGCGGCCTACCTGTCGATTTCGGGGATGACCATGTCGAGGCTGCCAAGGATGGCAACGGCGTCGGCCAGCAGGGTGCCCCGCGCGCATTCGGCGAACAGGGCCAGGTTGGAGAAGCCCGGCGCGCGCAGCTTGACGCGATAGGGCGTCTTGCCGCCGTCGCTGGCGATCCATACGCCGATCTTGCCGCGTGCCCCTTCCACCGCGAAGTACGATTCGCCGGCGGGCAGCTTGAAGCTGGGCTTGGGGGCCTTGGGGTGCATGTGCTCGCCATCGGGCAGGCTTTCGACGGCCTGCTCGATGATGCGCAGGCTCTGCTCGATCTCGGCCATGCGCACCATGTACCGGGCCATGGAGCATTCCTCGTGGCGCAAGGGAATCTCGTAGTCGAAGCGGTCGTACACCGAGTACGGTTCCGCCCGGCGCACGTCGTAGGCAATGCCGCTGCCGCGCGCCACCGGGCCGCTGGCCCCGTAGCGGGCGACCATGTCCTGCGGGATGACGCCCACTTCTTCTATGCGGCGGCGCAGGATGATGTTTTCCGTCACCAGCGCGGTGTACATGGGCAGGCGCGAACGCAGGTGCGGGACGAACTGGCGCACCCCCTGCACGAAGGCGGGGCTGGCGTCGGTGTACACCCCGCCGAAGCGGAACGAACTGTACGTCAGGCGCGAGCCGGTCATGAGCTGCAACAGGTCCAGCAGCATTTCGCGGTCGTCGAAGGCGTACATGATGGGGGTGAAGGCCCCCAGGTCCAGCAGGTAGGCGCCCCACCACAGAAGGTGCGACGAGATGCGGTTCAGCTCGCAGGTGATTACCCGCAGGTACTCGGCCCGTTCGGGAATCTCGATGCCCGCCAGTTTTTCCACCGCGCCCACGTAGGCCCAGTTCCAGGCCAGGGCGTGCAGGTAGTCCACCCGGCCCATGTTGGGCATGAACTGGGCGGGGGTTTTCACCTCGGCCATCTTCTCGTGCATGCGGTGCAGGTAGCCAAGGACAGGCTCGGCCCGGACGATGTATTCGCCGTCCAGTTCCAGAAGCACGCGCAGCACGCCGTGGGTGGACGGGTGCTGCGGCCCCATGTTCAGGATGAGCGATTCCGGGCGGGCCCCCTGCTCGAAGTGGCAGGTGTAGCCGTCGCCCGCGATCTGGTCGTCGGCGCAGCCTCCGTCCGCCGAGGCGGCGGGACAGGCGGGACCGTGCGACCGAAGGGTCTCGGTGCTATGCATTGTCTGCGCCCTCCTCGGTTGCGGCGGCCTTTGCCTTGGCCGGTTTGGCGGGCTTGGCGTCCTCTGCCGGTTCCAGCAGGGTGAACCCCTCGGCCTTGCGCAGCACGGTGTCCTCGCGGCCTTGCGCGGCCAGCAGGGCGGCCAGCGGCGCGCGGGCGGCGGCGTCCTTCAGCAGGGGGTGGCCCTGCATGCCTTCGGGCAGCAGCAGCGGCATGGAGTTGGGATTGCCGGTGAAGGCGATGCCGTAGAAGTCGGCGGTTTCCCGCTCGTGCCATTCCGCGCCCTGGTAGATGTCGGCAATGGAGGGCAGCACCGGGGTTTCGCGGTCCGCCAGCACCCGGATGGCCAGGCGGCCCGGGGATGTCATGCGGTCGAAGTGGTACACCGCCATCAGCCCTTCGCGCACGTCTAGGCCACAGATGTCCTCCAGGTGCCAGCCCGCTTCCAGCAGCAAGGCTGCGGCGCGGGGCAGGGCGTCTGCGGACAGGAAGGCGGACCAGCGCAGGCCGGTGCGGGCCGGGTTTTCATCGGCAAGGTAGGCGGGGTCCAGCGGGGCCAGCAGCACGTCGGGGGTGACGGAAGCCGTATCGGGCGTCATGCGCCACCCCCCATGGATCCGGAGATTTCGGCGGGCACGGGCCACCAGCGGCGACCGGTGATCTTGTGCTGGATCTGGAACAATCCTTCCAGCAGCGCTTCCGGTCGGGGCGGGCAGCCGGGCACGTACACGTCCACGGGCACCAGGTTGTCCACGCCTTCGACGATGGCGTACTGCCCCTCGAAGTTGAACGGCCCGCCGGAGATGGCGCAGTTGCCCAGCGCCATGACATAGCGCGGCGCGGGCATCTGTTCATACAGGCGCACCAGCGCCGGGGCCATCTTGCGGGTGACGGTGCCCGCCACGATCATCAGGTCCGACTGGCGCGGCGAGGGGCGGAACACTTCGGCCCCGAAGCGCGAGATGTCGAACCGGGCCATGCCCACCGCCATCATTTCGATGGCGCAGCAGGCCAGGCCGAAGGTCATGGGCCACAGCGACATGGCCCGGCACACGTCCAGGATTTTCTGCACCGGCGCCACGTTGACGATGGGTGCATCAATTCCGCCCGTGGCCGGCGCGATGAGCGGGGGCCTTACAGGGCAATCTTGCGCGGCCATGTGAACACCCCCTTGGCGCGGAAATAGACCAGGGCAAGCACGAGGAAGAACAGGAAGACGCAGATTTCGACGAAGGCGGCCCAGCCCACGGTGGTGTGGTAGTGGGCGGCGGCGGGGAACAGGTACAGCACGTCCACGTCGAAGGCGATGAACAGCAGGGCGTAGACGTAGTAGTTGATGCCGAAGCGGGTCCAGGCGTTACCATGGGGGCGCATGCCGCATTCGTAGGACATGCCCAGGTCGCCGCCGCGCGCCCGTGGAGCCACGAGCAGGGCGAGGATGAGCGGGCCGCCCGCGAACGCGAGCCCCGCGATGAGGAAGAGAATGATAGCAAGATGCAGGATGTCGAAAACCATCGGTCACCTCCGGAAACCAGTGAAACCGCGGCGCGGCCGCGGCATTGGAATGCCCGTTGCGTGCGCATGCCATGTCAGGAGCGCCTGACATGCGGTGCGCGCCGGCGGCGACCGTGTCCGCCGGGTTGGCGTTTGCCCGTCGATGGAGGACGGAAACGCGGAGGAAGTGGAGTTCTGGTGGGTTACCTCACGGTGTTACGTTTGTAAAATTGGTGTTACCGATCAGATCCCAATGCTACGATTGGCATTTCACGCGTGTCGTGCCCCCAATCGCTGTCGAAAAAGGCCCGGCGGCGTCGGTCTGCGGCGGTGCGGGGCCTGCCGCTGCCTGCATGCCCGATTCCGTCGCCGATGAACATGACCGGCGTCACGGACCACGTCCTGACACCGTCACTCCCCTTCGCCTCCGCCACCCCCCCCGTCATCCAGACGGGAGCCGACGCAAAAAGGCCCGCCCGGCGAGGGGCGTGGGCAGGTTCGCGTATCGAACAGACTAATGGTCTATCATCCGTATATCACCCAATGTCAGTAACCGCTACCATGTTTGGAAATTCACGTGGAAATATTTGCGCTTCGCCGGAGGGCCATGCGGCGCCGCGCAAAAAACCGGGCCAAACGGCGAAAACCGGGGGTCTGCGCGTGGTGGGGGTAAAACTGTCTGGGCAGCCAATCGCATTGGTTGAACGGCGAAAGAAGTTATTGCAGAACGTTCCGGCAATACTGACTTTTTGAATCTGGATGCGGGGGGCGTCCGCTGGCCATGACGAAGTGCCGGGCCGACGGGAAACGGTGGGCGCGGGGCGAAGGGGGGCTGACAGGAAGGAGCGGGCAGGACGTGAGCGCGGGCAGGAAGCGGCGCGGGCTATTCGGCGGACTGCTCGGCGTCGAGCATGGCGTCCATCCACAGCCCGGCCACGATGTCGCCGCCCGCGTCGGTGAAGTGGCATCCGTCGCGACGGAAGGGCAGGCCCACCTCGTCGGTGTCCGGCCCCAGGGTCACGTTGGGCACCTGGAGGGCCAGTTCCTGCTGCGCCTGGCGCACCGATTCGCTGCCGAAGCGGCGGCACAGCGAGGTTTGCGAGACCAGCACCGGGTTGTCGATGCCGAAGGTGCGCAGGGTGCCCACGAGGTCGAGGAAATCGTACTTGTACAGCAGGCGCGGCAGGGAATTGAGGGCGTCCGATTCGCCGTGGAACCAGAACACGTAGTCCGGCCGGATGGGCAATTGCTGGATGGCCCGCAGCCGTTCCTCCAGCTTGGGGCGCACCGGGCCGCCGGGCAGCCAGTAGGACAGCGGCGAGCCGCCCTCGGCGATGACCGACAGCACCACGTACCGCCAGCGGCCCGTGGCCAGGGCCAGCCGCGCGAAGCGCGACCACACCGAGCCCCGCTCGCCCGTGCCGCCCAGCATGGGATCCTCGGCGGGGTACAGGGTGCCGTCATACTCGATGAACACGTTTTCCAGTTCATCGGAGGGCAGGGGGGTATCCACCTCGTTGGCGGCGTTGGATTGCCCCATGACCAGCACGTACAGGGTATTGCCGTCGGCCAGGCGTTCCAGGGGCACCGACTCGCGGGCGGAGACATCGGTGACCAGGTCGGAATCGTCGAACAGGCGGTAGTCGTACAGCCGGGCCTTGGCATAGCGGGCCAGGCCCACCAGGCCGTGGCGCAAGGGGGGATGGGCCAGCAGCACCACCGCCAGCAGGGCTGGCAGGACAAGGAGACGGAACAGGCGGGAGCGGCGCGGCATGGGTGGCGTTTCGGCGGAGGTACCGGGGTTGGGGAGCGGGCTTTGCAGGACTGCGGGCGGTTCTTGCCGGGTTGCGAATGGTTCTTGCTGGGTTGCGGACGGTTCTTGCCGGGTTGCGGACGGTTCTGGCTGGATGCCTTCTAGAACCGCCGGGGGCGGATGGCAAGGGGCAAATGGTAACGGCATGCAACCGCCCCGGAGAGCCCCGGGCGGGCGGTGCGACGGCACAGCCACAGCCGGGGCGGGTTGCAGCAGGATGCGCGGTTTGCCATGCCCCCCGCCGGGGTGTACGGTGCCGCACAATCCCCTCCCCAGACCGTGCCTGCTCCGAAAGGGGCAAGGAACCCGCGCGGCCCGGAGCCACCCCCGCAGCCTGTTCGCCAACTGGGGGACGGCTTGCCCGCGAAGCTGTTCACGGTGCCTTCATGTCCCATACGCCCTGCGTGGGCTGCGGCTGGTGCTGCCTGTCCGACCAGTGCCAGGTTTCGCACCGGCTGCACGGCTACCTGCCGCGTTGCCCGGAACTGCTCTGGGACGCCGCGCGCGGTCGTTATCTGTGCCTGCTCATGGCGCCGCCCCGCGCGGCATCAGCCCTGTCACCGGATATGCCTGGTCCAGACCCGTCCGGCCCAAATACGTCAGGCCCAGCCACGTTCGGCCCATACACGTCCGGTCCGGACCTGACGGAACTGCGCCAGGGCCTTGGCTGCTGCGCCCCGCTGTGTTCGTGGCGGTGCGACGTGCGCGACCGGGGATAGGGGGGTAAGGGGCCAGGCCGATCCTACGCTTCCCAGACGTCCAGGCGGTCCTCGGGTATGGCGTGCTCGGACAGGAAGGCCCAGGCCACGTCCTCTTCGCCTTCGGGCACGATGAGTACCAGATGGCCCTTGATGGCTTCCGCGTGGCGGGCGAAGGCCAGCAGCCGTTCCGCCAGTTCCTGTGTGGCGAATGCCTCGCGCGGGCAGATCTCGAAGATGCAGGCCACGCCCTTGGCGTTGGTGGCGGTCAGGTCGGGCATGTGCCCTTCCACCGGGGCGGGTTCGGGCATGTCCTCGTAGCCGCTCACCAGAAGGCCGGTGAAGCCGCTTTCTTCCAGCGCCTCGTAGGCTGCCTCGAACAGGTAGTCGTAGCCGTCGTCTTCTTCTTGGTTGGCCATGGAAACCTCTTTTGCGCCTGGTGGCGGAAATGTGCGCGGGAAGGGGTGCCGCGTGGTGCTTCATGCCCTAGACGGGGCCGCGCCCGGCGTCAAGCGCAAGGCACGGGGCCATGGCGGCTGGCCTGTCATCCGTTGCCCTGGGGCACGCAAAGGGCCGCCCCGAAGGGCGGCCCGTGTCATTGCATGTCTGCCGTCCGGCAGGGCGCGGGCCCTACTTGATGAACAGCATTTCCTGGTAGCTGGGCAGGGCCCACAGGTCGTCGGCCACCACGGCTTCCAGCGCGTCGGCGTATTCGCGCACCTTCAGCATGGCGGGCAGGATCACGTCGCACATGTGCTTGGCTTCGGCGTGGGTGCCAGCGGCCTCGTGTTCCATCTTCTTTTCCAGTTCGCCCACGGCGGCCTGCATGGCGCGCAGCTTGGCGGTCACGTCTTCAAGGGCGACCACCTTGTAGTCGTGCCCGGCGGCCTTCAGGTTGGCGCAGGTGGCGGCCAGTTCGCCCTGGTAGCGCATGGCGGCGGGGAAGATGATGGTGCGGGCCATGCGGATGACCAGGTTGGCTTCGGTGGCAACGGTCTTGCAGTACTGCTCGAGGTAGATTTCCTCGCGCGACTTCACTTCCGCTTCGCTGAACACGCCGTAAGAGGTGAACAGCTTCACCACTTCGGGGCTGCTCAGCACGGGCAGGGCGTCGGGCGTGGTCTTCAGGTTGGGCAGGCCGCGCTTGGCCGCTTCCTTGTGCCATTCCTCGGAGTAGCCGTCGCCGTTGAAGATGACCTTGTCGTGCTCCTTCATGATCTTCTGGAGCAGCTTCTGCACGGCCTCGTTGAGCTTCGTGGGGTCGCCCTTGGTGGCCTTTTCCAGTTCGGTGGCGATGTAGTCCAGCGACTCGGCCATCATGGTGTTCAGGGCAACCTGGGGACCGGCGATGGACATGGACGAGCCCACGGCGCGGAATTCGAAGCGGTTGCCGGTGAAGGCGAAGGGGCTGGTGCGGTTGCGGTCGCCCGGATCCATGGGCAGCGGCGGCAGCACGTCCACGCCGATGTTCATGACGCAGGCCTTCTTGCAGCCGTTGACCTTGCCGGTCTTGATCTGCTCGAACACGTCGGCCAGCTGTTCGCCGAGGTACACGGACATGATGGCCGGCGGGGCTTCGTTGGCGCCCAGGCGATGGTCGTTGGAGGCGGAGGCCACGGTGGCGCGCAGCAGGGCGCCGTACTTGTGCACGGCGCGGATGGCGGCGGCGCAGAACACCAGGAACTGGGCGTTTTCATGCGGGCTGTCGCCGGGATCGAACAGGCTGCCGAGGTCGGCGTTGCCGATGGAGTAGTTGAGGTGCTTGCCCGAGCCGTTGATGCCCGCGAAGGGCTTTTCGTGCAGCAGGCAGACCATGCCGTAGCGCTTGGCCACGCTGCGCATCACGGTCATGATCAGCTGGTTGTGGTCGGTGGCCAGGTTGCTGGTCTCGAAGATGGGGGCGATTTCGTACTGGCTGGGGGCCACTTCGTTGTGGCGGGTCTTCACCGGCACGCCGAGCTTGAACAGCTCGCGCTCCACTTCCATCATGAAGGACAGCACGCGGCGGGGAATGACGCCGAAGTACTGGTCTTCGAATTCCTGGCCCTTGGCGGGCTTGGCGCCGAACAGGGTGCGACCGCAGATGTGCAGGTCGGGCCGGGCGAAGGCGAAGTTGCGGTCGATGAGGAAGTATTCCTGTTCGGGACCGGCAAACGAGACCAAGGGCAGCTTGGTTTCGGTGCCGAACAGCTTCAGCACGCGCTGGGCCTGCTTGTTCAGGGCCTGGTTGGCGCGCAGCAGCGGGGTCTTCTTGTCCAGGGCCTCGCCGGTCCACGAAACGAACGCGGTGGGGATGCACAGGAAGGTGCCGTTGGGATTTTCAAGGATGTAGGCAGGGCTGGTCACGTCCCACGCGGTGTAGCCGCGTGCTTCGAAGGTGGCGCGCAGGCCGCCCGAGGGGAAGCTGGAGGCGTCGGGTTCGCCCTGGATCAGCAGCTTGCCGCTGAATTCGGCCAGGGCGCCGCCCTTGCCATCGGGCACCAGGAAGGCGTCGTGCTTTTCGGCGGTCAGGCCGGTGAGCGGGTAGAAGACGTGGGTGAAGTGGGTGGCGCCCTTTTCGATGGCCCAGTCCTTCATGGCGTTGGCGACCACGTCGGCGATGGAGGGGTCGAGCTTTTCGCCAAGTTCCACGGTCTTCTTCAGCGACTTGTAGACGGCCTTGGGCAGGCGGTCCTTCATGACCTTGTCGTTGAAGACGTTGCAGCCGAACAGCTCGGTGGGCTTGGTTTCGGCGAAGTTCATGGGGGCCGCGCTCGGCGTGTAGTTGGTGATGGCCGAGATCGCGTTCAGACGGGCCTGGATTCCGCTCATGGACGTTCTCCTGAAAGGGGGTTGCGGTAATCGCGATGCTTACAAATTTGTCGCATGTTGTTCCGGCGCGACCAGCTCGCGTCGGTGTCCCTGTTCACGTGGTTCACGTGGTCGCCCTGCCGGGATGCGGCGGCGTGCCGGGTCCGCCGCGTGCCACGTGGCGGGGGTCGGCGCGGTGCGACGCAAAAATCAAAAGCAAGAAGCGGTCCACCAAAAAAAGGCCCGGTGTTCCGTGCAGTTGGCAATTCGGCCTGCGCACGGGGCCGGAGAAAAAGCCGTAAAAATTACAAATTCGTGCAAACTGTGGGGCGGCATGCACCCGCAATTTTTGCAAACTTGTAACAGTAGCGGCTTTTGGAGGCAAGCGGGAAAGCCGGGGGAAGGCGGCAGGGGAGGGGAAGCATGCGGGCGCGTTGCGCGGCGGCCCCCTTCCCGCCCGGCGTGGCGGCCACGGGGCGCGCACCCGGCCCGTTCGTATATGTTGATGCGGCGGGCAACGCAAAAGGGCCGGGATCGTTTCCCGGCCCTTATGCATTCGGTGCGGTGCAGCGCCTACAGCGCGTGCACCAGGTGGAACGGGCTCTTTCCGATGTCCTCCACCAGTCCGTCCCAGTCGCCCTCGCCCCTGGTGCGCAGCACCACGTAGCGGGTGCCGGGGGCGGCCTTTTCGTTGGTGGACATGATGCTTTGCAGGCGGAAGCCGCGTGCCCGCACCAGGTCGCCCGCCTCCTTGATGGAGCCGGGCCGGTCGGGCAGCACCAGCGCCAGCCGGTGGCCACCGCCGCGCACGCCGGTGATGTCCACCATGACCCGGAACAGGTCATTGTCCGAGATGATGCCCGCCACCCGCTGGCCGCCGGGGGCGGGCTCCGTCACCGGCAGGCAGCCGAAGTCGCGGTCGTGCATGATCATGGCCGCGTCCTCGATGGGCGTTTCCGCGGGTATGGAAACCACCGGGCGGGTCATGGCCTGACTGACCTTGGTCTTGGCCAGCAGGTAGTTGATTTCGTAGATATCCAGCGATGTGCCCTTGGAGGGCAGGTAGGCCTTGATGTCGCGGTCGGACAGCATGCCCACCAGCAGATCGTTTTCGACCACGGGCAGGTGCTTCACGTTGCGCTCGCGCATCAGGGCCGCCGCGGACGAGATGGAATCGTCGGGCGTCACCGTGTAGACGTGGGTGGTCATCCAGTCCTTGACCAGCATGGGAACCTCCGTTGGGAAATGGCGGGGCGGCGCGGTGCGCTACACCCCGAGATACGCGGCCTTCACGTGGGGGTCGCGCAGCAGGTCGGCCCCGGCCCCTTCCTGGGTGATGCGTCCGTTCTCCAGCACGTAGGCCCTGTCGCACAGGGCCAGCGTCTGCCGCACGTTCTGCTCCACGATGAGCACGGTCATGCCCTCGTCGCGCACCGTGCGGATGACATTGAAGATATCCTGTACCAGGATGGGCGCAAGCCCTAGTGACGGCTCGTCGAACATGATCAGCCGGGGCAGGGCCATCAGCCCCCGGCCTATGGCCAGCATCTGCTGTTCGCCGCCGGACAGGGTACCGGATGCCTGCCTGCGCCGTTCGGACAGGCGCGGGAAGATGGAGAACACCCGCTCCTTGGTGCGTGCCCTCTCCTTGCGGGCCTGCCCGCGCAACGATCCCATGTCCAGGTTTTCCTCCACGCTCATTTCGGGAAACAGCCGCCGCGCCTCGGGCACGTGGGCCAGCCCCTTTTCGATGAGGGTGTACGGTTCCACGGTGTGGATGGCCTCGCCCGCCAGCAGTATCTCGCCCTTGCCGGGGCGCAGCACGCCCGACACGGTGCGCATGATGGTGGACTTGCCCGCGCCGTTGGCGCCGATCATGGCCACTATCTCGCCCTTGCCCACCCGGAACGAGACGTCCCAGATCACCTGCACGTCGCCGTAGGCGACATCGATGTTGCGTACCTCAAGCACCGTGCTCCTCCCCCAGGTATGCTTCAACGACCTGCTTGTCGGCGCTGATTTCCGCAGGCGTGCCCTCGGCGATCTTCTGGCCGAAGTTCAGCACCACGATGCGGTCCGAAATGGCCATGATCACCTTCATGTGGTGCTCGATGATCATGACGGTGATGCCCTGCTGCCTGATGCCCCGGATGATGTCGATGGACACGTCCAGTTCCGCCGGGTTCAGCCCCGCGAACGATTCGTCCAGCAGCAGGAATTCCGGCTGGGTGGCCAGCGCGCGGGCAATTTCCAGCCGCTTGCGCTTGCCCAGCGGCAGCCCCTTGGACAACTGGTCCCGGTCTTCCCACAGCCCGGTGAAGTGCAGCACCTCATCGGCCACGTCCTGCGCGCCCTTGCGGGTGGGGTTGCGCAGGAAGGACGACGCCAGCACGTTGTCGAACACGCTCATGCGCGACAGCGGCTTGACCACCTGGAAGGTGCGGGCAATGCCCAACTGGCAGACCTTGTGCGGCTTCAGCCCGGTGATGGGGCTGCCCTTGAACAGCACCTGCCCTTCCGACGGGGTGTAGAAGCCGTTCACGCAGTTGAACAGGGTGGTCTTGCCCGCGCCGTTGGGGCCGATGAGGGCCAGTATCTCGCCCTGGCGCACGTCGAAGTTCACGTCGTGCAGGGCGGCCAGCCCGCCGAAGAACATGGACAGCTTGCGGATTTCGAGCATGCTCATGCCGTGGCCCCCCCGCGCAGCAGCTTGCGCCGGAGCACCGGCCAGTCGCCCACCAGCCCGTTGGGCAGGTAGATGATGATCACGATGAGCAGCACGCCGAACATGGTCTGGTAGGCCACCCCGATGAGCGGCAGCGAGCGGATGTATTCCGCCAGGATGACCATGATGCCCGCGCCCAGCGCCGGGCCCCATTGCGTGGCCACCCCGCCCACCATGACCACCATGATGATCAGGATGGAAATTTCGCCCAGCGAGAACACCACCCCCGGATCGATGTACCCCATGTAGTTGGTGTAGAACGCCCCGGCGAGCCCCGTGAGCATGGCGCTGACGGTCAGCGCGATGGTCTTGTAGCGCGTGGTGTCGATGCCCATGGATTCCGCGGCGTCCTGATCCTCGCGGATGGCCACGAAGTAGTAGCCCCAGCGCGAGCGCACGATGGCCCGGCATGTCACGAAGCCCAGCAGGGCCAGCCCCAGGATGATGTAGTAGTACTGGGTCTTTTCCACCCAGGTGCGGGTGATCATGATGCCGAGGGTGCCCTTGGTGAAATCGGTGAGGTTTTCGCAGGTGATGCGCAGTACTTCACCAATGGCAAGGGTTGCCAGCACGAAGTAGGGCCCGCGCAGCCGCAGCACCATCGCGCCCATGGCCAGCGCCACCAGGGCCACCACCGGCAGGCAGGCCAGAAAGCCCCACCAGGGCGACAGCCCCAGATGCAGGTGGATGAGGCCCGCGCTGTACGCGCCCATGCCGAAGAACGCGGCATGCCCGAACGAGACCTGGCCGCAGTACCCGCCCAGCAGGTTCCAGGCCATGCCGGTGAGGGTCCACATGATGGACAGGATGAGGATGTGCATGACGTAGCTGTTCAGGCCCAGCAGCGGCAGCCCGGCCAGCACCGCCAGCACGACCAGCGGAACGAGGTTGTTTTTCATTTCGAGAGCTTCCTGGTCTTGAGGAGCGAGGCAACACCGCCCGGCAGGAACACCAGCGCGGCCACGAAGATGACGAAGCGCCCCACCGGGGCCCAGCCCATGCCCACGTAGGTGGCGGTCATGGATTCGAACACGCCCAGGATCAGCCCGCCCAGGATGGCCCCCAGCGTGGACCCCAGCCCGCCAAGGATGGTGATGACGAAGGCGATGAGCGTGAACTGCGAGCCCAGGGCGGGGAACAGGTAGTAGATGGGGATGAACAGGCACCCGGCGCAGGCCACCAGCGCGGACCCGAGGCCGAAGGTGATGACCCGCATCAGCCCCACGTTCACGCCCATGATCAGGGCGGCGTCCTTGTCCTGGGCCGTTGCGCGGATGGACTTGCCCGTGTCGGTATGGGCCAGGAAGAACCACAGCAGCACGGTGATGACCACCGAAAGCAGGAACGACACCGCCCACGGCAGCGACAGCGATATCTCTACCGGCGTGTCCGCCCACAGGTCGGACAGGTAGAAGGCGGTGGTGGCGTAGTCCACCGGAGTGGAGCGGTAGTCGGACGTGAACAGGATGGTGGCCATGTTCTGCAGCACAAGGCCGATGCCCACGGTAAGGATGACCTGGTTGTGCGGCAGGATGGATTCCACCCGCAGCACCGGGTTCACCAGCGCCTTCTGGATCAGCATGCCGAAGGCGAACATGAGCGGCGGCGCGATGAGCAGCGACACGTACGGGTCGATGCCGAACAGGGTGAACAGCCAGAAGGCGATGTACATGGCCACCATCATCAGTTGGCCATGAGTGAGGTTGATGATCTTCATGACGCCGAGGATCAGCGTCATGCCGATGCCGATGAGCGCGTACAGACCGCCGAGCAGGATACCGGCGACAAGGGTTTGCAGAAACACTTCGGCTTGCACCCACATGGGGCGTGACCTCCCTGGGTTGGTTGGCCTGAGTTGGTTGGCCTGAGTTGGCTGGCCTGAATTGACGGGCCTGGGTTGACTGGCGGCAGGGTGCCTGTGCGGCGGCGGACGGAATGCGCGACCGTGCGCGATCATGCCCGCCCGATGTTCGTGCGTGGGGGGGGGCGGGCGTTGCGTCCGGGTGCGGTCCGGGTATCGGTCCTCCGTCCTGCCGGTGCCGGGTTTGGCGAACCCGGTACCGGCAGGGGGACGGAGGGGCGGACGGGGATCAGTCCACGTTGGACGGCCCTTGGGCCGGGGTGTCGCGCCGCGGCGGGAGGCACTCCGCCGCCGCACGGTCACGTCATGGGGATGGGCGGCGCTACTTGCGTTCGCGCCACTTGGGGATGGGGAATACCGGCTTGGCGCTGGCGTAGCGTTCGGGCCAGATGGTCTCGTGCTTTCCGTGCAGCACCTGCAAGGCCAGGGTGTCGATGAAGTTCTGGTTCTGGTAGCCGTCGCGGCTTTCGAACTTCACCTGGCCGAAGGCGGTCATCATGTCCACGCCCTTCATGGCGGCGTTGATGTCTTCGGTGGTCAGGGCCTTGGCGCGTTCCATGGCGTCCTTGACCACGTACACGGAAGAGTAGGCCAGCGCGCCGTGGTACGAGGGGTAGTCGCCGTGGGCGGCCTTGTACTTTTCGGCGAACTCGCGCGCGCCGGGGTAGCTTACCTGCGGACTCCACAGGGTGGCGGTGACCACGAATTCCGCCGCGTCCTTGGCGTTGTCGATGAATTCGGGAATGGCGAACCCAGCGGCCCCGCCCGCGAACAGGCGCGCGTCGATGCGCAGTTCCTTGATCTGGCGCATCAAGAGGGCCGCATCCATGACGTAGGAGACCATGTAGATGACGTCGGGGTTCTGGGCCTTGACCTGCGAGAGCACGGGCTTGAAGTCCACCGCGCCCTTTTCGTACTTCTCCTTCATCAGCACCTTGATGCCCGCCTTTTCGGCGGACTTGGCCATCTCTTCCGCGCCGGAGGTGCCGAAGTCGGACGATTCGTACAGGATGACCATGGTCTTGGGCTTGACCACCTTGTCCATGAACGAAAGCAGGCCGGAGGCGTAGTAGGCGTTGGTGGGGTTGATGCGGTAGATGTACTTGTAATTCTGCTGGGTTATTTCATCCGCTGCGGAGGCGACCACCACGTACGGGGTCTTGCGTTCTTCCGCCACGGCGGCCACGGCCTTGGCGCAGGCCGAGGTGTATTCACCGAACAGCAGCGGCTGCTTCTGCACGTCGATGATCTTTTCGGCGATGGACCGGGCGATTTCGGGCTTGCCCTGCGAATCCTCGAAGCGCAGCACCAGCTTGCCGCCCTTCACGCCGCCCTTGGCGTTGATTTCCTCTACGGCGATGTCCATGGACTTCTTGATGATTTCGCCGAACTTGGCCTGCCCGCCGGTAAGCGGCAGCGGTACGCTGAGGGCAAGGTCCGCCGCAGAAGCGGTGGCGGGCAGGATGAGGCACAGGGAAAGACACAGGAACAGCAGCATGTTGCGCATGGTCGACCTCCGGAAAAGTGAAGGAAACGGACGCCGCCCGGTCACGGGGCCGGGTGGGGGGCATGCGCTCACGAGGCGGCGGCACGGCATGAAGGGGCGTCGGCAGCCGTCCGCGAAGGGCAGGTCTGCCTGGGCGGGACGCCCGGTCCGGCCATGCCGCGAAGTGCGGCGGGCTCCTTCTCGCGAGCCGGAAAGTTGTAATGGCGTTCCAATACGCGTGTTTGGACGAGAATGTAAACACGGCAAACAGTGGCAGGGGTGTCTTTGGTTGGGGGTAATGCTCCGGTTTGGCTGGACATCACTCATTATTAAAATTTTTTGCAATCAATACGGTTGGTTGTTCAATCCATTGAAGATGTGCGCGGTCCACATTGTGGCGCTGAACGGGGGCGGTGGGGCGGAAACGTGCCGGAGAATGGCGGCATGGTGCGACGAAATTGTCGCAAGGGGCAGTAAGCGCGGGGGGAGTGCCGGGCGGATGCGCACGTTGGTACAGGGGGCGGGGCGTGGGAGCGGGCCGGGCTGGCGCAGGGCGAGGAGCGGGGCGTGGGAGCGGGCCGGGCTGGCGCAGGGCAGGGCGAGGAGAGAGGGTGCAGGTATGGGGGGGGCGAGAGCAAAGGCCCGAAGGTGTCAGTCAGGCCGGAGCGCGGAGAGACGCGACAGGCCGACCGGGACAGGTCGACTGTGCGGACGGGGTGCCGGGGGCGGTGGGACCCGCCTTGATCAGTGCAGGCAGAGCGGGCCGGAGGTTTCCACGTATTCCGACATGGTCACGAAGGTGCAGCCCGCCTCGGCCAGTCGGTCGATGAGGCTGGGCAGCGCCTCCACCGTCTCGCGGTGGTTGTCGTGGAACAGGAATACCCCGCGCACCCCGCGCACCCCGTAGGACTTGCGCGGCAGGACGGCGGCCAGGTCGTGCTTGCGCCAGTCGCGGCTGTCCACCGACCACAGGGCGATGGTCATGCTCTGGGCGGCGGCGGCGTCGATGGTGGCGTTGTCGTACCGGCCATAGGGCGGGCGCAGGTAGCGCGGCACGATGCCCAGTTTGGCCAGTTCCTCGTTGGTGCGGATGATCTCGCTCAGTTGTTCCACGGGCTGGCGCTGGCGCAGGCTGACATGCGTGAAGGTGTGGTTGCCCACCTCGTTGCCCTCGGCCACCAGGCGTTTCAGGATTTCCGGGTACCTGTGCACGCGTGAACCCACCACGAAAAAGGTGCCCCGCACGCCCTTGTCACGCAGGATGTTCAGCAGCGCCTCCGTGGTCTGGCCGGGGCCGTCGTCGAAGGTGAGGGCGCACAGGTTGGCGCTGACCCCGCGCTGGGCCAGGACCAGGCCGTCAAGCACGGAGGGGTCGCGGGCGAACGTTGGTGCCGGATACAGCGTCAGCGCTGCAACAAGCTGGATACACAGGGAAAGCAGGAAGAATGCGGACGTGCGGCACGCAAGCGTGCCCGGGCACTGACGCGGGGCGCGTGGTGCATGCAGGGGATGCGCGGTGGTCTGGGCGAGCATGGGGGCTCCCGCTGTGGAGGTGCGGCGTGAAATCGCGTCAGTTGCTCCGGGTCGACGTGTCGGGCGTCGGTGGGGGCGCGTGAGAGCGTTCATCCGCGAAGCGGGTGCGCAGCCGGGCGGCGTAGGCGGTTGCGTCGCGCAGCAGCAGGGTGAGCTGCATGCTGTGGTCGATGGCCGGTTGTATGCAGGTGCGGCAGGGTGTGTCCTCTGCGGCATCAATATCCGTGGGGTCGAACATGTGCGTGCGTCGCACTCCTGAAAAGGACGTTCCGTCTCCGGCGTCGGGCGCTGCAAGAAATCGCCGCGCATGACGACGGTAAGCGAGTACTCTTGTATAGAGAGACGGTTCCGCATGCAAGGATTGTCTGCCTCCTGCGTGCGGATTGCGGTGCCTGCCGTGGGGGTGGGGGCGGGGGAACCGGTGGGAGGCGAGGGGACTGGAGAGAGGGGCAGGATGGGGGGGGCGCTGGCGGGTGGAAGGGTACCGGGACGCTTCGGGAAGCGTCGGGCAGGGGGGGGGCTTCGGGCGGGGGCGCGGGCTGCCTAGCGTGCGTGGCCGCCAGGCGGGCGATGTTGCCGGACATGTGCCGGACGTGTGGCGGGCGGTTGCGCGAAGGCAGATGCCGCCGGGCCTTGGCGGACGCTGTTTTGCGGGCAGACGGCACTGCCCCGGCAGGCAGGCCACGGCGTTGCGGGCAACGGGCATGGGGTTGGTTTTTGGGGTGGGGAGCGTGATGTTTTTCAGAAAAATACATGTAAGTACATTTGGTTGCATGTGCGAACCAAAAAAGTGTGCGCGCCCGGCAAAATTCCGTTGACAACTTCGGGGGGGTGAGGATAGACAGTCCTTCCTACGTGGGCAGTTAGCTCAGCTGGGAGAGCACCGCCTTCACACGGCGGGGGTCGCAGGTTCAAGCCCTGCACTGCCCACCACCACGCGGAGCCGTAGTTAAGACGGTTATAACGCCGGCCTGTCACGCCGGAGGCCGAGGGTTCGAGTCCCTTCGGCTCCGCCAGGATCCCAGAGGGGGGAGCGCAAGCTCCCCCTTTTTAAAGCCCGAATTTCCCGGCATGGAAGACCGCTTTGCGGTCGGTATCCATGTCCGGGTTTCCGCGGAGCGGTAGTTAAGACGGTTATAACGCCGGCCTGTCACGCCGGAGGCCGAGGGTTCGAGTCCCTTCCGCTCCGCCATCGAATGCACGAGGGGCGAGGTAGCAATACCTCGCCCCTTTTGCGTTTTGGGCGTGCGCAGTTGGAAACCGTGGTCATTCGATGCTTCTGGCGGGCTGTTCCTTGCCGATCCTTCCCAGGTTTTCCTCTATCCAATCCGTCAATTGCCGGACCCGCCCGCTGATTTCCCGGCCCAGCGGCGTCAGGCTGTATTCCACGTGGGGCGGCACCACGGGGTAGGCGGTGCGCAGGACGAAGCCGTCGGCCTCCAGCCGTTGCAGGGTCTGGGACAGCATTCGTTCGCTCACTCCGCCGATGCGGCGGCGCAATTCGCTGAAGCGGTGCGTGCCTTCCAGCAGGGCCACCAGGATCAGCACGCCCCAGCGGCTGGTGACATGGGTCAGGATCTGTCCTGATGGGCATTTTTCCGCGAACAGGTTGCCGCGCAATACAAGCGCGGCGGGGGACGTGAGGGCGGCAGGGGCCGTGGGGCCGGGGGCGAGCGCGGTGCCGGTTGTGGCAGTGGGCATGCCGGATTCGCCTGATGCACCATGTATGTCGGATGCGCCATGTATGTCGGATGCGCCATGTATGTCGGATGCGCCGGATGTGTCGGGTGGGCCGAAAACAGTGGGATTTCCGACGGCAGCGGATACGGTGGCAGAGTCGGGGACAATTTTCTTCATACTTACCTTCGTGTGCGTACTTACGAAAAGTGCGTGTCGGTCATATATTGGCAACTCCAACCCTGAACGTAAAGGAGTTTGACCATGATTGCCGTAACCGGAGCATCCGGCCAACTGGGCCGATTGGTAATGGAAGGGCTGCTGGCCCGCGTGCCTGCGGACAACATCGTGGCGGCGGTGCGCAGTCCGGCCAAGGTGGCGGACCTGGCCGCCCGCGGCGTTGTGGTGCGCACGGCGGACTACGCAACGCCGGAAACGCTGGATGCGGCCCTGGCGGGCGTGGACCGGCTGCTGCTGATATCTTCCAGCGAGGTGGGAGCGCGCGTGCCGCAGCACCGCAACGTCATCGAGGCCGCCAAACGCGCGGGCGTGGGGCTGGTGGTCTACACCAGCAGCCTGCATGCGGACACCACGCCGCTGGGCCTTGGCGCGGAACACCGCGAAACGGAGGCCCTGCTGCGGGCGTCCGGCCTGCCGCACGTGCTGCTGCGCAACGGCTGGTACACCGAGAATTATCTGGCCAGCCTGCCGGGCGCGCTGCAACAGGGCGCGTTCGTGGGCAGCGCGGGTGACGGGCGCATCGCCTCTGCCGCGCGGGCGGACTACGCGGCGGCCGCCGTGGCCGTGCTGACCGGCGAGGGCCACACGGGCAGGGTGTACGAACTGGCGGGCGATACCTCGTACACTTTGGCGGAACTGGCCGCCGAGGTCAGCCGCCAGACCGGCAGGCAGATCGGGTACACCAACCTGCCGCAGGCGGAGTTCCGTGCGGTGCTGGTGGGCGCGGGGCTGCCGGAGCCCATCGCGGACCTGCTGGCCGATTCCGATGCGGGCGCGGCCAGGGGCGGCCTGTTCGACGACGGGCATCAGCTTTCCGCGCTGATCGGGCGGCCCACCACGCCGCTGGCCACGCTGGTGGAGGGGGCCCTGAAAACGTTGTAGCCGGTCCGCCAGGATCACCATCTGTATGATGCACCGGGGCCGCGGCTGGGATGTCGCGGCCCTGTTGCGTCATGCGGGGGGGGGCGTGCCTCGGGACCCATCCCGGCCTGCCCGTCCTGCCCGTCCGCCGCACCATGGCTGACACTTTCCTCCTCACCTGCTATCTGACGGGCCATGCTCACCCTGCGCTGCGCGGCCTGCCGCCGCAAACTCTGGAAATACGCGAAGCTCGGCAAGGGCGAGGTGCTGCGCTGCCACAAGGATCGCATCACCCGCGTGTACGATGCACAGGAACGCGACGGGCGCATCTGGTGCGCCTGCGGGCAGGCCGTGGGCGTGGACAGGGGCGGGCACTGGGCCATGATCTCCAACGCCTTCACCTATTCGGGCACCAAGGACACCCGGCTCTGACCGCCCGGAGGCATCATGCCCCGCACGCGCGGGCGTGCTGCGGCACCGGCGGCGCGAAGGCGCAAGCGGGCCGTTGCGGACCCTGCCCGAATTTTCAGCGGCCTGCTTCACAACCGGCATCCCCCGTCACCGGAGATTCCCATGACGTGTTCTCGGCTCGAAACCGCCCCCGGCAACGTGTCCGGAACCGCACCCGGTGCCGCACCCCCCGGCGGTACCTCCGCCGGTTCTTCCGGCATGGGCAGCACCGTGCAGGAGGCTTCCGCGATGTCATCCACGGGGGGCTTCGCAGACTACGCCCCGCCCGGCGCGGACACCGCCTTCGGCCTGCCCCGCCCGGAATGCCTGCCCCTGCGCGGAGACACCCTGCGCCGGTACGAGGCGCGCATCAACCGGGTCATCGACTACATCGCGGCGGACCCCGCGCGCGACTTCACCCTGGACGAACTGGCCGGGGCCGCGCCCTTTTCGCGCTTTCATTTCCACCGCATCTTCGCCGGGCTGGTGGGCGAGACGCTGCACGCGTTCATCCGCCGCCTGCGCATGGACCGCGCGGCCAACCTGCTGGCCTTTGCCCCGACCTTGAGCGTGACCGACGTGGCCATGTACTGCGGATTTTCCTCGTCGCAGAATTTCGCCCGTGCCTTTCGTGAACGCTTCGACATGACCCCCAGCGAGTACCGCCGCCGCCGCCATTATCAGACCGGCGCGGACCGGGAAGGAGCCTACTGCCTGCTGGCCGACCCCTTTCGCGCGCATGCCGGGAATGGCAAGGCGCGAAACGCCCTGTCCGGCGGCCCGGTGTACGAACCCGTCATGCGTAATGAGGCAACTGGGCGCGACGGGGCGGTCAGCCCCACGACGCACCATCCGGAGTCGTCCGGCACCCCGGCCCTGCCGGGCACGGTTCCTCCGCACGGGGGCATGCCGTGGTTTTCGGGCGACCCGCCATACATCCGGCTGGACCCGGACAGCGCAAGGAGCGACGTCATGAACGTGGAAGTTACGGAAAAGCCCGCCTACCGCGTGGCCTACCTGCGGCACATCGGCCCTTATGCCAGCGAAACCATCGGCCCGGTGTGGGGACGCCTGATGGCCTGGGCCGGGCAGCGCGGCCTGTTGCGGCCCGGTGTGCCAGGATTCGGTGTGAGTTGGGACAATCCGGAAGTGACCCCGCCGGAAAACTGCCGCTATGACGCCTGCATCGCCATAGGGCCGGAGGCGGATGCGCTGGAACTGGCCGAGGCGGGCATCAGCGTGCAGACCCTGTCCGGCGGGCTGTACGCCGAATACCGCAGCATGATTCCCTGCGACGGATTCTTTCGGGCCTGGAACGACATGTACACCCAGTGGCTGCCCGCCAGCGGCTGGCAGTGCGACGACCGCCCCGGCTACGAACTGTACCACGACATGCTGGGGTGCCCGGCGGAAGGGCCGTGGGACGTGGGCATCTGCGTGGCGGTGCGACCGCTGTAGGCGCTTACGGGGGGGGCGCGCCGCCCGGCGTGGGCCACCCGCTTGAAGGCGCGCGCGTCGGACGATGCGCGGTGGCATGTCGCAGCGCTTCGCAGCCGTTATCGGCACTTTTTTCGTACCAACCGACCGCAGGCCACGGCCCACGGTCGGTTGGTGCGTTTCGGGGGGCGCGCTGCCCGTGTCGTGGGCATGCCGTGCCGAGCCTGCCCAAACTGCGGGTGGGCGTGTCTGGGCATCAGCGCGTCCGGGCTTCTTTGTGTCTGGGCGTCTTTGTATCCGGGCAGCGTTGCGTCAGCGGTTCACCCCCCCCCCGTGCACGCCCTGCCTGCCAGGTGAAACCGGCCAACGCCTGCGGTACGGGCCGGTCCCCATGCGCCTGGGGGGCGCCTGTGCGCGTTTGGCATGCGACAGTCTTGTATAACACTTTACAATGCGCTGAAATTGCAACGGATAACAGTTTGCTTGCCAATGCGCCGCACCGGGCGTAATGCTGCGGACTTTGGGATGCATGTTTTACTTACTGCTGAAAACGGCAGCATTGCCGCAGGTTGCGGCGCGTATCCCAGCTGACCTGCGGTCCCGTCGGGGCAAGGCATCGTGCGGCACGACCGGCGAAACGCAGGCGGTTTTCGAGAGTGAGTACGCGCGTCAATTGGGGCGTGGCGCACTCCTGACAGGGGCCGGGCGCGGTGGGCTGCCGCATCCGGCCGGGACTGACGGCGCCACCGGAGCCTGGGGTTGCATGCACCACCCCGGCGCGCGCAAGCAAGGGAGCGGTAATGGCTGGCACAGACAACATGGACGACGGCGCGACATCCTTTCTGCCGCGCACCATCACCGAACTGCGCGCCGGGTATTCGGCGCAGAAATTCATCCGCGACCTGCTGGCGGGCCTTACCGTGGGCGTGGTGGCCCTGCCGCTGGCCATGGCCTTCGCCATCGCCTCGGGCACCACGCCGGAACGCGGGCTGTTCACCGCCATAGTGGCCGGGTTTCTCATTTCGCTGCTGGGCGGCAGCCGCTACCAGATCGGCGGCCCCACCGGCGCCTTCGTGGTCATCATCTACAACGTCATCTACCGGCACGGATACGACGGCCTGGTCATCACCACCTTGCTGGCCGGGGCCCTGCTGCTGGTCTTCGGCCTGTGCCGCATCGGCGTGCTGATCAAGTACATTCCCTATCCGGTCACCACCGGTTTCACGGCGGGCATCGCCGTGCTGATCTTCTCGTCGCAGATGAAGGATTTCTTCGGCTTGCACATGGATGCCGTGCCGCCGGAATTTTTTGACAAGTGGCTGGCCTATGCCGAGCACCTGGGCACCATCAACACGACGACGCTCTGCGTGGCCGGGCTGGCCCTGGCGTGCATTCTGGCAACGCGGCGGTTCATTCCGCGCATTCCCGCGCCCGTGGTGGGGGTTGCCGTGGCCTCCCTTGCCGTGTGGGCGCTGGGCTTGCAGGTCGAAACCATCGGCAGCCGGTTCGGCGGCATCCCGCGTGAACTGCCCAGCTTCGTCTGGCCCACGTTCACCTTTGCCCGGGTGCGCGAACTCTTGCCCGACGCCATGACCATCGCCCTGCTGGCGGGCATCGAATCGCTGCTCTCGTGCGTGGTGGCCGACGGCATGACCGGCGACAAGCACAATTCCAATGTCGAGCTGACCGCACAGGGCGTGGCCAACATCGCCTCGGTGCTGTTCGGGGGCATTCCGGCCACCGGGGCCATCGCGCGCACGGTCACCAACATCCGTTCCGGCGGGCAGACCCCGGTGGCGGGCATGGTGCACGCGGCGGTGCTGGTGGCCTTCGTGCTGTTCCTGGCCCCGCTGGCCTCGTTCATTCCGCTGGCCAGCCTGGCCGCCGTGCTGATCATGGTTTCGTGGGACATGAGCGAACTGCACAAGTTCTTGCGCCTGCTGCGCGCGCCCAAGTCCGACGTGGTGGTGATGTGCCTGACCTTCGTGCTCACCGTGGTCATCGACCTGACCGTTGCGGTGTACGTGGGGGTGGTGCTGGCCTCGTTACTGTTCATGCGCCGCATGAGCGAGGTGACCGCCATCTGCTCCTGCGCCATCGACGACAAGCCGGTGATCCAGGGGCGCGAGACGGCGGAACTGGTCGTGCCCGACGGGGTGCAGGTGTACGAGATCGACGGGCCGTTCTTCTTCGGCGTGGCCGACCGTTTCCAGAGCGTGTCGCAGGCGTTGCAGAAGCAGCCGGAGGTGTTCATCCTGCGCATGCGCAAGGCGAACACCGTGGACTCCACGGGGGCCAACGCGCTGGAGGCGTTCTACCGCACCTGCCGCCGCCGGGGCACCGTGCTGCTGCTGTCCGGCGTGCGGCCCGCCGCCCGCAACATGATGCAGCGCTTCGGCACCCTGGACATGATAGGCCGCGAGAACGTGTTCGAGAACGTGGACCGGGCCATCGAGCACGCCGTGCGCCTGCTGGCCGACAAGCACGGGGTGGCCCCCACGGCACCCCAGAAGTAACCCCCGCCGCAATGGTCGGGAGAAGGCATGACGACGCCCCGCCGGCAAGTACCGGCGGGGCGTTTCGCTTGGCATGCGGGACGGGAGTTGCTGGTGGTCCAGACCGGGGAGGCAGCCCGTGCTGGACGCGGCCCGGCCGGGCGCGCTACAAGGCCACGATCATGGAACATGCAGGCAATGACGGCACGGGGCCGGAGGCGGGATGAAGGTAGCCATCGTACATTACTGGCTCGTGGGCATGCGTGGCGGCGAGAAGGTGGTCGAGGCGCTGTGCCGCATGTATCCGCAGGCCGACGTCTTTACCCACGTGGTCGACCGCACCCGCCTTTCGCGCGAACTGCTGGCGCACGACATCCGCACCACGTTCATCGGGCGTCTGCCCGGTGCGGTGCGGCATTACAAGAAGTACCTGCCGCTCATGCCCCTGGCCCTGGAGCAGTTGGACCTGCGCGGCTACGATCTGGTCATTTCCAGCGAATCGGGCCCGGCCAAGGGGGTGCTGACCCGCGCGGATACGCCCCACGTCTGCTATTGCCACAGCCCCATGCGCTACCTGTGGGATTTTTATCAGGATTACCTGGAAGAAGCGGGCTGGCTGCTGCGGGGCATGATGCGCCCGTGGTTCCATTACCTGCGCATGTGGGATGCCGTGTCGGCCATGCGGGTGGACCGCTGCGTGGCCAATTCGCGCACGGTGGCGGCGCGCATTCGCAAGCACTGGCGGCGCGACGCGGTCGTCGTAACCCCTCCTGTCGACGTGGACGCCTTTGCACCAGCCGAGCTTTCGCGGCCCGCTGATGGCGCACCCTACCTGTGCCTTGGCCAGCTTGTGGGGTACAAGCGGGTGGACTTGGCCGTGCGCGCCTGCACCGCCACCAACCGGCAACTGGTGGTGGCGGGCGACGGTGAGATGCGCCGCGCGCTGGAGACCGTGGCCGGTCCCTCGATACGCTTCGTGGGGCGGCTGGACGACGCCGCCATGCGTACCGTGTATACCCAGAGCCGGGCGCTGCTGTTCCCCGGTGAAGAGGATTTCGGCATGGTGCCGGTGGAGGCCATGGCCTGCGGGCGTCCGGTGATTGCCTATGGGCGGGGTGGGGCGCTGGAAACGGTGGTGGACGGCGAGACGGGGTTGTTCTTCGGCACGCAGGACGTGGAGGCGCTGGTGGCCGCGCTGGACCGCTACGAACGGGAGGAGCAGCGGTTCGACCCCCTGCGCATCGCCGCGCATGCCCGGAATTTCGGCGAGGAACGATTCCGGACGGAGTTCGGCGCGGTGGTGGAAGAAGCCTTGCACGAGGTGGCGGGGCAGGGGATGATGCAGAGGCCAGAACGCTGACGGGGGGCCGCATGACCCGCAGGGCGGCGCATGCGTTGACCGCACACGCAGGAAGGCCGGGAGCATGCTCCCGGTCTTCCTGCGTGTGCGGCATGGTTCAGGGGGCCTCTCGCAAGGCCCGCAGGCCTAGTAGGCCCCGTTGCGCTGCAACACCACGGGCACGGTCTTGGCGAGAATCCAGAGGTCGAACCACACCGACCAGTTGCAGATGTAGTAGCGGTCCATTTCCACCCGTTGTGGATAGCTTACGTCGTTGCGGCCGGAAACCTGCCACAACCCGGTGATGCCCGGCTTGACGCGGGTGTACAGGTCGAACACCTCGCCGTACTTGTCCACCTCGTCCTGCACGATGGGGCGCGGCCCCACAAGGCTCATCTCGCCCCGCAGCACGTTCCACAACTGGGGCAACTCGTCCAGGCTGGTCTTGCGCAGGAAGGCCCCGGCCCGGGTTACGCGCGGGTCGTATTTCAGCTTCTGGTCGCGTTCCCATTCGGCGCGCAGCGCGGGGTCGGCACTCAGGCAGTCGCGCAGCGCGCATTCGGCGTCGCGGACCATGGTGCGGAATTTCAGTATGCGTATCTCGCGGCCATTCTGGCCGATGCGGCGTTGGGTGAAGAAGGGAGAGCCGGGGCTGTCCATGCGGATCCACGCGGCAATGGCCAGGATCAGCGGCAGGACGAGTATGGCGCTGGACAGTGTAAGCAGAAGATCTATGGCCCGCTTCAGGCGTACCCGGTTGTCGTCCAGCAGGTTCTGGCGCACCAGCAGGCCCAGTAGCCCGCCGATGTCCATGGCGCTGACCCACAAACGAGCCCCGCCCGTGGAAAAGGGAGGCAGGATCAGCACGTTGCGGAACCGTGCCGTGGCCTCGACGATGCGGTGCCGCGCCTCGCTGTCCGAGAAGCTGTCGAGCAGCAGCAGGGCGTAGGCGTGGGGGTACCGCCGTACCGCCTCTTCGTCGTTGGCGCAGCAGGCAAGGCCGCACCCTTCGGCGAAAAGCTCCGGGCTGCCATCCGGCACCACGCAGGCCACGGGGCGCAGGCCCAGCAAGGGGCGCTCGCGCAGGGTGCGCACAACCTCCTCTGCGGCGACCCCGTTGCCAATGATGACGGCGGGCGCACCCCACCAGGCACGGCGGACAAGGCGGGTACGCAGCCAGTGGCGGCACAGCGGCAGGGCCACGGTGCACCCCAGCCAGGCCAGCAGGAAGGCCACGCGCGAATAGCGTTCGCCGCCCTTGGCGAAGAAGATGAACGAACCGGCGCACAAAAAGGCCATGGTGGCGCCAAGGGTGAGCTTTTTCAGCTCTTGCGGGGGGGGCAGCGTGATGCCCGCATACAACCCGAGCGCTGCATTGAACAACGGCAGCAGCAGCAGGAAGGGCAGCAACTGCGGATAGAAGTCCCACTGAATGCTGTTGCCCGCAAGGTCGCGGAGCAGGGTTGCCGCCAGCGTGACGCAGAGGATGACGGCGGTATCCGCCAGCACCAGCAGCAGGGTGGTTCGCCAGGGCGCGGTCTGGACGGAGCAAAGTGTCATGGGCATCAGGCGCGGTGCCGGTTTGTTCTGGACATCGTTCCATGGTCCGTGCGGCGCACGGAAGTCTTGTGCCGGGCTGCCTGTATAAAGGAAAACGACGCGGTGCCGCAACCGGTGCGGCACCGCGCAGTGCATCGTTGCCGGATGCTCAGGACCGCAGGCCCTTGCCGGCCGAGAATGCCTTGGCCAGGAATTCGCCCACGGCGTAGTATTCGCGCGAAACCGGCGCGAAGATTACCGGGTCCACCTTGTTGATGTCTGGCAGGCCGTCGTCGCGCAGGCAGGATTCGTCCACCTTCACGTCCATGATTTCACCGATGAACTGGGTATGCAGCCCTATTTCGATCTGGTGGATCAGCTTGAGTTCGATGGCCATGGGAAATTCGCCCACGTAGGGCGCGTCCACATGCTCGCCCGGTACGGGGGTGAGCCCCAGCGAGGCGAACTTGTCCTCGTTCTCGCCGGAGTAGATGCCCGCGTAGTCCGCCTGGCGCACGTAGGCGCGCGAGGGGATGGAGATGGTGAACGCCCCGCGCTCGGTGATGGACCGGTAGGTATAGGTGGCCTTGCGCAGTGAAACGGCGATGCTCGGCGGCTGCGAGCAGCAGATGCCCGCCCACGCCGCCGCCATGATGTTGGGGCGGGCGTCGCGGTCGTAGGTGCCCACGAGAAAAAGCGGAGTGGGATAGGCAAGGGTGCGCGCACCCAGGGATTTCATCATGTCCGACCTCGTTTGGGGGTGATGGCGCCGCCCGTGCCGGACGGCGAGGTCCGGGTGCGGCTGGCACCGGGGGCAAGTTTGGCAGACTTTGTCCCTCGCGGCAAGGCAAGTGGCGACGCAATTGTCAAAATCACGCGGGGGGCGCTTGCGTGGGCAATCCGTTTCTGGTAGCGAAATGAAGAAATTTAGCTTTTCCGGCATGTTCGCATGGCGGTATGCGTGGCCGGTATGCGTGCCGGGGACGGACCCCCGCGCGTGGGCGTGGTGAAGCAACGGTTCAACGAACGAGAGGAAGCACAAGCATGTTCAGAATGACCACCCTTGTGGCGGCCCTGGCCCTGGTCCTGGCGCTTGGCGGCGTGGCCTTTGCCGAGAAGACCTACATCAACGGCATCGACGCCAACTACCCCCCCTTCGCCTACGTGGACAAGAGCGGCAAGCCCGCCGGTTTCGACGTGGAATCCATGGACTGGATCGCCAAGAAGATGGGCTTCAAGGTCACCCATCAGCCCATGGACTGGGACGGCATCATCCCCAACCTGCTGGCCAAGAAGATCGACATGGTCTGCTCGGGCATGTCCATCACCGAAGAACGCCGCGAGAAGGTCAATTTCTCGAACCCCTACTGGAACGTGAAGCAGGTCTTCATCGCCAAGAAGGGGGCCGCCCTCACCGCCGACCAGATCCTGAAGGGCAAGATGAAGCTGGGCGTGCAGCGCGGCACCTCCGAGGCCGAAGCGCTGCAAAAGGACAAGGAAGCCAAGGGCTACGGCTATGACCTGCGCTTCTACGATTCCGCCCCGCTGGCCATCGAGGACGTGCTGAACGGCCGCATCGACGCCGCCACCATGGACAACCTGCCCGCCGACGACGCTGCCGCCAAGGGCAAGGCCATTCAGGTCGTGGGCGTGTACGGCGATTCCGAAGACTTCGGCGTGGCCACCCGCAAGGAAGACGCCGAACTGCTGAAGCTGATCAACGACGGCTACAAGCTGCTCATGGCCGACCCCTACTGGGAACAGCTGAAGCAGAAGCACCTGGCCAAGAAGTAATCCGGCCGAGGGCTGCCGGGCGCTGCCGCGTCCGGTCCCGGTCGTGGCCGCGCATGCGCGGTCGCGGCCAGCCAGAGCATGTCCGTCCGGAGGGCGCGGGAAATATCCTGTCGCCTTCCGGACCTTTTTTGGGTATGCAACCCGTTGCGCCCCGGCGCGCCACAGCAAAAAAAGGGGGGGCCGTACGGCCCGCGTTCATGCTTGAAAGCATCACCACCATCATAGAGGCCCTGCCGTACATTCTGGAAGGCACCCTCGTCACCGTCGCCACCGTGTTCGGGGCCATGGCGCTGGGGCTGCTGCTCGGCGTGCCCATGTCCGTGGCCCAGGTGTACGGGACGCTGCCCGTGCGGCTTGCCGTGGGGTTCTACGTCTGGTTCTTTCGGGGCATGCCCATTCTGGTGCTGCTGCTGCTGTTCTATTTCGGGCTGTTCCAGCTCATCGGGCTGAACCTTTCCGCCTTTGCCGCCTCGTGCCTGGTGCTGGGCATGACCAGCGCGGCCTACCAGTCGCAGATATTCCGGGGGGCCATCCAGGGCTTGCCGCAGGGCCAACTGCGCGCCGCGCGCGCCCTGGGCATGAGCGACGGCACTGCCATCCGGTCCATTGTCCTGCCGCAGGCCCTGCGCCTGTCCATACCCGGCTGGTCCAACGAATATTCCATCCTGCTCAAGGATTCGGCGCTGGCCTTCGTGCTCGGCACGCCCGAGATCATGGCCCGCACCCACTTCGTGGCCTCGCGCACCTACGAGCACCTGCCGCTGTACATGACGGCGGGGGCGCTCTACTTCGTCATCACCCTGATAGGGCTCAAGGTGCTGCGCCGTCTCGAACACAAGCTGCACATTCCGGGCTATGCCAGCCACGGACCGTTATAAGGATATACCATGGCCACGCCCGAAAGCGTTTCCACGTCCGGCACTCCCATCCTGCGCCTCGAGAACATCGGCAAGACCCTTGGCGGCAAGCGCATCCTGTCCGACATTTCCATGGATGTGGACAAGGGCGAACTGAAGGTGCTCATCGGTCCTTCCGGCGCGGGCAAGAGCACGCTGCTCCAGTGTATCAACTACCTCATCCCGCCGGACGAGGGGCACATCCGCCTGGAAGGCCGGGTGGTGGACGCCGCGCGCAAGTCGGAGTTGTACGCCTTTCGCCAGCAGGTGGGGATGATCTTTCAGGATTTCAACCTGTTCGACCATCTTGACGCGCTGAACAACGTGTCCATCGCCCTGCGCAAGGTGCGCGGCATGAGCCGCAAGGCCGCCGCCGAACGGGCCATGGCCGAACTGGAACGGGTGGGCCTGGCCAACCGCGCCACCCTGTACCCGGCACAGCTTTCCGGCGGCCAGAAGCAGCGCGTGGCCATTGCCCGCGCCCTGGCCATGGACCCGAAGGTGATGCTGCTGGACGAGCCGACCTCTGCCCTCGACCCCGAACTTGTGGGCGAAGTGCTGGCGGTCATCCGCGATCTGGCCCGTGGCGGCATGACCATGGTCATGGCCTCGCACCAGATGGACTTCACCCGCGCCCTGGCCCACGAAATCCTGTTCATGGAGCGGGGCAGCATCATCGAGCGCGGGTCTCCGGCGGAACTGCTGGCCCCCGGCTCCGGCACCCGCACCGCCGACTTTTGCAGCCGCCTGACCGACCTGTGCGAGGAGTGCAGCTAGTGCTCGACGTCGATTTCCTCGTCGACCGGGTGTTCCCCCAACTGAACGCCGGGCTGTGGATGAGCGTGAAGCTTATCGTGCCCTCCGCCGTGTTCGGCCTGCTGTTCGGGGTGATCATCGGGATCGTGCGGGTGTTCGGCAAGCCGTGGATGCAGCGCATGGCCAACGCCTACACCGCCACCTTCCGGGGCGTGCCGCTGCTGGTGCAGTTGTTCATCCTCTATTTCGGGCTGCCCAACATCGGCATCTACCTCGAACCGTACGCCGCATCCGTGCTGGGTTTCATCCTGTGCAGCGCGGCCTACAACTCGGAATACGTGCGCGGCGCGCTGCTCTCCATCCGGCAGGGGCAGCTCAGCGCGGCGCAGGCGCTGGGCTTCAGCACCATGCAGACCCTCGTTTCCATCGTGGTGCCCCAGGCCGTGCGGCGCGCGCTGCCGGGCTGCGGCAACGAGATCGTCTACCTCATCAAGTACTCGTCCCTCGCCTACGTGATCACGTGTATCGAACTCACGGGCGAGGCCAAGGTGCTCGCGTCCCGCACCTTCCGCTTCACCGAGGTGTTCCTGGTGGTGGGCGCGTACTACCTGTTCCTTGTCACCGTGGCTTCGTGGCTGCTCCACAAGGTGGAGGAGCGCTTCCACATTCCCGGGTTCGGCCGCCCGCGCCAGTAGCGCGCCGCGCGCCGGTTTTCCCCTCCGGCCTCGCCCGGTGGCGGAACCCGGCGGCGCACGCCACCAGCCGTGCTGCCGGGCCAGCGTGCCCCACATGTCTGACCAGACGTCCCCCTGCATCCCCGGTGCCGATACCGGCGCCTCTCCCCGTTTCGTGCTCACCGACGCCCACCGCGCCGCCATCGTGGCTGCCGTGGGCGAAGCCGCCGTGCTGCACGCCCCCGGCCAGCCCTACGACCGCGACGCCTCGGAACTGCGCGCCCCCGCCGACCTGGTGGTGCTGCCGGAAACCGTGGAACAGGTGCAGGCGCTGCTGCGTTGCGCCAGCGCCCATTCCATCCCGGTCATTCCGCGCGGCGGCGGCACCGGCCTTGCGGGTGGCTGCCTTGCCGTGCGCGGAGGGGTGGTGCTGTCGCTGGAGCGCATGAACCGCATCCGCGCCATCGATCCCCGCAATCTGGTGGCCGAGGTGGAGGCGGGCGTCATCTCGCAGCGCGTGCGCGATGCCGCTGCCCAACAGGGCCTGTACTACCCGCCGGACCCGGCGGGCATGGACCGTTCCACCATCGGCGGCAACGTGGCCACCAATGCGGGCGGTCCCGCCTGCGTGAAGTACGGCGTCACCCGCGACTACGTGCTGGGCGTGGAGGCCGTGCTGCCCGACGGCGAACTGCTGCGCGCCGGGGTGCGCACCCGCAAGGGTGTGGTGGGCTACGACATGGCCCACCTGCTGTGCGGATCGGAAGGCACCTTGGGCGTCATCACCGCCCTGACCCTGAAGCTGGTGCCCCTGCCGCCCGCCACCGTGAGCATGGCCGTGGCCTTCCCGGACATGGCCGCCGCCATGCGCGGCGTGGCCGCCGTGCTGGGGGGCGGGCACCTGCCCTCGGCCATCGAATTCCTGGACCACCGCTGCATCCGCCTGCTGGGCGAACTGCTGCCCATCCCCGTGCCCGGCGACAAGCCCTCGCTGCTGATCATCGAACTGGACGGGGCGCGCGAGCAGATCGTGCCCGAGCTTGATCTGGTGGCCGCCATCTGCCGCCAGCAGGGCGCCACCCACGTACTGCCCGCCGCTGACGAGGAAACCCGCGCCCGCGTGTGGGGCGCGCGCCGCCAGGTGTCGCTGCGCATCCACGACTACGCCGCCCTGTACATGTCCGAGGACGTGGCCGTGCCCCTTGGGGCCATTGCCGAACTGGTGGCCGCGCTGCCGGAGTATGAGCGGCGCTACGGCATGGAGATCTTCGCCTTCGGCCACGCGGGTGACGGCAACATCCACCTCAACGTCACCGCCCCCACCCGCGATACCCGCGACGTGGTGGAGCAGGGCATCGTGGCGCTGGTGGGCAAGGTGCTGGAGCTTGGCGGGACCATCTCCGGCGAGCATGGCATAGGCGAAGCCAAGAAGCACCTGCTGCCCCTGGAACTTTCCCCCGCCTCCATCCGGTTGCAGCAGGGCATTCGCAAGGTGTTCGACCCCAAGGACATCATGAACCCCGGCAAGGTGTTCGGGTAGAGAAGAAAGAGCAGGAATGAAGAGAATCGGGAGGGGGGAGAAAACTTCTGAAGAAGTTTTCTCCCCCCTCCCG
>NZ_JBDXXH010000010.1 GCF_040373385.1 Nitratidesulfovibrio sp. | reverse complement strand
TTACTATCGTAAAGGCTGATTCCTTCCCGACTCGCTATTTACTTGTCAAAGAACCAAGGTCTTGAACCTAGCTCGGACCACTGTCCGAACCTTTTCGCCGTGCACGTTGTGCGTGCAGGCGGACTTTCAGCTATGCTCCTTTCGGAGACATCCGTCAACACTCTTTCGCGTTTTTTTTCGCGACGGCCATGCTGACCTTTGCTCCGCCCGGTCCTGCGCAGCCCCCTTGCAGAAGGCGTTGCCGGTTCCGTTCGGCGCGGAGGTGGTTTCTACGCGAAACCCAACTGAAGTCAACACCGTTTTTCAAATTTCTTGAAATTGTAACCCAACACACTGATAATCAAAGCATAAAAAACGCATTTGCCAACGGCAAAAGTACCCCGTGCCGGGGTATCCAGCCCCCGTGGCGTGCGTGGTCGTCTCCGGGACCACCATGGCGGGGTGCGTTCCCCCCTTTTTGTGCCCCGCCCGGACAGTCCATCGCCTTGCCCCTCTGCCGACCATTGCAGCTCCCCCTCCCCCGCCCTTTCTCAATCCACCCTTTCTTCATGGTCGGCTTGCACGTCCGTCGTCGGCACCTTGCATATATATGTATGCAACCCTAACCGCCGACGCATCGACAAGGACACCGCCCCCTGCCGTTCGCCGCCCTGCCGCGTCCGCCCGATTTGCCGGCCTTGGCGGGTCTGGTCGCCCCTCCCAGCCACCACCGTCCCGTCCTGCGCACCGTGGGCCACGGGGTGGCGCGCCACGGCAAGATAGGCTAGGTATGTGCCCAATCCGCAATCAAGGGAGACACCAATGGGTTTTCTTAACGCCAGCAGCAGCTTCACCCGGTTCCGCATCGCGGACCCGGTGCCCGCCACCCTCTGGCCCACCCTGACCGACAAGCTGAAGCAGTTCTGCTTCCGTGATATCGACGCCACGTCCGACGAACGCTCGTGGGGCTGGGTCTGCTTCGATGACATGCTCGACATGGCCTGGCGCACTGCCCCGCCCGAGAAAGGCGGGTACATCGCCTTTTCGCTGCGGCAGGACACCCGGCGCATTCCCGCCGCCGTGCTGAAGAAGCACCTGAGCCTTGCCCTGCGCGAGGAAGAGGCCCGCAACAAGGAACAGGGCAAGAAGTTCGTCTCGCGCGAGCGCAAGAAGGAACTGAAGGAACAGACCCGGCTGCGCCTGATGTCGCGCTTTCTGCCCATCCCCGCTGAATTCAACGTGCTGTGGGCCATCGACACGGGCGTCGTCTACTTCGCCTCCACGCAGTCGAAGATGATCGACCTGTTCTGCGACTATTTCACGCTGACCTTCGACCTGCACCTGGAGCCGCTGACGCCGTACGCGCTGGCCGCCTCGATGCTGGACGAGGCCGCCATGACCCGGCTGGACACGCTGGAACCCACCCGGTTCGCCGGGTAGGCGCGCCGGACAAGGATACACGATGAGCGACACCCCCTATCTCGGCCAGACCACCGACGTGATCCTGGGCCAGGAATTCCTGACCTGGCTTTGGTACCGCAGCGAAACCGCGCCCGGCTCGTTCCGCATGCCTGACGGCAGCCCCTTTGGCGTGCACATGGAACAGCGCATTTCGGTGCAGGGCGGCGAGGGCGAAAGCCTGGAAACCGCCACCGTTTCCGGCTCCATGTCCCCCCTGCGCGAGGCGCGCATGGGCCTGACCACCGGAAAGAAGGTGACCCGCGCCCTGCTGCGCTTTGAACGCGAGGCCGATTCCTGGCAGGTCAGCCTGCGGGCCGAGGACTTTTCCCTCAACAGCCTGAAGACCCCCACCGTGGAAAAGGACGGCGAGGACGATGATCCCGACGCCCGCCTGCTGGAAAAGATCTACCTGATCGAAACCTGCCTCGGCTTTCTGGACGAGGTGTACCGCCAGTTCATGGAGGTGCGCCTTTCGAACCGCTGGGCCGAGGAAGTGCGCGACCTGCGCGGGTGGATGGAACACGAGGCGTAGCCCCGTCCCCGGCGCCCTGGCCCACGTGCCTTGCGGGCATTACCCGCAAGGCAGGAAAACCGGCACGGAGGGCAGCACGAGAACCGACATGAGGACCGGCATGCCGATCGGCACGACGATCGGCACGACGATCGGCACGACGACCGGCACGAGGACGATGACAAGGACAACGACGACGTGACCAGCGATCTACGCGATACCCCGCCCTTGCCGCACGCCGGAAACAGCCGGACGGACGGCGCATCGCCTTCGCCGGAAGCTTCCCCTGTTGCCGACGGCCAGCCCGCAGGGGGCACCGGTTCCGGGGTTTATTCCGACGACGGCGGCGACCGCCCCACCGCGCCGCGACACGGTGGCCGCACGGCCGCCATGCTGCGCCGCATGGGGCGCAAGCTGGCGTGGATGCTCTTCGTGTTCTGGGGCATCACGGTGATCAGTTTCTGGGTCATCCATCTGGCACCCGGTTCGCCCACGGACATGCAGACCACCATGAACCCTCTGGCCGGGGCAGAAACGCGCAAGCGGCTGGAAGCCCTGTACGGCCTGGATAAGCCGCTGCACGTGCAGTACGTGCAGTGGCTGGGCCGCCTGGCCCGGCTGGACTTCGGCAATTCCATGTCCAGCGACCCGCGCCCGGTGTGGGACAAGATCAAGGAACGACTGCCGCTTACCGTGGGCATGAACGTGGCCTCGCTGCTGCTCACCCTGTTGTGCGCCATTCCCATCGGGGTTGCGTCGGCCCAATGGCAGGGCAGGCTGTTCGACCGGGCCATGACGGTGCTGGTGTTCGTGGGGTTCGCCATGCCGGGGTTCTGGCTGGCCCTGCTGATGATGCTGCTGTTCGGCATCCACCTGCAATGGCTGCCCATTTCCGGCCTGACATCGCTAGATCACGCCGCCATGTCGCCGCTGGGCAAGGCGTGGGACATCCTAGCCCATCTGGCCATGCCCATCTTCATCTACACCTTCGGCAGCCTGGCCGGACTTTCGCGGTTCATGCGCGCCTCCATGCTGGAAGTGCTGCGGCAGGACTACATCCTTACCGCACGGGCCAAGGGGCTGCCGGTGCGCACCGTCATCTTCCGCCACGCGCTGCGCAACGCGCTGCTGCCGGTCATCACCATCCTGGGGCTTTCGCTGCCGGGGCTCATCGGCGGCAGCGTGATCATCGAATCCATCTTCGCCCTGCCCGGCCTGGGGCAACTCTTCTACCAGGCTGTCATGGCCCGCGACTACCCGCTGATCATGGGCAACCTGGTGCTGGGCGCGGTACTGACGCTGATCGGCAACCTGCTGGCCGACCTGTGCTACGGACTGGCCGATCCGCGCATCCGGCTCACCGGGGGCACGGGCGGCGACGACAGCGGTGACGGGGGGGGCAACCCATGACTGCGGCCGCCCTGTTCTCTCCCCGCCTGTGGCTGCGTTTCTGGATGCGCCACCCCATGCTGGCCACCGGCCTTTCGCTGGTGCTGGTCATGTCGGCGGCGGCCCTGCTGGCCCCGTGGATAGCCCCGCACGACCCCACCGCGCTGAACCTTACCGCCATCCTGCACCCGCCGTCTTCCGCGCACCTGCTGGGCACGGATGCCCTTGGCCGCGACGTGCTCTCGCGCATGCTGCACGGCGCGCGGGTGTCGCTGTGGGTGGGCTTTGTCTCGGTGGGCATTTCCGTCGCGATTGGCCTCGCGCTGGGGCTGGCGGCGGGCTACTTCGGCGGGCTGGCGGACGAACTGATCATGCGCTGCGTGGACATCATGCTGTGCTTCCCGTCGTTCTTCCTGATCCTTGCGGTCATCGCCTTTCTGGAGCCCAGCCTGCTGAACATCATGGCGGTGATCGGGCTCACCTCGTGGATGGGCGTGGCCCGGCTGGTGCGGGCGGAAACCCTGTCCCTGCGCGAACGCGACTTCATCGCCGCCGCCCGGCTGGCCGGGGCGGGTCCGGTGCGCATCCTGGCCCTGCACGTGCTGCCCAACGCCGTGGCCCCGGTGCTGGTTTCCGCCACGCTGGGCGTTGCCGGGGCCATCCTGACCGAATCGGCCCTGAGCTTTCTGGGGCTTGGCGTACAGCCGCCCATGCCCAGTTGGGGCAACATGCTGCTGGAGGGCAAGGACGTGCTGGAGATAGCCCCGTGGCTGTCCGTCTTTCCGGGCTGCGCCATACTGCTCACCGTGCTCGGCTACAATCTGCTGGGTGAAAGCCTGCGCGACCTGCTGGATCCGCGCCTGAAGCGATAGGCCATGCGCATCGCCTGCATCGGCACGCACCTGACCGCCGAGTTCCGGCGCATGGGGCACGAGGTGCTGGACCTGCACCCGCCCGGCGGCATCGTGGACATCACCGCCCTGCTGGATGCGCGCGGCTTTGCCCCCGACCTGCTGGTGCAGCAGGAAACGCTGGGCGCGCGGGTGATCCTGGCCGGACTGGAAACCCTGCGTTGCCGCAAGGCTTACTGGGCCATCGACAGCCACCTGAACATGCACTGGCACCGCCACTACGCGCGGCTGTTCGACGTGCTGTTCACTCCCCACCTTTCGCTGTTCCGGGCGCTGCCGCCGCAATGGCGCCACCCGCATGCCGTGCACCTGGCCATGTACGGGCACGCCCGCCCGTGGCAGCCGCATGCCGGGCGCGGGCACGACATTTCCCTGGTGGGCGTGCTGGACAAGTACCGCCCCCTGCGCGGCTGGCTGGCCGAACTTCTGCGGGACCGGTTCGGCGTGCAGGCCCGGCAGGGCGTGCCCTTTGCCGAAATGCTGCACCTGTACGGCGACACGCGCATCATTCCCAACGAATCCATCGGGTTCGAGGTCAATTTCCGGCTCACGGAGGGTGCTTCGTGCGGGGCCTGCGTGCTCACGCCCGACGTGGGGCCGGATCAGGACGCGCTGTTCGAGGACGGCCACGAAATGGTGGTCTACACCGACGGGCTGGACCTGCTGGAAAAACTGCGTTTCCTGCTGCGCAAGCCGGATGTGGCCGAACGCATCGGTCGGGCCGCATGGGAGCGGGTGCAAGCGCACCACCTGCCGGGCCACCGGGCGGCCACGGTGCTGGATGCCGTGGACAGGGCGCCGGGCAACGCCGCCACCGGTGCGGCAGGCGCGGAGGCCCTGTGGCTGACGCTGTTCCACCGCATGCGCGGCGGTGCCCTGGACCTGCCGCCGGACGCGGTGTCCACCGCCCTGGACACCCTGCCCGAAACCCCGGCGAACATGGCCGCGCGGCTGCGCGCGGCTGCGGAACCGCCCAAGGGGCAGCCTCCCCTGCCGGTACGCGAAACGCCTGCCCTGGCGGAACTGTTCGACCGGCTGCTGGCCACCGGAGCCCACGCGGACGACGTGGACGTCAACGTGGCCGCCGCCGGGGCGGCGCTGCTGCGCGGCGACCTGAAGGCCGCCAAACCCTTCTGGTACCGCCTGCACCAGGCCCGGCAACCGCGCGCCCCGGAAAAGCCGCAATCAGTATACCACGCCTGCCTGCTGTGGGCGGAACTGCTGCGCCGCGAAGACCGCGATGCCCAGCCGGGGTTCACCTATGATCCGGAGCGCCACTGCCCGGAAGCTGCCTTCGAGATGCTGGTGCTGGCGCAACGCCACAACGGCGGCGACCTTGAATGGATGCGGGGGGTTGAGCGCTTGACTTCACGCCGCAAGGCGCTCACTTTCTACAGGCTCGGCATTCTGGCACGTCTGGCGCTGGAGCCCGGCGCGCCGTGGCGCACCCAGGCGGAGTACGGCCTGGCCAGCCTGCGCGCCTACCGCGTGGAACAAGGGCTGCACGAACTTGCCGAGGCCGGACGACGCGCCACCACGGAGGGCCAGGAACGGGCCTTCCTGCGGCTGCTGGACGGGCACGGCCCGGGCGGGCACCTGCGCCGGGGACTGGATATGGCGCCCGCCACGCCATCCGCAGCAGCGCCCGCGCCATCATCCGCCGCACCACCAGGCACCCCGCAGACCGCGAATCCGAACGCCGAAATCGACCTTTCACCGAACGCCATCACCGCCCCCCCGGCGGACGACGGCCACCGGACCTGAGCAAGGACACCTCATGCTGGAATATCTGCGCATTCGGGACCTCGCGCTCATCGAGGACATGGAACTAGACTTCGCCCCCGGCCTCAACGCCCTTACCGGCGAAACGGGCGCGGGAAAGAGCTTCATCCTCAAGGCGCTCAACTTCCTCATCGGCGACCGGCTGACGGCCGACATGGTCCGCCCCGGCAAGGAAAAGGCCCATGTGGAGGCCTTGTTCGCCCTTGCCGACGGCGACATGGTGCTGCGCCGCGAACTGACGGCGGACACGGGCCGCAGCCGCCTGTTCATCAACGACCGGCTGAGCTCGCAGGACGCGGTGCGCGACATGCGCGCCTCGCTGGTGGTACACACCAGTCAGCACGGCCAGCAGAAACTGCTGCAACCCGCCTTCCAGGCCCGGCTGCTGGATGAATTCCTGAACCGGCCCGACCTGCTGGCCGCCCGCGACGAAGGACTGAAGGAACTGCGCGATGTGGCCGCGAGACGCGAGGAACTGGCAACCCGTGCGCGCACGCTGGAGGATCGGCGCGATGTGCTGGAATTCCAGCAGCGCGAGATCGACAAGGTAGCCCCCGAGGCGGGCGAGGAAGACCGGCTGGAGGAACGCCGCCGCGCCCTGCGCGACGTGGCGTCGGCCCAGCAGGCGCAGGAACGCGCCCTGGCCGTGCTGCGCGGCGAGGACGGCCCCGGCGTGGCCGAGGCCCTTGGCCTGCTGGAACGGGCGCTGGACGGGCTTGCCCGGCTGCATGCCTCTGCCGCCGGTGACGCCCCCGACTCGTCTGGTGATGCCTCCGGCTGGTCTGGTGACGTGGCCACCATTTCGGCCTTCCGGCAGGGGCTGGCCGACCTGGAGCGCCGCCTGCGCCGCCGCCCCGCCCCCGCCGCATCCGATGGTGACGACGACATGGACGTGGAATCCATCGAAAAGCGGCTGTACGAACTGGCCCAGCTCAAGCGCAAGTTGCGCCGCACCCTGGACGAGATCGTGGATCTGCGCCGCGAGATCGAGGAAAATCTTTCGTTTCTGGATGCCTGCCGCCTGGACCTGCGCACCCTGGAGCGTGAGGAAGAGGCCCTGAAGGAACGGCTGTGCGCCGTGCTGGCCGAACTGAACCCCGCCCGGCACGAGGCCGCCGCACGGCTGGCCCAGGCGCTGGAGGGCGAACTGGCGGGCCTGGGCTTTTCAGAGCATGTGCGCGTGGCCTTCGACTTCACCCCGCACGAGCCGTGGCCCGGCTGCGTGGAAGACCGGGCGCGCCTGATGTGGGTGCCCAACCCCGGCCAGCCGCCGCAGCCGCTGGACCGCATAGCCTCCGGGGGCGAACTTTCGCGCTTCCTGCTGGCCGTGGTGGGGCTGATGGCCCGCGACGAGACCGCCACACTGATCTTCGACGAAGTGGATTCCGGCGTGGGCGGGCTGACCTTGAACCGGGTCTCGGACCGGCTGGCCGCGCTGGCCGGGCGCAGGCAGGTGATCCTGATTACCCATTGGCCGCAGTTGGCCGCCCGCGCGGGCAGGCACTTCCAGGTCAGCAAGGAGGTGGCGGACAATGCCACCTTCACCCTGTGCCGCAGACTGGATGGCGAGGACATCCGCAAGGAACTGGCCCGCATGGCCGGGGGCGGCGGACAGGGCGAAGCCATGGCACGAGAGCTGACTTCATGATATCGGGATTGACAATCCGCCCGTCAGCGGACAGAGACATGGAGCGCCCCCACATGCGAATGGGGGATTACCCCCAGTCTCGCACCCGCAGAACGCCGCACGCAGGAACCTGCCATGACCGACGCGCGAAACCACGAACCGACGCAAGGCCCGCCACCCGATGAACGCCTGGCCACCTACGTGGCCTGCCTTGCCGCCACCAAGGATCGCCGCGCCGTGCGCGAAGTGGTGGAGCGCGAGGTGCTGCTCAGCCTCATCCGCACCAACAGTGACCGCATCAACGAATATCCCCTGCTGGAAACGCAGCAACGGTCCATCATCGAGATCGTGGCCGCGCGCGGCGCCGTGGACCCGCTGCACGGGCACATCCGCAAGCTGGTGGGCGAATTCGTGGCCCAGTTGGGGCAGTACGCCAAGCCCGGCGGGGGCGATTCCAGCCAGCTGCGCACCCGCCTGGTGAACACCGAGACCCAGTTGCTGAAATGCGTGCAGGGCGTGGTGTACACCACCGCCCTGTGTACCGACAATTTCATCGAAACCCTGGTCCGCGCCTACGGCGAAGAAGCCCTTGGCCCCTCGGACGCGATCACCGAATCCACCGAACTGGACGAACAGTTCTGGCGCAAGCACTTCGAACACTTCGTGGTGCGCATGGTGGACGAGGCCTACGACGCCATCATGACGCAGGAAGCGTTCACCCTGTCCAAGGAACGCTCGCTGCTGGTCATCCGCTACCCCTTCGACGCCCTGCTGGAACGACTGTGCCGCACGCCGAAACCCCTGGACAAGACGCGGGTGCAGACCCTGTTCGAGTTCGAGACGCGCGACTTCGTCAGCCGCAAGGCGCGCAAGCTGGTGCACGACATCCTGCAGGGCATGGCCGCACGGCCCGACTACCCCTTTGCCACGGGCGACATCGACTTCATCAGCCAGATCGTGTGCATCGACCCCGCCGCCAAGGAAATGGAGAAGCTGCAAACCCTGCTGCTGTCCGGCGGCCTGACTGGCGATGCAGCGGGCGGTGCTGCGCCCGATGCGGAAGGCGAAACACCCGATGCACCCGCACAGCCCGCGCCAGAGGTCAACGCCGAGCAGGTGCAGTTCCTGCGCGAGCAGGTGGTGGGCATGGCATGCAGCGTGGCCATCACCCTGAACCTGCTGCGCGAGGACTTCCTGCGGGCGCTGGACGGTTTTTCGCCCAAGGAGACGGGCATCGTGCGCCGCACCCTGGGCGACTTTTCACTGCCGTGTCTGGGCAAGGCCCTGCAATCGCTGTTGGAATTCCAGTTCGTCACCCTGCTGCGCCGCCGCGCTGGCGAGGACATGGGCAAGATCCATATCCGCACCCGCAAGGAGCGGCGCACCTCGGTGGCCGCCGTGGAGACGCTGTTCGATTCCGGGCTGACGCGCATCCGCCGCAACAAATTGTGGCAGCCGGACCCCGGCAGGCCCACCATGCAGCTCTTCCGCCCCCAGACGGCGACGGAACTGGAATCACTGCTGCATCTGTTGCAGATAGAGCCGCAACTGGCCCGCGAAATCGGCTCGCTGTGGACCGACGCCTCGTTCCGGGTGGAATTTGCCCTGTACGTCAGCCTGGACCTGCTGTCGCGCTCCACCACCAACCTGAACCAGCGTCTGGCGGAACTGCTGGCCCGCTTCGGCATCACCCGGCTGTAGCCGGACCGGGAGCCCGGCGGACGGAGTCCGGCGGACCTGCCCCTTTCGCCCCCCGCAAGACGCAATCGGCCCGGACTGCCGCACCCATGAACAAATCGCCGCCCCGGAGAGAAATCTCCGGGGCGGCGTTGTGTTGCAGTCTCGGCGGACGGGTAACGGCGGCTAGCCTTTGCCGTCCTTTGGGGGCTTTGGGGCCTTGGCAGGCTTAATGGGGGCGGGCTTGGCGGGCGCAGGAGACTTGGACCCAGGCGCGCCGGTCCTGGCCGATTCGGACTTGGGGGACTCGGTTCTGGCGGATTCGGCCTTGGCGGACGCGGGCCTGCCTTTCGCGGGCGGCGTGCCCTTGGCGGAATCGTTCCCGGAGGCCTTGCCCCTGCCCGACGTGTCCCTGTCCGCTTTGTTTTGGTCGGACGTGTCCCTGCTCGACGTGCCCCTGCCCGACGTGTCCCTGCCCGACGTGTTCGGGCCCGACGTGCCTGCATCACCTGACCGGACCGGAGCTTTCGGGGCATTGCCCCCCTTGGTGGTCGTGCCCCCGGCCTTCGTGCCCGACGCGGGCCTGTCGGATACAGGGGCTGCCTTGGCTGTGCCCGCACCACCCTTTGCGGCGGTGGCGGCCATGCCGCTATCCCCGGCCTTGGCGACGGTCTTGCCGTTGCCCTTGGCAGACGCCTTGCCTGCGTCGCCAGCGTTTCCCTTGCCGCCCGGTTTCACCGGAGAGGACGCCTTGTCTTCCTGCGTCCGGGCCTTGGCGTCACCGCCCTTGCCACGGCGGGCCGAATCCGGCTTTGCCGGGGCTTGCCCAAAGACACTGCCAGCCTTCTTCGCGGCGCCATCCTTGCGACCGGGAGCGGGCTCGGCGGCGGCCCGCCCCTTGCCGGGCTGCGCGGGCTTTCGTCCACGGCGCGGGGCATTCTCCAACGGTTCCGGAATGGGTGTGGGCATCGGATCGTCCAACCCGGCATCGGTAGCCGCGCGCGCGCGGGCCTTGCGGGCGGCGCGTTCGTCAAGGGCACCAGCCCGCGCGGGCGCTGCGGCCACGCTATCGGGTTCACGGCGACCGGTGCGACCGTCACGCCCGTCGGGAGTGCCGGGACGCGCACCGCGCCCGCCACGGGCGTCCCGCCCGCTCCGGCCAGCATGATCGCGGCGTTCCTTGCGCACCCCGGTGGACGCCACGGCGTCCGGACCGGCCAACGCCAGGTTCACCTCCAGCCGCGCCACGTTGACATCCGCAAGGCGCACCGTCACGGCCTGGCCCAGCCGGAAGCTGCGTCCCGTGCGCTCGCCCACCAGTTCCTGCCGCTCCGGCAGGTAGCCGTAGTAGTCGTCGTCCAGCGACGACAGGCGCACCATGCCCTCGGCCATCACCTCGTTGAATTCCACGAAAAAGCCGAAGTCGATGATGCCGGAAATGACCCCGGTGAACTCTTCACCCACCCGTTCGGACAGGAACAGCACGGTGATGCGCTTGAGTATCTCGCGCTCGGCCTCCATGGCCACGCGCTCGTTCACGTTCAGGGTGTCGGCAATGGTCAGCAGGGCCCGTTCGCCCGGCAGCGGCCCGTTCACCGGCAGCCCCAGCGTGCGGCGCAGCGCGCGGTGCACGATCAGGTCGGCGTACCGGCGGATGGGCGAGGTGAAATGGCAGTAGCATTCCGAAGCCAGGCCGAAATGGCCTTCGTGGTCGGGCGCGTAACGGGCCTGCATCATGGTGCGCAGGGCCATGCGGTTGACCACGAATTCCTGGTCGGTGCCCTTGGCCGCCTGCAACACGCCCTGCAACGCCTTGGCCGAAGGCTTGCCGGGCAGGTGCTGCGCCAGCGAGGTGCGGGCCAGCACCTTGAACAGCCCCTCCAGCTTCTCGGTGTCCGGCTCCGGGTGCACCCGGTACAGGAAGCGGGCGTTCTTTTCGGTCAGGAAGCGGGCCACCGCCTCGTTGGCGGCGATCATGAACTCTTCGATGATCTGGTGGCCGAAGTGGCGCACCTTGCGGCCAATGTCCACCGTCTCGCCGTAGATGTTGAAGATCACCTCCGGCTCGGGCAGGTCGAAGTCCAGGCTGCCGCGTTCCGAACGCTTGGCGTTCAGCAGGCGGGCCAGCCCTTCGGCGCGTTCCAGCAGGGGCAGCACCGGGGTGAGCAGGCGGCGCTCCTTCTCGTCCTTCTCGATCAGCGCCCGGTTGACCTGCCCGTAGGTAAGCCGGGCCTTGGATTCGATGATGGCCGCATAGAACTTGCTGCGGCCGGGGCTGCCGTCGGCGTAGAAGAAGGTTTCCGCCACCATGGCCAGCCGGGGCACGCGCGGGTTCAGGCTGCACAGCCCGTTGGAAAGGGCCTCGGGCAGCATGGGTTCCACCGACTGCGGGAAATAGTACGAGTTGGACCGGGCCTGCGCCTCGCGGTCCATGGCCGAACCGGGCCGCACGTAGTGGGCCACGTCGGCGATGGCCACCCACAGGCGGTAGCCGGTGCTCTGTTCCTCCACGTACACGGCGTCGTCGAAGTCGCGGGCCTTGGCCCCGTCTATGGTGACGAACTCCAGGTGGCGCAAGTCGATGCGGCCTTCCATGTCGTCGCGGCTTGGCTCGGCGGGCAGGTCGCGGGCTTCTTCCAGCACCTCGGGCGGAAAGTCGGTGGGCACGTCGTGGTTGATCTTCACCAACCGTTCCTGCACCAGCACGTTGTCGTCGGCGCCCAGCACGGCAAGCCCGGTGGCCGCCCACAGGCCGTCCTCCACCTTGTCACCGGGGGCGGCAACCACAAGGTCGCCCTTTTCGGCCTTCTCTTCCACGGCGCTCATGTCCACCATGAAGCTGACGGCCATGCGCGGGTCGGCCGGGCGGCACAGCAGGCTGTGCTTGCCCATGCTGCGCACCACGCGGGCGGGTATTTCCTTGCGGCCCCGCTCCAGCACGCGCACGATGCGCCCTTCCGGATTCTTGCCGTGGCGTCCGGGCAGCAGGGCCACCACCACCTTGTCGCCGTGCCAGGCATCGCCCATCTGGTAGGAATGCACGTAGATGTCGTCGCGCCCCTTTTCCTCGGGCAGCACGAAGCCCATTCCGGAACGCTGGATGGACAGGGTACCCGTGACCAGCCGCAGCTGTTCCACAAGGCCCCAGGCCCCGCCGCGCAGGCGGATGGTGCGCCCCTGCCGGACGAGGTCCTCCAGGCGGCCCTCCAGTTCCTTCTTCATGCGGCGGTGCAGGCCCAGCATGCGCATCAGCGCGTCGATGGTCAGCGGGCGGTGCGCCTCGCGAAACAGGGCCGTCAGGTCGTTCGCGTCGGGCAGCACGTAGCTCTCGTCGCGTTTCTTCTTTGTCATATGGATGTCCTTTCCGGCCGTGCCGGAGTGAAAGATGTCGAATGCGGGCGGGCTGCCGACTTCGGCCACGGAAGGTCCGTTGCCGCCGGTCGTGTCAGCCGGGACCAGCCGGAACCGATCAGGGTCGGCGCCCCCGGCAAGGGGCGGTCAACCGGGCCGGACTGCGGCAGGTCAGGCCCGGCGGGCTGCGGAAAGCCCCGCCCAGCGGGCGGCCCACCATTCGGGAAAATTCGTCGTGGACCACAATGCCGGTCCGAATTCGGTCACCAGGTCGAAGGCCCACAGGTCCGGCGGGTTGGCGCCGTCGCCCCCGGAACCGTCATGGCCACGGCACCCGTCACCTTCGCCGCACAACGGCGCCAGTTTGACGGCGTCCTTGGGGGTGCACACCACCGCGCACCCCTCGCCCGCCAGCAGGCGCACATCGCCGGGGCCGTAGGGATGATGGTCGGGAAAAACGCGGTGGAGCAGGGGCGGATAGCCGAAAAAGCGCGTGGCCGTTGCGTGCACCTGCGCCGGTTCGCCCACGCCGCTGACCAGCACGTAGGGCGCGCCGTCCAGATGCGCACGGGTTACCGCCCCCTGCTCCGCCGGGCGCGGGTCCAGTCCCCGGCCCACCCGCACAAGGCCGCGCGGGGCAAGACGAAAGCTGAACACCGGCATGCCGTAGCGAATCAGGCGGCGTTCCAGTTGAGGGCCCAGGGCATTGAACATGTCCGGCTCCGCCTTCACGCAGAAGGCATGAGCGCGGCCCAGCGCGGACGCACCCTCGCGCCACGATCCCGCCGGGATGGTCCGGCCCCATTCACCGGTCAGGTCCGCCGGGCGCAACACCACGATGTCCAGGTCGCGGCGCACCGCCAGGTGCTGAAAACCGTCGTCCAGCAGGTACAGGTGCGGGGCAAGGTGCGCCTCTGCCCAGTGTCCGGCCCTGCGCCGCACCGGGTCCACCAGCACGGCCGCGTCGGGGTTCTGGCGGGCCAGCATCAGCGGTTCGTCGCCCGCCTCCGCCGCCGAGTTTTCGGCCCGCACCAGCAGGGGAAGTTGCGGCGGTTTCGCCCCGTAGCCGCGCGTGAGTACGGCGGCGGACAGCCCGTGCGCGCCGCACCAGCGTAGCAGCCAGTGCACCAGTGGCGTCTTGCCCGTGCCGCCCCAGCAGATGTTGCCCACCGACACCACCGGGCGCGGAGGAGCAAAGCGCGGCAGCACGCCCGCCTCGTACGCGGCGCGGCGGGCGGCCATGCACGCTGCGTAGGCCGCGCCCAACGGGCGCAGAAGGGGGGCACAGGTCTTCTGCACGGCGGCGATGTTCATGACGCCGCCCCGATCAATCCAGAAAAGGGCAACGATGTGCGCATGGATACAAGTCTAGCATGTGCGGGCGCGCTTGTCGCCGGGGTAATGCAGGCAGGGGGGCGGGGCGGGACAGGACAGGACTGGTCGGGACTGGGCCGGGCCGGGAAGGGCGGGGCCGGGCCGAGTAAGGAAGGACGGGACGACGTTCCGGTCGGACACGGCGGGACGCGCAGCACCGCACCATGAAAAAGGGGGGCGAAGCGCCCCCCCTGGCAGTCACAGTCGATCACGCAGGCGATGCAGGCTAGTCGCGCGAAGAACCGAACAGGCGCAGCATCATCAGGAACAGGTTGATGAAGTCCAGGTACAGGGTCAACGCGCCCAGGATGGTACCACGCCGGATGGCCGTGGCGTCGTCCATGGGGGCGGTTTCGCCCATCATGCGCAGCTTCTGGCTGTCGTAGGCGGTCAGCCCCGTGAACACGATGACGCCGATGGCGCTGATGACCAGCGACATGGCCGAGCTGCCCACGAAAATGTTCACCACGCTGGCGATGAGAATGCCGATGAGGCCCATGAACAAAAAGCTGCCCCACGAGGTGAGGTCCTTCTTGGTGGTCAGGCCGTAGAGGGACATGGCGCCGAACATGCCCGCCGCCGTGGCGAAGGCCTGGAACACCGTACCCGCTGTGTAGGCCAGCAGCACCGCAGAAAGGGTGATGCCGTTCAGCGCGCTGTACAGCACGAAAAGCCCGGTGGCCGCGCCGCCGGAAAGGCGTGCGATGCCCGCGCTGATGCCCATGACCAGGCCGAGTTCGGCAAGGATCAGGCCGATCAGCACGAAGCTGTTGCCGAACACCAGTTGCAGCATGGCCGGGCTTGACGCAGTGAACCACGCGGCACCTGCCGTCACGGCAAGCCCCACGAACATCCAGTTGTATACACCACGCATGAAGGCGTTGACGGTTTCTGCCCGCGCCCTCGTAGGTGCGGAGACCGTGCGTCCGAGCATGTCGAAACCTCCTGTAACGTTTGTGCGAAGCGACCGTTCCGGCGGGGCCGGTAAAAGCATCCAGATTATAATACGCCGCTCCAGCCCTGATAGGTAACAATCCTCTGGCACTCTGACAAGGGCGGCCCCGTCATCTTCCCGCGACACACGGCCCGCGCCGCATCCAGGAGGCCCGCCATGCCCCCCGCCCTTCCCCCCACGGACCAGACACACCGCATGCCCCAGAACACCCGCGACAACGCCACTCCGGCCCCACCGCCCCGCCCGGCAGAGCCGCGCCAGGCACAACCCCGCCCTGCCAGCCATCATCGACCGGTGCGTGTCTTGTTCGCCTGGTTCCTGCTGGCGTTCATCGCCTTTCAGTCGGCCTGGGCCTACTGGCTCACTCGCGTGCAGGCACGCGACACCATGGCCAGCCTGCGCGCCGAAACCCTGGCCGACGAAGCCACAGTGTACGCCGCCCTTGTGGACAGGTACCTGAACAACCGCAGGCAGATGCTGGACAGCTACGCGGCATTCCCGCCCCTGCGCCGCGCCCTGGAGCCAGCGGCGCAACGGGAAGGACAGGAGCAACGGGAAAGACAGGCGGGTCACCCACCGCCACAGCTTTCGGAAACCATGGATCTGTTCGCCACCGTGGGGCGCGGGGCCTGCACGGCCCTGTACGGAGCCGACGGCAAGCCCGTTCTGGTCAACGGCGCGCCGTGCGACAAGGACGGCATTTCGCCGCCATGGCTGGAACAGGCCCTTGCCGCGCCGCAGGCGGTACTCCTCCAAAGCGAGGTGCGCGACGGCACGGGCGCCACGGTCGAGACCGGCGGGGCGAATCAGAAGGCCGCATACTGGCGGCTGGCCCGGGCGGTGCTGCGGGACGGCGTTCCCGTGGGCGTGCTGAGCGCGTTGCTGCCCGTGGACATCACCTTCCTGCCGCACGACCCCACCGACCACAGGCTGCGCAAGGTGCTGCTGCGTGACGGACAACCGGCGGCCGTCATGGGGCCGGACATGCAGGTGGCCCTGCGCACGGAGCACGCCCTTTCCGTGCCGGGCATGCGCATTGCCCTTGAAACGGACGATTCGGGCATACAGGCGCGCTCGACGGGCCTGCTGCTGCGCATCCTGCCGCTGCTGCTGGCGGGCACGTCCGGGCTGGTGGTGGTGTTCCATCTGCTGGGGCACCGGCTGTTCGTGGCCCCGCAGGAAGCGCTGCAATCACTGCGGCACGAACTGGAAGACCGCAACCGCAGGCTGGAGCGGGTGATCCAGGAACAGCAGCAGGTGGATACGCTGCTGGAAACCAAATCGCGCCTTCTGGAGGAAAGCGAGGCCCTGCTTTCGGCCATCATCAGCGACCAGACGGAACTGATCTGCCGCTACCTGCCTGACGGCACCATCACCTTCGCCAACGACGCCTTCTGCGCGTTCTTCGGCGTAGAACGCGAAGGATTGGTCGGCAGCGTGTTCCGGGCCCGGACGGCACCGGGAGCGGAACGGGACATCTTCAACGACTCCCTTGATCCTTCCCTGCCCGCCATCGCCACCTTCGATCACTGGGTTGTCGCCGGATCGGGCGAGGAACGCCGCCTGCAATGGACCCGGCGCACCCTGTACGACGACCGGGGGCAACTTGCCGGGTTCCAGGGCGTGGGCCGCGACGTGACCACCGAATACGCACTGGAAAAGGCCCTGCGCGCCGCCAACGAGGAACTGGAGGCGCGCATCCGCGACCGTACCCGCGACCTGGCGGAACGAGAGGAACTGCTGTCGCGCATCTTCTCGGGGCTGCGGGCGGCCATTGTCATCGTCCGCCCCGGCGACTGCGCCGTGGCCGAGGTCAACACCGTGGCCCGCGACCTGCTGGGCTGCGGCGACGCGGAAGAACAATGCGCCGACCTGTATCGCCAGATCACCAAGGGAACCTGCCTGCTGCCCGGCGAGACCGGGTTTGCCACGATGCTGGACCAGGAGCATGTGCTGCGTCGTCCCGACGGGCGCAACATTCCCGTGCGCTGGAGCCTGCTGCCCGTGCCGTGGCAGGGGGCGCCGCACCTGGCGTTGGTATTCTTCGACGCCACCGCGCAAAAGGCCATGGAACGCCGCCTGACCCAAGCCCAGAAGCTGGAATCCATAGGCCAGTTGGCGGCCGGGGTGGCGCACGAAATCAACACGCCCATCCAGTACGTGGGAGACAACCTGCGTTTTCTGGGTGGCGCCTTCGAAGATCTGCTGCGGCCCCTGGCCGAGTGCGGCGCCCTGGCCGGGGTACCCGTGAAGAGCGGGGATGCGCCAAAAGGGCAAGAAAAGGAAGAAGGGGAAGACACGACGGGCAAGGGGGCCCGGCAGGACACGGAAACCGGGGGTGGGGCCGCTGCCGGGCCTTCCCCGCCGTCAGCAGACGCTGGTGAACGCCTGACCCGCCTGCGCGACACCCTGGCCGCCTCCGATGCCGACTTCCTGGCCGACGAGGTGCCCCGCGCCATCACCCAGGCGCTGGAGGGGGTGGAGCGCGTGGCCTCCATCGTGCTGGCCATGAAGAAATTCTCGCACCCGGAAACGACGGAAAAACGCCCGGCGGACATCAACCAGCTGGTGCAGGACACGGTGACCGTCTCCCGCAACGAATGGAAGTACGTGGCCGAGGTGGAGACGCGCCTTGCGCCCGACCTGCCGCTGATACCCTGCCTGCCCGGCGACCTCGCGCAGGTGTTGCTGAACGTGGTGGTCAACGCGGCCCACGCCATCGCCGAGGCGCGCCAGGCGACCGAGGTGATGCACGGCGACGAGGCCGGGGCCACCGGGATGACGGACGGCACGCCCCCGCCGCCGGGGCGCATCACCATCACCACGCGGATGCTGCCGGGCAGCGGGGCCACCAGCGAATCCCTCGGCGCCCCGGCTGGCACATCGGTTGGCACATCGACTGGCGCATCGGCGGGGCGCGGCCATGTGGAAATCCGCATCGCGGACACGGGTACCGGCATACCAGAGGCCCTGCGCGACCGGGTGTTCGACCCGTTCTTCACCACCAAGGAGGTGGGCAAGGGCACCGGGCAGGGGTTGGCCATCGCCCACGACATCGTGGTCAAGCGGCACGGCGGCACCATTGATTTCACCAGCACCACGGGCCGGGGCACCACCTTCACCATCACCCTGCCCGTATAGCCGGGCGAGATGGACGGGAGGGAGGGCCAGACAGGCCAGACAACCCAGACTGGCCAGACGGACCAGATCGACCGGGGAATCGGACGAGCCAGATGGGCTTGGCAGGATAGATGCGTGAGTCGGCCCGGATGGACGGGCGGTGCCCGACGGGGTGGACGAACGGCGCGTGCGCGGGGGGCGAGGGAGAATGACGCGGCTACGGCTGCACCCGTATCACCACACGCCGCTCCAGCACCGTGCGGGCCTTGGCCCCGCCGCAACTGGAACGGGCCACCAGGGTCACCGTCAGGTCCAGTTCGTAGCGGCCCGGCGCGCTGAAGCGCACTTCGGAATCCGGGTACCCGGTGGTGGCGGACACCCGCCCACCGTCCGGCCCGGCTGCCCTGTCGATGTTCACCACCGGAAACACGCCGGATGGCAGGGGCGGCCCTTCCAGCGCAACGACCACCGCAAGGGGTGCACCCACGTGGGCCAAGGCGAAAGCGTCCCCCCGCCCCGCCTGTTCGCCCAACCCCGCCAGTCCCGCCTGTCCTGGCAGGTCGGGTGCCACCAGTCGGGCGGTGTGTTCCGGCGAGGTAAGCGGGCACGGCTCTCCTGCCGGGCTGGCGATACCGAAAGAACCGCTGGCGGGCATGATCGGGTCGGCCGCCATGGCCGATGTTGCGCCCGATGCCGCGCCCAACGCCCCGGCAAGCATCCAGGCCAGCAGCCAGACACGCAGTGCCGCCACACCGGGCAGTCGCCCGCCGCCTCGGCGGGCAACCAGACAGGCGAACCTTGACCGCCGGTACAGCCTGACCGGCAGGCATTGCGCAGCGTTTCCGGCTATCCGCCCGCCCCCTGCATATCCCCTGCGTTCCTCCACCACGGCCTCCCCTCGCGTTCCGCCAGACACGCCCTTGTGTCCACGCGTGACTTGGGTAAAGAATAGCATACCCGCGCGGGGGCGCAACGCACCGGGTACCCATCGGGTATGCCGCATGGCAAGGCGCGGGCGCGCGCTGCACCGCGCATCGCCGTCCGCCACCCGGCTTTCCCGCGCCCCGTCCGTTTCCCGGCCCCGCTCCGATCAAGCCCGGCCTCCATGCAGGCCGGGCGCATACCTTCCGGAGTTTCCATGACCAAGCATACCCGCCGCCCCCCCGCCGCAAATCCGGCCAGGTCCGGAGCACGCGCAGACGCCGCCGATACGGCGCTTTTCACTGCGGCCCGGCCCGTGCTGCTGGACATCGAAGGGCAGATGGAACCTTTCCTGACCCGCTGGTCCGAGCGCATGCGCGAGGCGGGCTACCTGCGCCACACCACGGCCAAGCGGCAGGACTGCATCGATTCGCTGCTGGGGTTCCTGCACCCCCTGCGCGCCGCGCTGCACGCCGGGCTTGCCCCCACCTTCGGCGACCTGGTGCGCGAAATCGAAGACGGCCTGACCAGCGGTGCCCCGCACGGCTGGGGGCACGACCTGCTGACCTCTGCCCGGCGCCACCGCATGCGCGGCGTGACCGAGGCCATGTTTCTGGGCTGCTTCCACACCCTCGTGCACGCGGTACTGGACGTGGTGGAGGCCATGCCCGCCCCCCGCCGCGCCCGCGACGCCGCAGCGCAGGTGGTGCGCCTGTACGGCGACGCCTTTTCGGTGCTGTTCACCCGGCACTGGGAATCCCGCCGGGCAGAGGTGGACACCACCCAGCTTGACGATGCCAACCGCCTGCTTACGCTGGAAAAATGCAAGGTGGAAAATTTCCTCGACTCCACCTCGGACATGGTGTTGGCCATCGACGCCGCAGGCATCATCACCAGCGTCAACCGCACCGCGCACCGGCACCTGGCCGGGCGTGCGGTGCCGGGGTTGCCCATCTGGACGGCGCTGGGGCTGGAGGGCGAAAGCATGCAGGACCTGCTGCGCTTCTACCCCCTGGGGGTCTCGTGCGAGATCACCCCCGCCGCCGCACCGGACGCGGCGCTTGCCACCGCTCCCAATCGCCCCGAAGTGGGGCCGCCCCACGCCGCGCAGGTCTTCCGCATGCGCATCTCGCCGCTCAACGCCGTCAGCCTGGCCAGCGACGGGTATCTGGTCATGCTCACCGACGTCACCAGCCACGTGCACCAGCGCGAGGCGCTTGAACGCGTGGTGGCCGAACGCACCGAGGCCCTGCGCGAGGAAAAGGCCCACCTGGAGGAAATGAACATCACCCTGCGCACGGTGCTGCGCAACATCGACGGCGAACGCGCCGAAATCAACCGCGAGGTGGCGCGCAAGGTGCACGCCATGCTGCTGCCCGCGCTGGACCACCTGGAGGCGGACATGGAACCGGAAGTGCGGCGCGGCTACCTGACCGTGATCCGCGACCAGTTGCTGCGCCTGGCCCCCGACGATGCCGGGCCGGACCCGCTGCTGCTGCGCCTGAGCCCGGCAGAAATGCGCATCTGCCAGTTCATCCAGGCGGGCAGCCCCACCAAGGACATCGCCAGCGCCCTCAACCTGTCCGTGGAAACGGTGCAGACCCACCGCAAGAACATCCGCCGCAAACTGGGCCTGCACGGCAAGGACGCCAGCCTGTGCGCCTACCTGCGTAGTGCACCGGGGCCGCGCTCTCCCTCCGGCGCGGAGTGACGCGGGATGATTTTCTTGCGGCGGGCATGATTTTTCCGCCACGGCCCGGCAGCCGCCAGGCCCGGCAATCCTCCCTTGCGACCGGCGCGGCATGCCGCCCCCCCCCTTGCCGCCGCCTGACGATGCAGCCGCCCGAACTCCTGCACGCGCAAAGGGTTGCCCCCTCCATTCCGGCCACGGCCTTCGCCACCCCCCTCCTCATCCGGACGGTTCCGCCCGCATCGGGTAGTGTCCCCTACCCATTATCACCCCATTTCATAGCCTTGTGACGACAACGCTCCCGGACTAGCCTGCATATGTCCAAAAACAGGCCACTGCCCGCATCCGCCTGCATCCGCGTGTGCGGCCCGGACAGACCGAGGAGACGCAATGAATCACATTTTTCCCACCCCCGGCACGCCCCGCGATGCATGCCTGTTGCGCGCCCTGCGCGACCTGTTCTCCGCGCGGGGTGCGGACGGCCTGCGTGCGGCCTCGCTGGCGCTGGATGCGTGCCGCACCATGTTCGGATGCTCCCGCTCCACGCGCGGCGCTCCCCCCTGCGCCCCATCCGGCCCTCTATCCGGCCTAGACACCATTGATACCCCCGACCACTGGCGCACTACCGAGTACGCCTTCAACCGGCTATTCGTGGGGCCCATGGCCGTGCCCGCCCCGCCCTACGCCTCTGCATGGCTGGAAACGGAACCCCGCCTGATGGGTGAAGCCGCCATGGACGTCCGCAACCTGTACCACTCCCTCGGGTATGCCGTACCCGATGAAGGCGCCACGCCCGACGACCACCTGAGCTTCGAGCTGGATGCGGCGCTTGCGCTGCTGGCCCTGCGAGAGGCGGCGAACGCCGCTCCGCCATCTTCCGCTCCGGAGCCTTCCCCCTCCACGCTCGCCACCGACACGCAGGAAGCATGGCGCTGGCTTGTGGCCGAGCACATGGGGGCATGGGTGCCGCGCTTCGTGCAGCACGCCCTGGCCGAACCCGACGTGCCGCCCGCCATCGCCCGTGCGCTGGCCATGCTGCTGTGCTGGCAGGAAGATGCCGCAGCAGCCTGTTCCACCGCCAGCATCGAAGAGACGATCACCGGAATGCAAGGCCGGCAGGACGCATAGCCAACAATCTTCCGCAAATCACGAACACCACGGAGGTCACCATGTCCGATTCCCTCGGCGCCCCCTCGCGCGGAGCGCCATCCCGCACGCCATCCTACGCCATGACCAGGCGCAGCTTCCTCAAGGGGCTCATCGCATCCGGCGCGCTGGCCACGCTGCCCTGCGGACTGCTGACGCCCCGCAGCGCATCCGCCGCGCCCTTCAACAAGGCGGATTTCCAGATCTTCCGCAACGCCTGCCCGCGCAACTGTTACGACACGTGCAGCATCGTCACCTACGTCAAGGATGGGGTGGTCAGGTTCGTGGAAGGCGCGCCGGAATCCACCTTCACGGCGGGCGGGCTGTGCGTGAAGGGCTATGCCTACCCCCGCCGCGTCTACAGCCCCGACCGCATCAAGTACCCCATGGTCCAGGACGGGCGCGGCAGCGGCAACTGGCGGCGCGTCTCGTGGGATGAGGCCATGGAACGCATCGCCCGCAAGCTGCTGGAGATCAAGGAAAAGGACGGCAACCTGCTGGGTCTTGCCCTTACCAAGTATTCCGGCAACTTCGGCATCACCAACTATGGGGTCGAGGGCATGATGTCCTCGTTGGGCTACACCACCCGCCTCGTGGGCACGCCCTGCTGGCCCGCAGGCATAGACGCCCAGAACTACGACCTGGGCGACATGTGGTGCAACGACCCGGAAGACATGGAAAAGTCGCGCTACGTCATCATCTGGGGCGCCAACCCCGCGTGGTGTTCCGTGCATTCCATGAAGTACGTCTACGCCGCCCGCGACCGGGGGGCCAAGATCGTGGTCATCGACCCGGTGCTGACCCAGACCGCCGCCAAGGGCGACGTGGCCTGGCAGCCGGAAACCGGCAGCGACGGCGCGCTGGCGCTGGGCATGGCCCGGCACGTGCTTGACCTGGGGCTGGTGGACCGCGACTTCGTGGCCAACAACGCCGTGGGCTTCGAGGAATTCGCCGCGTACCTGCGCAACAACGTCACCGTGGACTGGGCGGCGGAAAAGTCCGGCATCCCCGCCGACGAGATCCGCCGCGTGGCAGAGGAATTCGCCACCGCCAAGCCCGCCACCATCTGGATCGGCTACGGCATGCAGCGCCACGTCAACGGCGGGGCCGCCGTGCGCGCCATCGACGCGCTGGTGGCCATGACCGGCAACGTGGGCAAGGTGGGCGGCGGCGCGCGCTACGGCCACCTGCAAACCTGGGGATTCAACTACCACGCCATGATCCAGAAGGCCCCGGCGGGGTCCACCGGCTTCGTGGGCAAGGCGGGTCCCAAGGGCGAATTCGACGTGACCGCAGGTGCGGCGGCGGCAGCCGCCTACACCGACCGCGCCCTGAACATCAACAAGACCGCCCAGGAACTGCTGGACGCCCAGAACCCGCCGGTGCGCGTGCTGTGGTCGTCGTGCAAGAACCCCTTTGCGCAGGACTTCGACCGCAACAAGCTGGAAAAGGCCTTCAACAAGCTGGAAATGGTGGTCAGCGTCGAACAGTTTTTCACCGAAACGGTGCGCCACTCCGACATCGTGCTGCCGGTGACCACCCTGTTCGAGGAATGGACCGTCAACGCATCTTACTGGCACTACTGGGTATCACTGAACGAGCAGGCCATCGCCCCCCTGCACGAGGCCAAGTCGAACATCGAGATCGCGGCGCTGCTCTCGAAGCACATGAACCGCCTGTCTCCCGGTTCCTGCACCTATCCGCAGGACATCGACACCAAGGAGTGGATGGAGAAGGAGTTCAACAAGGGCGTGTACGAGTTGCTGGGCATCAGCCACTGGCAGGACCTGCGCAAGGGCCCGGCCAAGGCGAAGATGCCGTCGTCCGCCTCGTGGAGCGACCGCAAGTTCAAGACGCCGTCGGGCAAGTACGAGTTCCGGTCCGACCTGTGCGCCAGCCACGGGCACAAGGCCCTGCCGGAATACAAGGAAGGCCGCAAGGCCTACGCCCCCTACCGCCTGCTGACCCCGCACAGCAAGTTCGCCATCCATTCGCAGTTCGCCAACCTGGACTGGATGGAAGAATTCCAGAAGGAACCCTTCGTCTACCTGAACCCCGCGCTGGCCAAGGCCAAGGGCATCGCCGACCTGGACACGGTGCGGGTGTTCAACCCCACCGGCGAGGTGAAGCTGCGCGCCAAGATCACCAATACGGTGCCCGGCGACTGCCTGCTGGTGTACGAGGCGTGGTTCCGCAAGCTGGACTTCAACGTGCAGAACCTTGTGGATGACGAGTCGGCGGACATGGGCGCCTACAAGACCGGTGCCCCCGGCGTGGCCATTCACGACCAGTTCGCCGACGTGGCGAGAGCATAGGAGGCGGCCCATGACCACACAAAAGACATCCCGTCCCGGGCAACGCGCCTTTCTGGTGGACGTGGAGCGCTGCATCGGCTGCTTCACCTGCGCCATGGCCTGCAAGAACTATTACCAACAGGAAACCGGCGTGGTCTGGCGGCAGCTGTATCCGCTGGACGAGGCCATCTACCCCCACCGCGAGCGGGCCTTCTTTTCGCTGGCATGCAACCACTGTGAAAACCCCGCCTGTCTCAACGCCTGCCCGGTGAAGGCGTACGAAAAGCGCGAGGACGGCGTGGTGGTGCATCATCAGGACCGCTGCATCGGCTGTGGCAACTGCATCCGTTCCTGTCCGTACGGCGCGCCGCGCTACAATCCGGTGCTGAAGAAGGCGGAAAAGTGCAGCCTGTGCCACGAACGGCTGGACGCCGGTGAACAGCCCGCCTGCGTGCAAAGCTGCCCGGTGCGGGCGCTGCGGCTGGTGGACATTGCCGCCCTGTCCACGGCGGACGCCGCCAACGCCGTGCAGTACCCGGCAGGGTACCCGGAAATGCCGCAGGTCAACCCGTCCACCCGCTTCATCATGCCCAGAACACCCCGCGTGGTGAGGAGGTAGCCATGCAGAACATAGAACTTCCCCTCGTGCTGTTCACCGTGCTGTCGCAAGCCGCCGTGGGCATGGCCCTGCTGCTGGCCGTTCGCTCGTGCGGCTGCGCGGGCGGGGCCTGCGCGACCACGCCGACCACGACGGGCACGGGCGGCGGCGCCCCCGGAAGCCGCGCGGAATGGCTGACAGCCACCATCGTCATGGGCGTGGCCCTGCTGGCCTCGCTGTTCCATCTGGGCCATCCGGAAGGGGCGGTGCGCACCCTGGCTCATCTGGAAAGGGCCTGGCTGAGCCGCGAGATTCTGGCCTTTGGCGCGTTCGCCGTGCTGCTTGCCGTGGCCGCCGTCACCGGCAAGGCGGGCGCGGGCCTGCGCGGGGCCGCCGCGCTGGTGGGCCTGGCCGCCCTGTACACCTCGGGCATGACCTATGCGCCGCCCGCCATGCCCGCCCTGCACAACGCCGCGCCGCTGGGGTTCTTCCTGCTGTCGGCGCTGCTGCTGGGGGCCTCCTTCGGCAGCTGGTTCGCGGGCGAAGGCAGCCAGCCCATGCTGCGCGCCGTGCTGCTGGGCAGTCTGGCGGCGGCGCTGGCGGTGTACGTCATCGTGCCCTGCGTGTGGGCATCGGGCGGCACGGTCATGCAGATGACCGCGCGCGCGTGGCTGGCATCGCCCCTGTACTGGGCGCGGCTGGTACTGGGCATCGTGGTGCCGCTGGTGGTGATGATCCGCAGCCCGCGCATCCCCCGCTGGATGGGGCCGCTGGTGCTGCTGGGCGAACTGGCGGGCCGGGCCGTGTTCTTCGGGGCTACCGTGCATGCCGCGGTGAATCTGGGCATCCCGTACTAACGGCGTACCCTGCTGCCGCAGGGCTTTTGCCTGAATGAAAACGGGGCGGCGTTCGGAAGAACGCCGCCCCGTGATATTTCCACAGGCTTCAAGGCCCTTGCAGCTAATAGCTTTCCACGGTGTCCGCCAACGATTCCGGCACATCGCACGGATCGTTCAGCAGAAGTTCCTGCGGCATGTCCATGGGGTGCCCCACATCGTGCCCCTTGCGCACCGCGATGACCGCGCGCAACTGCTGCCCTTCCTCCAGCCGGGGGTTCAGGGCCAGGGCGCGGCACAGAAAGCCGTTGGCCTTCTCGTAATCGCCGGACTCGAACAGGGTCCGGGCGATGTTGTACAGCAGGTGGTCGTCCTTGGGCGCCAGTTGCGCGGCGCGGGCGTAGAAGCGCAACGCCTCTCCGAACATGCGGCTTTTGCGCAGCTTGATGCCGAAATCGTTGAACATGTGCTTGTGACGCGGGTCGAAGGCGCCGGGCAGGGCAATGAGCCGCTGGAACACCTCGCGCGCCTTGTCCAGGTCTTCGCGGGCAAGGTAGGTGAGCCCCAGCCCGAAGGTGGCGCGCACGTTCTGCTCGTCGATGGCCAGGGCGTTCTGGAACTCGAATTCGGCGCTCCAGGTCTCGCCGCGTTCGCGGTGGCGCTCGCCGCGCGCGATGTGCCCGGCCAACTCGCGCATGGCCGGATACACCTTCTCGTGGTAAATGGCGGGTTCGGGAATGTAGTCGAGGACGAGGTCCTCGTAGGTGACGATGGTGGTCTCGCCAGTGGGCACGTGATTGTCGTTCAGCACCTGGGCATCGTAGCGGCCATCCTCGCGCTGGTTCACGTAAATCATCACGTTCTGCTGCACGGTACGTCGCGTTCCGCCGAAACCGATTTTCATATCGGCCGTCGTGGAAAAGACCCCGCGTCTGGGCTTTTCGCCCAGCACGGGAAAATCTTTCACCATTTCCGTATCGACGTTCACGGCGAACCCCCGGTTGTCTACGGCATGATGATAGCCTTGCATTGCTCCCCCGTAAACCCTGCTTGTGCCCCCATAGTCGGGTGGGGCACCTTTCCCCGTTCGGCGGGGCGGTGTATCCTGCCGGAAACCAGGAGGTTCCCATGCCCCGCAGCCTGTGCATCCATGGCCACTTCTATCAGCCGCCCCGCGAAGATCCGTGGCTGGATGATATTTTGCCCGAAGGCAGCGCAGCCCCCGCCACCGACTGGAACACCCGCATCCTGCACGAAAGTTATGCCCCGTTGGGTTGGGCGCGCCGCCTGGACCGCGAAGGGCGCATCGGCGACATCCTGAACTGCTACGAATGGACCAGCTTCAACGCCGGGCCCACCCTGCTGCGCTGGATGGACCGCCACGCGCCGGACACCCTGCGCCGCATGGTGGAAGGCGACCGGACAAGCGCGGCGCGCTGGGGGCACGGCAACGCCATGGCCCAGGTGTACCATCACGTCATCATGCCCCTGGCCACCCCGCTCGACCGCGAGGTGGAAACCGCATGGGCCGTGGCCGACTTCACGGCGCGTTTCGGACGTACGCCCGAAGGCATGTGGCTGCCCGAGGCCGCCGTGGATACCCCCACGCTGGAAACCCTGGCGGAGGCGGGCATCGCCTTCACCGTGCTGGCCCCGCGCCAGGCCCGTGCCGTGGCCGCGCTGGACGGCATCGACCAGGCCAATGCCGCGTGGCAGCCGGTGCACGAAGGCTCGCTGGACATCGGCCTGCCCTACCGGGCGGAACTGCCCTCCGGTCGGAGCATCGACATCTTCTTCTACGACGGCCCCATCTCGCGAGCCGTGGCGTTCGAGCAACTTTTGCGCGACGGCGAAATCTTCTGGCGCAGGCTGGCCGACGCGGCCCGCGCCCTGCCCGTGCCCCCCGGCGAGGAACGGGGGGACGGCGGAAACGGGGACCGGCTGCTGACCGTATGCACCGATGGCGAAACCTACGGCCACCACTTCACCTTCGGCGAAATGGCCCTGGCCCACGTGCTGGCCCAGGGCTACGCCGGGCGCGACGGCGTGGCGCTGACCAATTTTGCCGCGTTCCGCCATCGCAACCCGCCGCGCATGCGGGTGCTGCTGCACGAGCCTTCGTCGTGGAGCTGCGCCCATGGCGTGGAACGCTGGCGGTCCGACTGCGGCTGCACAGACGGCGGCCACCCCGGCTGGAACCAGCGCTGGCGCGGCCCCCTGCGTCAGGGGCTGGACGCGGTGAAACAGGGGCTGGACGCCCATTTCACCGCCGCCGGATCCGCGCTGTTCCGCAACCCCAAGGCCGCACTGCTGGCCTACGGGCAGGTGCTGACGCAGCCCGGGGACACCGCCGCGCGAGAATCCTTTGCCGCCGCGCACTTGGTCCCCGGCATCACCGGGCGGCAGGCCGACGCGGCGTGGAAGCTGCTGGCCATGCAGGAGGCGGGGCTGGCGTCCTTTGCCAGTTGCGCCTGGTTCTTCGACGAAATTTCGCGCATCGAGCCGGTGAACGCCATGACCTACGCCCTGCGCGCCCTGGACCTGTGCACCGCCACCGGCGGTCCGGACCTGTTGCCGCGTCTGGCGGAACACCTGACCCACGCCCTTTCCAACAAACCGGAGGAAGGCACCGGGGCGGACATCCTGTCCCGCACCGTACTGCCCCGACGCGGCACGGACGCCAGCCTGGTGCTTCAGGCCCTGTGGCGCCTGCGCGCGGAACAGGGACTGCCCGCGCCGGGCACCACGGCCACCCATGCCTGGCCGGGCGCCGAGGTGGACGTGATCCTCGATGCACAGGATGCACATGGCGCACAGGATGCGCCTGACACGCCTGCCCGGCCTGACACACCTGCCGGGCCTGACATATCTGGCAGCCCGGAAACCGGCCCCCTCGGCACGGGAAACATTACGGGCACCGCCGCGCTGCGCCTGCCGCTGGAGGCGGAAGGCCGCACCGTGCGCTTCGCCTGGACCCCGCCGGGGCCGTCCACGCCTGCCCGCGCCTCGCGCATCACCGTGCGCCCCGAGGCGGAACCCCATGCCGCCGCAACGTCCCTTTCCGTGGCAGACCTGCCGCTGAACGCCCGGCAGGCCCTGCTGCTGTCCCTGCTGCGCGGCGAGGAACGCAACCAGGGCGCCCGGCGCGCCGCGCTGGCCAGCCAGGCACTCGCCCTTGTCGACCCGTGGGAAGAAGCCCAGCACGACATGCCCGCCAGCCACCTGTGGGCCGACCTTGCCCCGCAGCTTGGGCTGGCGTTGGTCACAGGGCCGCCTGCGTCCACCCTCTCCGGTGACGACACCCGCAACGACGCCGCGTGGCGGCAGGGGTTGGATCTGCTGCGCTCGCTGCAACCATCCCCACGCCAGCGGCACGGGCTGCACCTGCTGCTGCGGGACCACCTGCTGGAACTGCTGGCCGCCCCCGCGCCGGACTGGAACGAACTGTGCGGTACCGTGGCGCGCACCCGCGAGGTGGCACCCGACTTCGACTGGTGGACCGTGCAGAACCGGATGTGGGAGCGATTGCAGGCCAGCGGCGCGACTGCCGGGGCGCAGGCCCGGCAATGCGCGGCCCTGCTGGGCTTTCGGGTATAGCGCATCCCGTGCCGATCATGACGACGGCCTCGCGGCACGCTCCGGTGCCACGAGGCCGTTGCTATCACAATGATAACAAAAGTCAATTGCAAAACATGCGCAACACACCAAGAGTTGGTGCGATACCCACGCCTACACGGCGGTCTGGATCATGGAAGGCCGGTCCACCAACGAGGCGGAACGGGCATAGGCCCGCGCGCCTGCGGCGGGGGTACGGGTGGGGGTTGCCTCTCCCGTCAACACGGCCTGGGCTGTCCGGGTCCCGGCGTCCTGGGCGGCAAGGGGGGCCGTGGAGTCGGTGGCCTGAGCCGAGGCTTCGGCGGGGGCCAGTTCCGCCAGCAGTTGCTGCGTTTGCAGGCTGTCGGCGAAGTTGAAGGCCCGCATGCGGTGCAGCGATTCGGCGGCCTGTACGGCGGCGTCCTGCTCCGTGGGGGTGGTTTCGGTCTCGTAGCTGACCGTCAGCGGGCCAAGGGAGAAGGCCGTCTTCGTTCGCCTGGCGGAAAGCAGCCCCAGCGCATCGCCCGCATCGCGGGTCAGTGCGCGGCTGTACGCGGCAAGGCCGCGTGACGAGGTTGCGTCGCCGATGTCCATGGCCGTTCCTTGGCTATGGTGCGTGCTGGTGCGTTTGCCGGTGACCCTGCCGACATGGTCCCCTGGCGCCTTCGGCAGGCGGAACGTCCCGTTCCTGCCGTCTCCGGTCACGGTCCGGTCAGGCGAAAACAGCCCAGGCAGGCGGAACCTGCCAGCTCATGGCCGTCCCCCATTGGGGAGGATGGTGTGCGCGCCCTGTTCCACCGCTGACGTGATACATTAATTTACATACGACCGAGCGCCCGCGCAACCCGCATTTTTCTTGCATTGAACGGGCGCAGAACTTACGAAGGTCGCTGACCGTTCAACCGGTTGCAGCCGTTTTCGCCACGGCGCCCCGGCAACCGTCGTCCGCCACGGCGCGGCCCGCGCAAGCACGGCATACTGTGGCACCACGCGACAGCACCACGGCGGACAGCCAATCCCCGCAAGGAAGGAAGCACGCGCATGCCCTGCAAGATACTGGAAAAAGAGCGCCTGATCCCCGGCCAGACCAGCAAGCTGGTCATCGACGCGCCGCACATCGCCAAAAAGGCGCTACCGGGCAACTTCGTCATCCTGCGCGTCTGCGAAAAGGGCGAACGCATTCCCCTCACCATCGCCGACGCCGATCCCGAACGCGGCACCATCACCATCGTCTATCTGGTCATGGGCAAGTCCACCGCCCTGCTGGAAACCCTGGACGCGGGCGATTCCATCCTTGACCTGTGCGGCCCGCTGGGCAAGCCCACCCACATCGAAAAGGCGGGCACGGTCATCTGCGTGGGCGGGGGCACGGGCATCGCGGCCATGCATCACATCGCCAAGGGGCACCACAAGGCGGGCAACCACGTGGTGGCCGTCATCGGCGCGCGCAGCAAGGACCTGCTGCTGTTCTACAACGAACTGTCCTCCTTCTGCCCCGAAGTGCTGGTGTCCACCGACGACGGCAGCTTCGGTCACAAGGGCCTGGTCACCGACCTGCTGCGCCAGCGGCTGGAGGCCGACAAGACCGTGTCCGAGGTGGTGGCCGTCGGCCCCGTGCCCATGATGGCGGCGGTGGCGAAAACCACGGAACCCTTCGGCGTGAAGACCACGGTCAGCCTGAACTCCATCATGGTGGACGGCATCGGCATGTGCGGTGCCTGCCGGGTGAGCGTGGGCGGCGAAACCCGCTTCGCCTGCGTGGACGGCCCCGAATTCGACGGCCACAAGGTGGACTTCAACGAACTGCGCCAGCGCCTTGCCGCCTTCAAGCCGCAGGAGAAGGCATCGTACGACCACCACTGCAAGTGTACCTGCGCGGGGGAGAAGTAAGACCATGACCGCCACCGCCGAACGCAAGCCCGCCGGGGGCCGCAAGATCACCCCGCGCGTGGACATGCCCTGCCAGCCCGCCAAGGAGCGCATCCGCAACTTCGAAGAAGTGGCCGTGGGCTACACGCAGCAGATGGCCACGGAAGAGGCCCGACGCTGCCTGCAATGCAAGAACCCCAAGTGCGTCAAGGGCTGCCCCGTGGAAGTGCCCATCAAGGACTTCATCGGCCAGCTTGCCAAGGGCGACCTGGAAGGCGCCTACCGCACCATCAAGTCGACCAACAGCCTGCCCGGCGTGTGCGGTCGGGTATGCCCGCAGGAAAACCAGTGCGAGGGCGCCTGCGTGCTGAACGCCAAGGGCCAGCCCGTGGCCATCGGCCGCCTGGAACGCTACGTGGCCGACACCTACATGGCCCTCGACGCCTGCGACCACCTTGCCGCCAGGCTGACCTGCCCGGCGGTGGACCCGGAACTGCGCGTGGCCTGCATCGGCAGCGGCCCGGCCAGCCTGACCGTGGCGGGGTACCTTTCCTCGCGCGGGATCAAGGTGACCGTGTTCGAGGCCCTGCACGAGGTGGGCGGAGTGCTGGTGTACGGCATTCCCGAATTCCGCCTGCCGAAATCGGCCATCGTGGAAAAGGAAGTGCAGGCCCTGCGCACCCAGGAAGTGGATTTCGTCACCAACTGGGTGGGTGGCCGCACCTTTTCCGTGGATGACCTGTTCGCGGAAGGCTACCGCGCCGTATTCATCGGCGTGGGCGCGGGGCTGCCGCGCTTTCTCGGCGTGCCCGGCGAAAACCTGACCGGGGTGTTTTCCGCCAACGAATATCTTACCCGCGTCAACCTGGGCCGGGCCTACGCCTTTCCGGACTACGACACCCCCGTCTACCAGGGCCGCGACGTGACGGTGTACGGCGGCGGCAACGTGGCCATGGACGCCGCGCGCACGGCGCTGCGCCTGGGCGCGGAATCGGTGCGCATCGTCTATCGCCGCACCCGCGACGAACTGCCCGCCCGGCACGAGGAACTGGAACACGCCGAGGAAGAAGGCGTGATCCTGGAACTGCTGGCCAATCCCGTGGCCTTCCACGGCGACGAGATGGGCCGCCTGACCGGCGTCACCCTGCAACGCATGCAGCTTGGCGAACCGGACGCATCGGGCCGCCGCAGCCCGGTGCCGGTGGAAGGCGACACCTACGAACTGCCCACCGACCTTGCCATCATCGCCGTGGGCACCCGGCCCAACCCCATCCTGCTGGAAGCCACGCCGCAGCTGAAGCTGAGCAGGCGCGGCTACATCGAGGTGGACGAGAACACCGGCGAAACCTCCATTCCCAACGTGTTCGCCGGGGGCGACATCGTTACCGGCGCGGCCACGGTCATCCTGGCCATGGGCGCGGGACGCAGGGCTGCCAAGGAAATCCGCCGCCGCCTGAAGGGCGGGGAGTAGCGCTTCACCACGCGGACAGGACGGACAGGGCACCGGATGACGCCGAAGGCGGGATGCGCGCGCAGCACCTGCCCACGCGCTCCATCCGCAGGCACATCTTTCCTGTCTGCTGCATCGAACGCCCGCCGCCGCCCTTTCGTCCGCACGGGTCGAAGGGGCGGCGGCTTCGCATTGCGGCAAGGGTACGCGCGCTTGCGACCAGCCTGCGCCGTTGCTATGTTCATGAATGCGGCACGTGCCGCACGCACGACGTGGATACGCAGCATGGTGCCCCACAGCGCGCACGGTGAAATCCCGCGCCTTCGCCCCCGGACATCCATCCCCCCCCCCCACCCGAGGAGGCCTGCCCATGGCGCCCAGAAGCGAAAAGTACCGCATCGGCGACATCGACCTGACCGACATCCGCAACCGCAACGAACTGCGGGTCATCAAGGCCATGGAACAGGTGCTGCGCGAACCGCCCGTGTACACCCCGGACCCCAAGGACATTCAGGACATCTACGCGCTGGCGCTGAACAACCTGGCCCCGCGCTACGCCCAGACCGGCACCATCGTGCTGCGTGATCCGGTGCGCGACGAGCAGATCATCGAGGCCGTGCGCAACGCCTTCGTGCGGGTCATGGAACGCCCCAAGGAATAATCACCACCAGCGCTCCCCGCGCAGCCCGTCCGCCAAGCCAGTCCACCAAGCCAGTTCGGGCAACCAGTCCGTCAGGCCAGTTCGGGCGGCTCATCCCCCCGGAGCATCCCACCCCAACCCGCCCGCCAGCACCGGGCGGCCATGGACACACCGCCGTGATCACCGTCGACCTGCACACCCACACCAGCCATTCCCACGGGCAGGCCACCGTGGAGGAAATGTTCGCCACCGCCATGGATCGCGGCATGGAAGTCTTCGGCTTTTCCGAACATTCGCCCCGCCCCCTCGCCTATTCCTATCCCAGGGACTACCGCGACAAACTGACGGCAGGCTTTCCCCGCTACGTGGACGAGGTACGCGCCCTGGCCAATGGACGGCAGGACGGCAAGACCGTGCTGCTGGGCCTGGAAATGGACTGGCTGCCGGGGCAGGAACCCTTCACGGCGGAAACCATCCACCGCTACCCCTTCGACTACATCATCGGGGGCATCCACTTTCTGGGCACCTGGGGCTTCGACTGCACCGTGGACGACTGGAAGGACCTTGCGCCCGAACAGACCCACGACGCCTTCGTCCGCTATTTCGACAGCCTGCGCCGCATGGGAGCGTCGGGCATGTTCAACATCGCCGCCCACCCGGACATCATCAAGATATTCGCGGTGGAGGCCTTTCACGAATGGCTGGAGCGCCCGGAATCGCGCCAGCAGGTGCGCGATGCCCTCGCCACCCTGCGCGCGGCGGGCATGGCCATGGAAATATCCTCTGCCGGGCTGCGCAAGCTGTGCAAGGAAATCTATCCCTGCCCCACCATCATGGAAATGGCCCGCGAACTGGAACTGCCCATCACCTTCGGCTCGGACGCGCACTGCACCTCCACCGTGGCCTGGGGCTTCGACCAGCTGGAAGAATACGCCCGCCGCTTCGGCTACACGCACAGCGTGTGGTTTCAGAAGGGTGTGATGCACCAGCGGCCTTTCTAGGGGCGCGCCAAACGGCACGCCGTTGTTCCCGGCCCTTCCTGTACCACTCCCCATTTCTCCCATTATCCCCAATCATCATGACCACCACACCTTCGCCCCCTGCCGACCGCGCCGCCCCCCTGGCGGTGCTGGATGATGTCCGCGTCAGCTTCGGCGGGCGCCGCGCCCTGGACGGCGCATGCTGGACCCTGCGCGCCGGGGAATGCTGGGCCGTATTCGGCCGCAATGGCGCGGGCAAGTCCACCCTGCTGCGCGTGGTGCGCGGCACCACCCGGCCCGACCAGATCGACGGGGGGCAGGTGACCTGGTTCCCGCCCGCGGGCGACGACGCCTTGCCACATCCCGAAACGTCGCCCCTCGCCGGGCGCGCCCTGTGCACCAGCGTGTCGTCAGCCCAGCAGGAGCGCTACATGCGCCAGGGCTGGCTGCTCACCGGCGAGGAACTGCTGCTCACCGGCTATTACGACACCCCCTTGCTCTACGAAGACCCCGGCGCGGAACGCATCGCCGCCGCGCGCGACCTTGCCCGCCGCCTGGGCGCCGCCCACCTGCTGGACGTCAAGGTGCCCGCCATGTCGCAGGGGCAACTGCGCTTGCTGCTGGTGGCCCGCGCCCTGGTGCGCCAGCCCGCCGTGCTGCTGCTGGACGAGGTGTGCGAAGGGCTGGACGCCACGGCCCGCGCCGCCGTGCTGGGCGCCGTGGACCATGCCGCCGCGCTGGGGGTGACCGTGCTGTTCGCCACCCACCGCACCGACCAGTTGCCCGCCTGCCTCACCCGTGCCCTGCTGGTGCAGGGGGGGCGCATCATGGCGGAAGGCCCGCTGGCGGAAGTCATGGCCAACCTGCCCTCCGATTCCGGCGTGTGCGGGGGGGACGGGCTGGACACCCCGGATACGAAGGACATTGCCGTGCCCGGCATGCCCGGCGTGAACGGCGGTGTGGCGCTGGCCCCGGTGCTGGCCCGCATCGAACGCGCCGACGTGTTCGTCGAACGGGTGCACGTGCTGCATGCCATCGACTGGACCATCCGGCGCGGCGAAAACTGGTGCGTCATCGGCCCCAACGGCTCGGGCAAGTCCACCCTGCTGCGCCTGCTGCACGGCGAGGAAAACGTGGCCGTGGGCGGCGACATCGTGTGGTTCGCGGACGAGGCATCCTGCGGGGTGGCCCGGCGCGGACAGGCACAACAGGCGCAACAGGCGCAACAGGCATCCCTGCGCGACCTGCCCCTGCTGCACCGCCGCGTGGCCCTGGTGTCCGACCAGTTGCAGGCCACCTACGGGTACGACCTGACCGCCGAGGAACTGGTGCTTACCGGATTTTCCGGCACCATCGGCCTGTACGACGAGCCGGACGACGACCAGCGGGCCGAGGCCGCCCACTGGCTACGCATGCTGGGCGCGGCGGGCCTTGCCGGGCAGCGCATCCGCACCCTGTCCACCGGGCAGTTGCGCCGGGTGCTGCTGGCCCGCGCCCTGGCGGGCGCGCCGGACCTGCTGCTGCTGGACGAGCCGTGCTCCGGGCTGGACCCGGCCAGCCGCGCCGCGTTCCTGGCCCTGCTGGGGCAACTGGCCCGCGCGGGCGTGCAGATGGTGCTGGTCACCCACCACGAGGGCGACCTGATTCCGGAAATCAGCCACGTGCTGCGCCTGGCCGATGGCCGCATCACCCACTGCGGCCCGCGCGGGGACGGCGGCATGGTGCCCGGCGTGACCGCATGACCGGCGACGCGCTTTCCGCCATCCCCCGGCTGGAGCGCGGCGCGCCCTGCACCGGGCTGATCCAGGTGGCGGGCGTGCACGACATGGCCGAGGCGCTGGCCCTGCGCGAGGCCGGGGTGCACGCCATGGGGCTGCCCCTGCGCCTGCCGGTGAACGCGGAAGACCTGACGGAAGCCGAGGCCGCCCGGCTGGTGGCCGAGGTGGAACGCCTGCCCGCACCGCCCCTGCTGGCCGTGGGCATCACCTACATCACCGACGGGGCCGAGGCGGCGGCGTTCTGCCGCGCGCTGGGGCTGCGCCGCCTGCAACTGCACGGCCCGGTGGCGGCCAGCGAACTGGCCCGGCTGCGGCGCGCTTTGCCGGACCTGTTCCTGATCAAGAGCCTGGTGGTGCGCACCGATGGCAACCTGCCGGAACTGCTGGACACCGTGCGCGAACTGGCCCCCCTGACCGACGCCTTCATCACCGACACCCACGACCCGGCCACCGGCGCGGACGGGGCCACCGGCCGCACCCACGACTGGGCAGTGAGCGCAGAACTGGTGCGCCGCTCGCCCCGCCCGGTGATTCTTGCCGGGGGGCTGAATCCGGATAACGTGCGCGCGGCCATCCTGCGGGTGCGCCCGGCAGGGGTGGACGCGCACACCGGCGTGGAAGGCCCGGATGGCCGCAAGTGCCCGGACAGGCTGCGCCGCTTCGTGGACGAGGCCCGGCGGGGCTTTGCGGCAGCAGGCCTGCACCGGGCCTGATCCCGGCGAACATCCCGCGTCTCCGCAACCTTCCGTCGCCCGGTGCATCCGGGCAGGACCGGGCACCAGTGTCCGCCGCGTACCGCCCGTGCCCCCCGCGCAAGCCCTCCCCCTCCTGCGGCAAGCCCCTTGAACTTCCTGATTCTTTCCGCTACACCTTGAGCTGAGGATTGGGAAATTGCGCACAACCCGCGCGCGTTCCGCGCCGGGGCACCAGAAGGAGGCTGTCATGGATTTCGCATGGTTCATCGCGGGTATTCTGGGCGTGGCCATCGCGCTGCGCTACATCAAGTGCACCACCCCTAACGATCCGCACCACCACTAGAACACGGTTTTCGCCCTCACGGGCATGCGGCCTGCGCCGGGTTCACGCTCGGCCATGGCCCGCGCAGGAAGCGGACGGCCCCGGCCGTCCGTTTCGCGTTTTCCGGGTCCACGCTCCAGGGCGCCGTGCCCGCCATGTCCGCCATGCCCGCCGTACCCGGCCCGCTGCATCCTTCCGCTTCCCGCAGGCTTGACGCCGTCCCCGTTTGCCGTAGGAACGGACGCAACGCCAACGCATCCCGCCCCCACTCCATCAGCGAGGAAGGTCCCCATGGAACCGGTCGTGCTTGTCGCCGTCCTTTCCGCCGCCGCACTGCACGCGGCATGGAACGCCATGGTCAAGGCGGACCTGGACAGGTTTCTTGCCGTTACCATAGTAACCCTGACCGAGACATGCGTGGCCCTGGCGGTGTTGCCTTTCGTCGCCCCTCCGCCGCCCGCCGCATGGCCATGGCTGGCCGCTTCGCTGGCATTTCACACCGGGTACAACCTGTTCCTGGCCCAGGCCTACCGCATGGGCGACCTGGGACAGGTCTACCCCATAGCCCGTGGCAGCGCGCCACTCATCGTGGCCCTGGTCATGGCCACAGCCTTCGGCGAACGGCTTTCCCCCGCTGCCAGTGCGGGCGTGGCCGTGCTGGCGGGGGGCATCTGCCTGATGTCCTTACAGGGTGGGCAGGGTGGACGAGACGGACGGGCCGAACAGGCCGAACAGGCCGGACGCGCCCGTGGCCTGCCCGTCGGGCGCGCGGTGGCCTTTGCGCTGGCCACCGCTCTGTTCATCGCCTGCTACACCGTCACCGACGGCATCGGCGCACGCGCCGGAGCCACGCCGCATGGCTACGCCGTGTGGCTGTTCCTGTTCGACGGCCTGATCATGTTCGCCATCCTGCTGGCCCGACGCGGTCGGAAAGGGCTGGTGGACATCCGCGCCAACTGGCGCGGCGGCGCGGCGGGCGGCTTGATGGCCGTTGGCGGATACTGGATCGTCATCTGGGCCATGGCATCCGCCCCCATCGCCCTGGTTGCCACCCTGCGCGAAACAAGCGTGCTGTTTGCCGCAGCCATCTCCGTGCTGGTGCTGAAGGAACCCCTTACCCGCTGGCGCGCGGTGGCAGCCTGCGTCATCGTTGCCGGGGCCATCCTGACCCGCGCGGGGTAGACGCGCCATCTTTCAAGGGCACAGGCTCGAAAGCCGGTGCACGCAACGGGCGGGAAGGCATATCCCGTCCGTTCGCCTTTGCGCGGCATGGTGAGGGCGATGACGCCCTGGCCCGGCAGGCATATGCCCCACTGCCCGGCATGGCGGTTTTCGCCGCCGTCAGGGCATGGACGCAACGCTCCGCATGCTTCACCGTGACCCATGTCACGGACATGCCCGCCCCTCCGTGCCACGGTGGCTGCGGGCATCCGTGGCTCCGCACCTGGCCACGCACCGCCATCAGATGCCGGACACCATGCGCCCGCCGTGCCGCAACTGTCGCCTGCCCGACGGACAGTTTCGCACTTGGGGCGCAAAATCGGCGCGCGGGGTGGGTGCCACCCCGCCGCCCTGCCCGATGAAGCCCGACTCGGCTCGATCCGACTCGGCTCGGCCCGGCTCGGCCCGGCTCGGGCACGCCCCCAGCCCGGCCAGCCGTATCCCGCCAGTACCAAGGGCCATCGGCCCGTTTCGCCAGCCCAAGCCCCAAGGAGCATTCCGTGCCGCGTTCCCCGTTCCGCCTGCCATCCCCCGCCCGCATCCGCCTTGGCGTGCAGGCCGCCTACTCCCTGTTCCTGCTCTACGCCGGATGGCGCTTTTTCCTGTACGTGCGCTGGGCCATGGGCGAAACCGAAGACTTCGTGCCCAAGCCCCCTTCCGTGGAAGGCTTTCTGCCCATCAGCGCGCTGATCGCCTTCAAGCGGCTGCTGGTCACCGGCCAGTGGGACCCGGTGCACCCCGCCGGACTGTTCATCTTCATCGGCGTGCTGCTTATGGCCCTGCTGCTGCGCAAGGGCTTTTGCGGGTACATCTGCCCCGTGGGCTTCGTCTCGTCGCTGCTGGCCCGGCTGGGCACGCGGCTTGGCATTGCCCGGCGCACCGGGCCGCGCGTTGCGCGCCTGCTCTCGCTGCCCAAATACCTGCTGCTGGCGCAGTTCGCGTGGATATCCGTGGTGTCCATGGACGTGGAATCCATAGAGGGCTTCCTGCTTTCGCCCTACAACTTCGTGGCCGATACCCGGATGCTCCAGTTCTTTCTGGCGCCCAGCAACACCGCGCTGATCGTGTTCGCCGTGCTGGGCGTGGGTTCGCTGCTGCTGCCCTATTTCTGGTGCCGGGTGCTGTGTCCGTACGGCGCGCTGCTGTCGTTGCTGGCGCGCCTTTCCCCGGTGGCGCTGCGGCGCGACCCGGCAGCCTGCGTGGACTGCGGGCGCTGCTCGCGCGCCTGCCCCGCCGCCCTGCCCGTGCAACGGCTGGAGCGGTTATCTTCCGGCGAATGCGTGGGCTGCACGGAATGCATTAGCGCCTGCCCCGTGGACGGCTGCCTGTCGGTAAGCCTGCCCGGCAAACGCCGCCTGCCCGCCTGGTCCATTGCCGCCGGGTGCGTGCTGGTGCTGCTGGCGGCCTGGGGTATTGCGCAGGCATTGGGCATGTGGGATTCGCCCCTGCCGCAGTCCATGGCCCGCCGCTTCCACATGATGCTGCGGGCAGGCATGATCACCCACTAGGGGGACCACGGCTTCCCGGAGCCTCCCCTGTTTTTGCGTTGCGCACACACGCGTCGCACCATCCGCGACGCATCCCGGCGCCCCGTCCGAAAGGAATTTGGCGGTGCCGGGATGCGCATGCGCCACATCCGTTGCCGCACCTTCGCGCTGCGTATCCCCTTCCGCAATGGGTCGATGGGGTTACGCAGCACGCCGACAAGGCCGTGCCCCACCCTGCCGCCGACAAAAGCGCCCCCCTCTTCCGTCACGGCCCGCTGCCTCAGCATTGCGGCGTCACCCCCCTTGTCATCTCCCGCTGCGATATTACATAGTTGCGCAGGCGGGCAGACGGAAAGACGCGCCGCGCGGCCATGCGGCCCGGCCCGTTCAGGCGTGGCGGCCTCCGGCCCGCGCACGGCCCATCCGCCCGACAACCAACCGCGCGGTCCATCCCGCGCATACCCTACGCAAGGAGCACAGACCGTGACCAGTCAGATCAAGACCGCCATGCTGCTTGCCCTTCTTTCGGGCATCATCATCGTCCTTGGCGGGGCCATGGGCGGCAAGACGGGCATCATGATCGCACTGATCCTGGCCCTGGTGATGAACGTCGGCAGCTATTGGTATTCCGACAAGATCGTCCTTTCCATGTACGGCGCGCAGGAGGTTGCCCCCCAGGACGCCCCCATGCTGCACACCATGGTAGAGGAACTTGCCGCCCGCGCGGGCATTCCCAAGCCGCGCGTGTGCGTCATACCCGAAGACGCCCCCAACGCCTTCGCCACGGGGCGCGACCCGGCCCACGGCGTGGTGGCGGTAACCCACGGCATCATGCGCATCCTCTCGCCAGAAGAGCTGAAGGGCGTGCTGGCCCACGAGATCGGACACATCGCCAACCGCGACATCCTGGTGCAGACCGTGGCCGGGGTGCTCGCCTCGGTCATCGTGTCCGTCGCCAACATGATGCAGTGGGCGGCCATCTTCGGCTTTGGCCGCAGCGACGACGAAGAGGGTGGCACCAGCCCGCTGGTGGCCATCATGATGGCCATCGTGGCGCCCATCGCCGCCTCGCTGATCCAGTTCGCCATTTCCCGCTCGCGCGAGTATCTGGCCGACGAGACGGGCGCGAGGCTCGCGGGCAACCCGCTGTACCTGGCCGGTGCCCTGGCCAAGTTGCAGGCGTGGTCGCAAAAGGTGCCCATGCAGCACGGCAGCCAGGCCACCGCGCACATGTTCATCGTGAACCCGTTCAGCGGGGCCAGCATGGCCAGCCTGTTCAGCACCCACCCTCCCATGGAGGAACGCATCGCCCGCTTGCAGGCCATGGCCGCACGGCGCTAGGCTAACCGGCGTACCGGGCGAACCGAGCGTACCGGACGAATTGCGCGCATCGGGCAGACTTCGTGCATCGGGCGGACTTCACGAATCGGCGCAAGGCCGGTCCGGCCTGATCGGACAGTTGTCCAAGGAGGCGATTGCCTCCGCCAGTGGCGCGCACGACCCACATCGGATATACAAAGGGGCGGGGCAATGTTCCTCGCCCCTTTTCTTGCAACCGCCCCAGGGAGGCTCCGTGAGCACCGTCCATGAAGACCTTGTCGCCTTTGTCGAACAGCACGTGGACTGGCACCGCCACCTGGGCATCCGGGTGGAGGAGGTTCGCACCGGCTACGCCCGGCTGCGCCTGCCCTTCCGCGAAGAATTCGCGGGCAACAAGTCGCGCGGGGCGCTGCACGGCGGGGTCATCTCCACCCTGACGGACATCTGCGGCAACGTGGCCCTGTGGACCCACTTCGGCCCCAACGACATGGTTTCCACCGTGGACATGCGCGTGGACTTCCTGCGGCCCGCCCCCTTCGCCGATCTGATAGCCGAGGCCGACGTGCGGTTGCAGGGCTACCGCATCGGCAACATCTTCGTGCGCATCGCCTCCGAATCCGCGCCAGGCGTGGCTGTGGCCGAAGGCCGCATCGTCTGCTACGTGAAGCGCGCCGAATAACGCCTTCGTTCAGCCAAGCCGAATCCACAACCCTTTCCGCAAGGCACCAGAACCAAAAGGCACCAGAACCAAGACGAAGAGCGCGGCCCGAGCAATCCGGGCCCACGCGTACGGTGCGAACGGGCGCGACACGCGTGGCGACCGCAACAAAATGCACAATGAAAGGGGCGCCCCTGCCGACACGGCACGGGCGCCCTTGCAGATGCGCGAAAACAGTGAAAGCGCCCCCCTCCGGGCGCCGCAAGACCCGCCTCAGCGGTCGTCCCCCCGGTCGCGCTCCAGAATGCCGAGCATGCGGGTGATTTCGCGGCGTTTCACCTGCTCCGGCGCGGCGTCCAGCCGGGCGATGTCCTTGCCCCTGGTCCAGTCGCCATCGGGGCGTTCCAGGCGAAAGGCCTGTTCCGCCCGCGCCTCGAAGGCCGCCAGCGCCGCCGGATCGTCCAGCACCGTCGGGCGGCCGAAGCGGGGCGCACCCTCTCCGGGCGCATCACCGATCCTTGCCAGTGGCTCGCGGTATTCCACCATCACCTTCACGTGGCGCATCTCCGCAAGTCCGGTAAACCTGCGCACCAACGCGCCGGAACGCCACGGCGCAGGGTCGTCGGCGAAGGCCGGGGCCAGCACGTCCCTGTCCGGCGGCAACGCGAAGGTGGCGGCGTGCATGGTCATGCCCGCCAGTTGGCCGGTGGCGGCACGCACCTCGGCCAGCACCACGCCGGGCCCCGGCGCCACGTCCAGCGGCCAGCGGTATTCGCTGGAAGCTTCCGCCAGCAGGGCTGCCAGGCGAACCGGGGTGCCGCCGCCCCCGCCGGGCGTGGGGCTGGCATGCAGGGCATAATACACCCTGGCCGAGCCGGTGGCGCTGGCCGTATCCGGCGCTATGTCCGCCACGCCCGCCCCTGCGGGCGCCAGCCCGGGCGCCGGGCGCACCAGCAGCACTGGGCGCGCCGACGATGCCAGCATGTCCCCTGCAAGGCCCCTGCGAACCGGGTTGCGGTACATGAACGCGTAGACGAAGCCGACCAGCAGCAGGACAAGGGCAAGGACTATCAGCTTGGGCATGGGTCACCTGACGGTTGCGCGTGCACGCGAGGCGCGCGGGCCAGAGGAATCATGAGCGCACAGGGCCGCCACGAGATCGCGTGGCGCATGTCCGGGGCAGGGGCCGCGCCCGACCGCCACTGCCCTGCCCGTTACCTGTCGTCGCTCGGCAGGTTGCGAATGGGCTCCATGCGCCCGGCCATGCCCCCCAGGTTGCGCACCTGCACCCTGCTGGCATCATGCGCGAAGTTCTCCGCAGGCAGACCGCCCTCGGGGTAGGCCAACACCGTGAAGGCCGCGCGGGACCGCGCCTCGAACTCGCCCAGCAGTGCCGCCGCACGCCCGGCAGGCAATTGCCCGGCATCGAGCGCGTCGGCCAGTTGTTCCCCCACCCCGGCGGGTACGGGCTCGCGGTATTCCACCACCAGCTTCACCGCCCGGAAGTCGAACAGTTGCGTGTAGCGCCGCACCAGCCAGCGCCACTCGCCCTCGTCGGGCGCCAGTCTGGGCGGCGCGGGCAACATGGAGGCGAACGGGTCGGCAGGGGCGGGCATCAGAAAAGTTGCACCGGCAAAGCGCGCGGGGCCGACGGCGTACACGTCGCGCCGCACCTCGCGCCAGGGACTGGAAACGTCCAGTTCCCACTGCCAGCCTGTGGGCGTTTCGCTCAGCAAGACGGCAAGTTGCCGTTCGCGCGTGGCATCGGCGTAAAAGGCCCAGCCCACGTCGGCATGACGCAGCCCCAACTCGGTATCCAGCAAGGGCGATGCGGTACCGCTGCCCAGCAGGTCGAACCCAGATGCCGGACGCACCACCACCGGCGGGCGCGACGACGACACCACGGCGTTGCCGCTCAGGCCGCGCGTAAGCGGGGCGCAGGCCGCAAGCAGCACCCCCAACAACAGTGGAATGACCAACGAAACCGATGTTGCAAAGGGGGTACGACGCACCCCGGAAAGACGTTGCGGAAGCATGGTTGTCTCCTTTGCGGACCGCATATGCGCATTCATTAAGCCGTTCGCCGGACACGACTGCGGACGGGGCTGGCGGACAAGGCCAGCGGCATGCCGGACGTACCACACCCACCCGAAGCCACCGTGTCGTGCACGCGCACGTGGGGGCTCTCTCCGTCATCTTCCGGCAGGCATGCGGGCATGCGTGCAGTCACGCACGGCATATAGCGTAACCACTGCCACGGAAAAATCCAGCCCCGCAACGAGAAAAGGCCACCCCTTTTGGGGGCGGCCCTCCCGTAAACCGTGCCGGGATGGAGAGGCGTCTTCTTCGTCCCGAGCGCGGGGTCTATCGTGCGCGCGTGGCGCGTAGGAATCCGGTGCCTGCGGTGTACCCCCCCGGTTGCACGCCGGTTCCGCAGGGCCGGTAACCGCATCCCCCCTGCCTCGCGGGCGGGGCGGAAAGCGGCCAGGACTTCCGCCCGCTAGTCCGCCTGCTTGCGGATGAAGGACGGAATCTCGAACTCGTCCTCGTCGAAGATGAAGTCTTCTTCGCCGGGGGCGTGGGTATTGGCACGGTTCACCGTGGGCTGCGCCTGGCCCTGCTTGCGCAGGTAGGCGGGAATGTTGCGGTCGTCGTCAGAGAAGCCGCCCATGCCGCGCGGCTGCATGGACTGGGGAGCGGGCTTGGCCTGCTGCACCTGCTCGGCACGCGGCTGCGCGGCGGAACGGGGTGCGGGCTGGGCCTGCCCCATGGACCCGCCCTTGCGGAACGGGGTGACGGTGCCCGACTTGCCGGCGCCTTCAATGCCCACCATGTCCGCGTCGATGCCGGTGGCAATGACGGTGATGCGCATTTCCTCGCCCGCCGTGTCGTCGAACACGGTGCCGAAGAAGATGCGCGCGTCTTCGTGTGCGGCTTCCTGGATGATCCCGGCGGCTTCGCTGACTTCATCAATGGTCAGGTCGGGGCCGCAGGTGATGTTCATGAGCACGCCGCGCGCGCCGTCGATGGACACGTCTTCCAGCAGCGGGCTGGTGATGGCCTTCATGGCGGCCTCGCGGGCGCGCGATTCGCCGCGTGCGATGCCCGCGCCCATCATGGCCAGACCCGATTCGCCCATCACCGCCTTCACGTCCGCGAAGTCGAGGTTGATGAGGCCGGGCACCATGATCAGGTCGGAAATGCCCTTCACCGCGAAGTACAGCACTTCATCCGCCTTCTTCAGCATTTCCACGAAGGTGGCCTTCTTGGGGGCCAGGGAAAGCAGGCGGTCGTTGGGGATGGTGATCAGGCTGTCCACATGCTCGCGGAATTCGGAAATGCCCTGTTCCGCGGCTTCCAGGCGCTTCTTGCCTTCGAAAAAGAACGGCTTGGTGACCACGCCCACGGTCAGCGCGCCCATTTCCTTGGCGGCCTGCGCGATGACGGGGGCCGCGCCGGTACCGGTGCCGCCGCCCATGCCTGCGGTAACGAAGACCATGTCGGCCTCGCCGATGGCATCCTTGATGGCGCTCATGCTTTCAAGGGCGGCATCGCGGCCGATGCCGGGGTTGGCGCCCGCGCCAAGGCCCTTGGTCAGCTTGTCGCCGAGCTGGATCTTGAGTTCGGCGGAAGACCGGCTGAGGGCCTGGATATCGGTGTTCGCCGCGATGAAGGTAACGCCCTTCAGCGCAGAGGATATCATGTTCTGGACAGCGTTGCCGCCACCGCCGCCGACGCCGATGACCTTTATCTTCGCAGTGCTTTCGGCATCGATCTCGTGAAATTCCATACGCCTCTCCTTGTCCGACTGGCTGATTCCGTTGGACCCGCGGTTTACGAGATGTCGGAGAACCATTTGCGCATGCGCGACAGCACGCGGTTGAACACGTTTCCGTCGCGGATGCGGAACTTGAGTTCAAGGCCCTCCTTTTCCGCGCCGTAGCGCAAAAGCCCCACGGCGGTGGCGAACTTCGGGCTGTTCACCACGTCACGCAGCCCGCCCACATTCCGGGGGTAGCCGATGCGGGTAGGCATGTTGAAAATCTGCTCGCCAAGCTCCTGGCACCCGTCGATGAGGGCCGTCCCGCCGGTCAGCACCACGCCCGCTCCGATCATGTTCTTGAAGCCGGAGCGGACGAGTTCCTGATCCACCAGCGACAGGATCTCCTCCATGCGGGGTTCGCAGATTTCGGCAAGCACCTGGCGCGACAGGCGGCGCGGATCGCGCCCGCCCACGCTCGGCACCTCGATGAGGTCGTCGTTGCGCACAAGGTCGGCCATGGCGCAGCCATACTTGACCTTGATCTTTTCGGCCGAAACCATGGGGGTGCGCAACCCGAACGCGATGTCGTTGGTCAGGTTCTGTCCGCCCAGCGCAAGCACGCCCGTGTGCTTGATGGAATCGTTGGAGAACACGGCGATGTCGGTGGTGCCGCCGCCAAGGTCGACGAGGGCGACGCCAATCTCCCTCTCTTCCTCGGTCAGCACGGCCTTGCTGGAGGCCAGCGCCTCGAGCACGATGTCCGACACGTCGAGCCCGCTCCTGTGGCAGGAACGCACGATGTTCTGGGCGGACGTCACGGCGCCCGTCACGATGTGCACCTTGACCTCCAGCCGCACGCCCGCCATGCCGAGGGGATCGGCAATGCCGCGCTGGTCGTCCACGATGTATTCCTGCGGAAGGATGTGGATGACCTCGCGGTCCAGCGGAATGGCCACGGCTTTCGCCGCGTCCAGCGCGCGTTCGACGTCTTTGGGGCCCACCTCGCCGCCTTTTACGGCGATGACGCCATGACTGTTGAAGCCCTTGATGTGGCTGCCCGCGATACCCGCATAGACCGAACGGATTTCGCAGCCAGCCATCAGCTCGGCTTCTTCGAGAGCTTTCTTGATGGACTGGACGGTCTGCTCGATGTTGACCACCACGCCCTTGCGCAGGCCGGTGGAGGGACTGGTGCCGATGCCGACGATATCGACTCCGTCGGGCGTGGCTTCACCCACGACCGCGCAGATTTTGGTGGTACCGATATCAAGGCCGACAATCAGATCCGACTTGGGCATCTGCTACTCCTGTTTACGCGATGCCGAACGGGTGCCATGGGGGCTGCCCGTGCGGTTTCGCACTGCCGGGTCAGCCGCCGAGGGCGGCGTCCTTCTGTACCCAGACGTTGACGCCCCCCGCCTTCACCTCGCGCACCTGCTTCAGTTCACCCCGACGGGCAAGGTCGTCGAGCACCTTACCCAGCCTGTCGAGGTTGCCGCGCCAGTCTTCCAGCGCAACGCTGAGCCGCAGGTCGCTGTTTTCCAGATACAGCTCCACGCCCTTGCCGGGGCTCAGGCGCACCCACGAAACCAGGGCGATATCCACGGGCAGCCTTGCCCGCTTCAGGTCGCCGGTTATCTCGGGCAGTCGCTCCAGCGCTTCCTCGGCCCCTGCTTCAACTTCCAGCGTGGGCAGCGAGGTGAACCGGCCCGCCCCCACCGGGGCGATAATGTTGCCGTGTTCGTCGGCGTAGAGCAGCTCTGCGCCGCGCTGTACCCAGAACTTCGGTTCCCGTTCAGCGACTTTTATCGCAAATCCGTCAGGAAGCAACCTTTTTACGGATACTTCCGTAATCCACGGGTTGCGCAGCAGCCCCGACTCCATATCCGCGATGTTCACCGCAAGACTGTTCGCGCCGGGGGCAATGCCCGCCAACCCCAGGATTTCCTCCTGTCTTAACCTCAAATTGCCCGAGACTTCAATAGTTTTGACTGCAAAATATTCAGACCTTGTCGCATACCTGTAGATGTACAACAAACCTACGCTTATGCCGACAAGCAAAGAGACGGACAAGACCATGGTGAAGAACCATCTGGCGAACGACAGCATCCCGTTGCCGGAATTCAGCGTGGCCTTCTGCGGCTTCACGCTTTTTCTGCTGTACGCATTCTTCGCGCCTTTCTTTCCGCGCGATAACGCTATCGCCATGACCAGACCTTCACTTCAAGTTCAAGGTCAACATCAAAACGTTCACTCACGGCAACTTTTGCAAACTGCAATAAACTGAAAGCCTCTTTTGTAGTGCCGTGGCCTTCGTTAACCATGAAATTGGCATGCACCATCGAAAATGCCATGCCACCAATGCGGTATCCCTTAAGCCCTGCTGCGTCCAGCAGCTTGCCCGCCGGATTGTGCGGTGACGGATTGCGGAATACACAACCCGCACTGTGTGACAGCACCGGCTGCGTCGCTTTCTTCTTCAGGTAATTGCCGCGCATGGCGGCATGCACCACGGCACTGTCGCACCGCGTCAGGGCAAAGGTGGCCCCGGTGACCAGGTACCAGCCGCCCAGCGGCGCGCTAGCCTCGTCCAGCACCTCGAAATGCCGATACCCGTACCGGAACCTGTCGCGCCCCAGGGTCACATGGCCCAGCAGGGGGGAAAACACGGATACGGAATGCAGCGCGGCGCCGCATTCGCACCCGTAGGACCCGGCATTCATGGCCACCGCGCCGCCCACCCCGCCGGGAATGCCAGCCAGACCTTCCATGCCGCACAGGCCCCACGCGGCCAGGCGCGATACCAGGCGCGGCAGCCGCTGCGCCGCGCCCACGCGCACCAGCACGCGACCGTCCTCCGTCTCGCCGGTCACTTCCGGCGCGGTGTCGAAGGGGCCGCCGCCATCCAGCGCCACCACCACCACGGGCAGTTCGCCGTCGTCGGCAAGGATGTTGCTGCCGCAGCCCAGCATGCGCGGCTCACCGCCCAGGCGGGCCAGCGTTCCGGGCAGTTCGTCCAGTTCACGCGGCCCGGCCGCGCGCACCTCTGCCAGCGCCCTGCCGCCAAGGCGGAGCGTGGTGCGGTGCGCAAGCACGGGGCCGTCGAGAACCGTGAGCATGCTATTCCCTTTCCAGGTAACGGGGGCCGATGGTGGTCACGTTGCCCGCGCCCAGCGTCAGCAAGAGGTCGCCGGGTTGCAGCACTTCGGGCAATGCCGCCAGCACGGAATCAAAATCCTGATGATAGGTCACGTCGGTCTTGGATACCTGGCGGATGCCCTGGGCAAGGCTTTGCCCGCTCACGCCGGGGATGGGCTTTTCCGACGCGGGGTAGATTTCCGTCAGCAGCAGCTTGTCCACGCCGTCGAACACCTTGCAGAATTCGCCGAACAGGGCCTGCGTGCGGCTGAACCGGTGCGGCTGGAACACCACCACCAGCCGCCGGTGCGGAAAGCACTGGCGCGCCGTGGCCAGGGTAGCCGCGATTTCCGCCGGGTGGTGCCCGTAGTCGTCCACCACCAGCACGCCGTCGCGCTCGCCCTTGCGCTCGAAGCGCCGCCCCACCCCGCCGAACTTGGCCAGGCCCGCCACGATCTTTCCGGGCGCGATGTCGCATTCCAGCGCCACGCCGATGGCGGCCAGGGCATTCAGGATGTTGTGGCGGCCCGGCTGGGCGAGGCGCACCTGACCGATGTCGTCGCCGTTGACGATGACGTTGAACAGGCTGGTGTCCGCGCAGGCCAGCACCTCTGCCCGGATGGCGTTGCCATCTCCGAAGCCGTAGGTGATGACCGGACGCTTCACCCGGGGCAGCAGGCGCCGCACGCCGGGGTCGTCGCCGCAGACCACGTTCATGCCGTAGAACGGCACCTTGTTCATGAAATCCACGAAGGCATCGTCGATGGCCTGCTGCGAGGGGTAGTGGTCCATGTGGTCCATGTCCACGTTGGTGACCACGGTGACGATGGGGAACAGGCACAGGAACGAGCCGTCCGATTCGTCCGCCTCTGCAATGAGGTAGGCCCCGTCGCCCAGCCGCGCGTTGGCGCCGTAGGCATTCAGCCGCCCGCCGATGATCACTGTGGGGTCGGTGCCCGCCTCGTCGAAGATGGCCGCCGCCAGCGAGGTGGTGGTGGTCTTGCCGTGCGTGCCTGCGATGGCGATGCCCGTGCGCAGGCGCATCAGTTCCGCCAGCATCTCGGCGCGCGGAATGATGGGAATGCCGCGCCTGCGCGCCGCCGCCACCTCGGGGTTCTCGTCGCCAATGGCCGTGGACTTCACCAGCACCTGGGCGTCCGTCAGGTTGCCCTCGCCGTGGCCGATGTAGATTTCGGCCCCCAGCTTGCGCAAACGGCGCACCACCGTGCCGTCGGACATGTCCGAGCCGCGCACCTCGTAGCCCAGGTTCAACAGCACCTCGGCAATGCCGCTCATGCCGGAACCGCCGATGCCGACCATGTGTATTTTCTTGATCTTGTTGTTATTCATAGATTTTTTCTGATTGGGGTTTTTAAATCAGCCTTTGGCGAGGTAAGCGTTTTTTTACGCCTCCGGCGGGCAAGGGGCTTCGCCCCCTGCACCCCCATTTCAGTGGGGCTGTCTTACGTTATTCTCTGCTGCATCACTGATGCGCGGTGCGCACCAAACAAAATACTTTTTCATAACGGGGGTGCAGGGGGCGAAGCCCCTTGCCCGCCGGAGTCACACAAAAAACTCCAACTTACTTCCCACGCCCCGCGAGGATGGCTTCCATGCCGTCCACCACGGCGGCTGCGGCCTGCGGCCTGCCCATGGCGCGCGCGGCGTGGCTCATGTCGGCCAGCCGCTGGCGGTCAGCCAGAAGCTCGACCAGCACGTGGTCCAGCGCCACTGCGGGCTTGCCGTCCGCACCGGGCGTGACGTCCTTCTGCTCCACCACCAGTGCCGCGCCTGCGTCGGCAACGTGCCGGGCGTTGTGCAACTGGTGGTTGTGGGTGGCAAACGGAAACGGCACCAGCACCGAAGGCTTGCCCGCCACAGCCAGTTCGGCCACGGAGGTGGCCCCGGCGCGGCACAGCACAAGGTCCGCCCAGGTGTAGGCGCTGGCCACGTCGTCGATGAAGGCCTCGACGCGGGCCTCGGAAATTCCGGCCTGCTTGTAGCCCGTGCGCACCCGTTCCCAATCGCTGGTGCCGGTCTGGTGCCACAACTCCACCCCGGCATCGCGCAGGGCAGGCAGTGCAGCCACCACTGCCTCGTTGATGGCGCGGGCGCCAAGGCTGCCGCCCATGACCAGCAGACGGCGCGAATGGACGGAACGCGGGGCGGCGCCCCCCGCCGTCACGGCAGCTGCAGCAGCCGCCCCGGCAGCAACGATGGCCGCGCGCACCGGGTTGCCGGTGGTCACGCTGCGCCGCGCGGGGAACACCCCCGCCGTGTCCGGCAGGGACAGGAACACCCGCTGCACCACATGGCCCAACAGGCGGTTGGTCAGTCCGGGGATGGCGTTCTGCTCGTGGATGGCGGCGGGCCTGCCGCACAGCCGGGCGGCCAGCACCCCGGCAAAGGCGGCGTAACCGCCGAAGCCCACGGCGATGTCCGGGTCGAACCGGCGCACCACGGAAACCGCACGCCACACGCCAAGGCCCATGGCCCCGGCGGCGGCCAGCGCACGCAGGCCGCGCCCCATCACCCCGCGTACCGGCAGGCCCACATACTCGAGCCCGGCTCGGGCCGCAAGGTCGGCTTCCGGCCCGTATTGCCCCCCCAGGAACAGGATGCGGGCCTTGGGGTACCGGCGGGTGATCTCCTCGGCCACGGCAAGCGCCGGGAAGATGTGCCCCCCGGTTCCGCCAGTGGTGAGGATGACGCGACGCATGGTGTTTCCTCCGGTTTCCGGAACGGTGGCGAAAACGTGCGAAGGCACGCCGTCAGCGTGCCGTTCGCGAATAGTTCAGCAACAGCCCCACGCAGGTCAGGGTGGTCAGCAGGCTGCTGCCCCCATAGCTCAGGAAGGGCATGGGCACGCCCTTGGGAGGCGCCACGCCCATGACCACCGCCATGTTCAGCACGGCGCCCAGCAGCAGCACCAGGGTTACGCCGAAGGCGGTGAACCTGTCGCGCAGGTCGTCCTGGCGGGCGGCGATGCGAAAGCTCCGCCAGAACAGCATGCCCATCAGCACGAAGACCAGCGACATGCCGATGAACCCCAGTTCCTCGCCCAGCACGGCGATGATGAAGTCGTTGTGCGCTTCCGGCAGGTAGAACAGCTTCTGGCGGCTGGCGCCGATGCCCACGCCGGTGATGCCGCCCGACCCCAGCGCGAACAGCGATTGCACCAACTGGTAGCCGGAATCCTGCGCATCGGCGAAGGGGTCGAGAAAGGCGGTGAACCGGCGGAAGCGGTACGGCGAATGCACCACCAGCATGATGGCGCCCGCCACGGCCGCCGCCCCGGATACGGCCAGATAGAAGAACCGCGTGCCGCCAACCAGGCACATGAAGAACAGGATCATGGCCAGCACCGCCGCCCCGCCGAAGTCGGGCTGGCGCAGCAGCAGCGCGCAAAACACCCCGGTCACGGCGAACGGCGGTATGACCCCCCGGCTGAAGGTCTTGATGATATCCTGCTTGGTGCTCATGAAATAGGCCAGGTACAAGGCCAGCGCGATCTTGGTGAATTCCATGGGCTGCACGGCCACCGGCCCCACCTGTATCCACCGACGCGCGCCGTTGACCTTGTTGCCCAGCGGGGTCAGCACCAGGATGAGCATGACCAGCACCCCGAACAGAATGGGGTACTGCAATTTGTACAGTATGTTGCGGGGCACCACCGCAGCGGTGAACATGGAGACGCCGCCCACGCAGGCAAAGAGCAGCTGGCGCTTGAAGAAGTAGTACTTGTCCGCGTTGAAGCGCTCGGCCACGATGCCGCTGGCGGACAGCACCATCAGCAGGCCGATGCCCAGCAGGGTCAGGGCGATGGCGAACAGCCACCAGTCCACGCCGTTCTGCTGGCCGTGGTCGCCGTGGGCGATGCCGCCAAAGCTGCCGCCGTGGCGCAGGTCCGCCAGTGCGGCAGAGGGGTGGGCGTCCGCGTTCGCGCCGAACCTCATGGCAGGGCCTCCACCGCGCGGCGAAAAGCGTGGCCGCGCTCCTTGTAGTTGGCAAAGAGGTCGAAACTGGAGGTGGCCGGGGCCATCACCACCGCATCGCCCGGTCGGGCAACCTCGGCGGCCTCGGCCACGGCGGGTTCCAGGGCAGGATGCCAGGACATGGAAAACTCACCCTGCCCCATCCAGGCCCCCTTGAAATATTCGCGGCTGGCGCCAAAGCCCACCACTGCCCGCACTCGCCCGAGCATGAGCGGCAGCAGGGACGCAAGGTCGCCGCCCTTGAACTTGCCGCCCACCATCAGCACCACCGGCCTGTCAAAGGCTAGCAGGGCCACGCGCAGAGCCTCCACCGTGGTGCACTTGGAATCGTTCACCCACAGCACGCCGTTGCGCTCGGCCACGGCCTCCAGCCGGTGCTCCAGCGGGGCAAAGTCGGCCACGGCCTTTTCCGCCGCCTCCGGGGTCACCCCGAACTCGCGGCAGGCCTGCCATGCGGCCTCGATGTTGGCCTGGTTGTGCCCGCCCAGCAGGCGGGTGTGCGGAAAGCGCCTGGATGCCGCGTTGAAGAACAGCGTGCGCGCCCTGGGTTCGCGCGCGGCCACCAGGTCGCGCAGCCCTTCGCCGAAAATGGCCAGGTCGCCTTCTTCCATGCAACGGAACAGCCGGAACTTGGCGGCGATGTATTCCGCCATGTCGGCGTGGTAGTCGAGGTGGTTCTCGCTGATGTTCAGCAGCATGGCCACGCGAGGACGAAAGGTGGTGCAGGCCTGCAACTGGAAGCTGGAAATCTCTATGACCAGTGCGTCGGCCCTGCCCTGCCCTTCTGCCCCGCCATGCGCTACGGACAACACGTACTCGCTGAGGGGAGTGCCGATGTTGCCGCCCAGGAACACGGCAAGGCCCTGCGCCCGCAGCATGGCGGCGCACAGCGAAACCGTGGTGGTCTTGCCGCTGGTTCCGGTGACGGCCAGCACCGGCTCGCCGTCCAGTTGCCGCCAGGCAAGCTCCATTTCGGCCAGCACCTCGGGCGCGCCCGGCCCCTGCGGCAACAGCGGGCGCAGCTTTGCCACGGCCATGCCGGGGCTGGGCACCACGGCCCGCGCACCCGCAAACTGGGCGGGCGAATGGTCGCCGGTGGCAATTTCCACACCGGCTTCGGCGGCCCAGCGCAGGAAGTCGGCCGGCACCCCGTCGGCGTTGCGTTCCAGCAGGCGCACGCGCGCCCCCATGCGGTGCAGCAACCGCGCGGCAGCCATGCCGGAGCGGCCCGCGCCCACGACCACCACAAGGTCGCCCTTGCCGATGGTCCGCGCCGTGTGCTTGTCGCAGGTCATTGCCGTATCCTTGTCCTAACGCAGCTTCAGGACCGACAGCGCCATCAATCCTAGCAGCGCCGACATGATCCAGAACCTGATGATGATCTTCGACTCGGGAATGCCCTGCAATTCGAAGTGATGATGCAGCGGGGCCATGCGGAAGATGCGCTTGCCCCCGGTGAACTTGAAGTAGCCCACCTGCAGGATCACCGACAGGGTCTCCACCACGAACAGCCCGCCCACGATGAGCAGCAGCAGTTCCTGCTTGCACAGCACGGCCAGAAAACCCAGCGCGCCGCCAAGGGCCAGCGAGCCCACATCGCCCATGAACACCTGGGCCGGGTAGGCGTTGAACCACAGAAAGCCCAGGCTCGCGCCCACCAGCGCGCCGCAGAACACGGTAACCTCACCCACGCCCGGCATGTTGGGCACTTGCAGGTAGGTGGCCATCTGCACGTTGCCCGCCACGTAGATGAACACGGCAAAGACCATGCCCGCGATGATGGTGGGGCCGATGGCCAGGCCGTCCAGTCCGTCGGTAAGGTTCACCCCGTTGGAAGAACCCACCATCACCGTCACCGCGAAGGGGATGTACAGCCAGCCGAGGTCGGGCGCGAGGCCCTTGAAGAACGGAAAGGCCAACCGGGTGGAGTACACCGGCTCGCTGACCAGCAGGTACATGGCCACGGCCGCCACCACCACCTGCCCCAGAAACTTGGCGCGGGCGGACAGCCCCTTGTTGTTGCGGCGGCGGATCTTGATGTAGTCGTCCAGAAACCCGACCAGCCCGAACCCCAGGAAGATGAGCATGGTCAGCCAGACGTACTTGTTGGTCAGGTCGGCCCACAGCAGCACGCTGCACGTCAGGCAGAAGGCGATGAGCAGGCCGCCCATGGTGGGGGTGCCCGCCTTCTGCATGTGGCAGGTGACGTCCTCGTGGATGTGCTGCCCGCACTTGACGCGCCGCAGCCACTCGATGAAGCGCGGCCCCATGAGGATGGACAGCAGCAGCGCCGTCAGCAGCGCCCACACGGAGCGGAAGGTGATGTAGCGGAAGACGTTGAGGACCGTGAATTCGGAACTGAGGGGGTACAGCAGGTTATACAGCATGGCGCCCCCCGGTGGTGTGGTCGGCCTGGCAAGTTTCCGGCTGACTGGCGGTGCGTGCGCCAGCGGCCGCGCACGGGAACGACCCGGTGTGCGCGGAGGAACCGGACCCGCCGGGTACGGCGCGGACCCGCGCGGTGTGGCACGCGGCGATGGACATCAGTTGCACCCCAATATCTCCCGAATGACCTGCTGGTCGCTGTACGGCACCTTGCGGTCGCCGATCTGCTGGTAACTTTCATGCCCCTTGCCCGCCACCAGCAGCACGTCGCCGGGCCGCAGCAGCGCAAGGGCCTTGCCGATGGCCCGTGCCCGGTCGGGGTCGCTGACCACCTCGCGCGCGTCGGCAAGGCCGGGCAGCACGTCGGCCATGATGGCCTCTGGGTCTTCGTGACGGGGATTGTCGGACGTGAGCACGGCCACGTCGGCATGACGCGCCACCGCCTGCCCCATCAACGGGCGCTTGGTGCGGTCGCGGTTGCCGCCGCAGCCGAACACGGTAACGATGCGCGAAAAGCCCACCGCACGCAGCGCGCGCAGCACGTTTTCCAGCGCGTCGGGGGTATGTGCGTAATCAACGAAAATGTCCAGCCCCCGCGGGTTCACGATGCGCTCCAGCCGCCCCGGCACGCCGGTGAAGTCGGCCAGGCTGGCCAGGTCTTCCGGGGCAAGCCCCATGCCCAGGCACACGGCCTGCACGGCCAGCAGGTTGGAGGCGTTGTGCGCGCCGACGAGGTGCGAGGAAAGTTCCCACTGCCGCCCTTCATGGGTCATGCGCAGCGTGAGGCCCGAGGTGGCGTTGTGGACCATTTCGCCGTGCAGGTACCTGCGGCCCGGAACGGCATTGGCCGCATTGAGCCCGAAGCCGATGGCGTGCGGCACCTCGCCCAGCAGGCGGCGGCCCCAGGCGTCGTCGGCATTGACGGCGCAGGCCTTGTCCGCGTCGGGCAGTTCGGTGAACAGGCGGGCCTTGGCGGCATAGTAGTGTTCCATGTCGCCGTGGTAGTCCAGATGGTCCTGCGTCAGGTTGGTCAGGATGGCCCCGGCAAAGCGAATGCCCGCCGCCCGGCGCTGGTCCAGCGCGTGCGACGAGACCTCCATCAGCGCCACGTCCACCCCGGCGTCGCGCATGCGGGCCAGCATGGCGTGGGTCTCGATGCAGTCGGGGGTGGTCAGGGGGGCGTCCATGACGAACCCCGGCCAACGGTAGCTGACGGTGCCCAGCACGCCTGCCCGGCGCCCCAGCGCGGAAAATACGTGTTCCAGCAGATAGGTGATGGTGGTCTTGCCGTTGGTGCCGGTAACGGCCACCACCGGGAAGGGCAGCGCATCGGTGCCGTAGCGGGCCTGACCCAGCAGGCCGATGGCCGCGCGCGGGTCTTCGTGCCCGACCACCACGCAGCCTGCGGGCGCATCGGCAAGGGCCGCGTCCACCCGCCCGGGCAGGCACACCACCGCCCCGGCCCCGGCGGCCCATGCCTTGGCAATGAAGTCCGCGCCATCCACGCCCGCGCCGCCGTTGGCGGCAACGCCGGGCACGGCCACGAACACGTCGCCACGGCCCACCCTGCGCGAGTCGGTACGAATGTCCGGCGTGTTCTGGCGGACACGGGCCAGAAGGTCATCAAAAGATATACGGGTCATCTGCCGATGCTCCTAGGAATTCTCGGAAAGCCAAAGGACGCACTGTCCCGTGGGCTGCCCCTTGGGCCATTCGGTGCCCGGTTCCGGGGTCTGGCGGATCACGGTCTGCCCGGCGCCCCTGAGCACGGGCACCATGCCTTGCCGGGCAAACACTTCCACGGCCCGGCGCACCGACTTGCCCACCACGTTGGGCACCCCGTCAGGTGCCTCGCGCACGGCCTCGGCCACCTCGCGGCGCACTTCCACCGGGCCGGTCTTGCCGAGGGGCGTGGCGTAGGTGGGGGCCTCCGGGTCGGGCGCATCGGGCAGCAGGCCATGGTAGGCCATGGTGCGCATGGCCACGTGCTTGAACACGGGCGCTGCGACCACGCCGCCGTACGAATTTTTCTGGGGTTCGTCCACCATGACCAAAATCAGGTACTTGGGCTTGTCGATGGGCGCGAAACCCACGAACGAAGCAAGCCGTTCGTGACCGTAACGCCCCGTTTCGTCAGCCTTCTGCGCGGTGCCTGTCTTGCCGCCCACCATGATGCCGGGGATGCGCGCGCGGGTGCCGGTGCCGTCTTCCTCCACCACTTCGCGCAGCATGGAGATGACCTGCTTCACCGTCTTGTCGTTGTACACCTTCTGGCTGGCCGAGTTGGCCGGGGCTTCGTCGTCCACCACCAGGCGCAGCGGCTTGCGTTCACCGCCGTTGGCCAGGGTCAGGTAGGCCTGGGCCATCTGCACACCGGTGGCGGCGATGGACTGGCCGAAGGAGGTGGTGATCAGGTCCGGTTCGGACCAGTGGCGCGGATCACGCAGGATGCCCTTGCTCTCGGTGATGGGCAGGCCGGTACGGTCGCCGAAGCCCAACTGGTTCAGGTATTCCCAGTAACGCTTGGACCCCAGCTCCAGGCCTATCTTGGCCATGCCGATGTTGCTGGAGTAGCGCAGCACCTTGTTCACCGGCAGCACGTCGTAGCTGTGCGTATCGCGGATGGTGATGTAGCGGGTCTTCCAGCGGCCCTTTTCGCAGTTGAACGTGGTGTCGCCCTTGACCACGCCCTCCTGAAGGGCGGCGGCCACCAGAAACGGCTTCAGCGTGGAACCGGGCTCCAGCGCGTCGGCGGCAAGGCGGTTGCGCCAGCGTTCGGGCTTGTAGTCGCGATAGGCGTTGGGGTTGAAGAACGGGTACTGCGCCCAGGCCAGGATGTCGCCCGAATCCACGTCCACCACCAGACAACCGCCCCACGTGGCGTCGAACTGGTCCACCGAGCGGGCCAAGGCTTCTTCGGCAAAGAACTGCACCTGGGTATCGATGGTCAGATGCACGTCGTGGCCACGCAGGGACGCGCGGCCAGCGCCGCCATCCATGTCCAGCCGACGCCCGGCGGCATCGCGCTGCACCACGTTGCGGGCGGAATCGCCGCTCAGCACATCCTCGAAGGTCAGTTCCAGGCCTTCAAGGCCCTTGCTCTCCATGCCCACGAAACCGAGCAACTGCCCGGCCATCTGCTTGAACGGATAAATGCGTTCGTACTCGCTGCTCAGGTACACGCCGGGCAGCCCGGCCTTGCGCACGTTTTCGGCGGCCTGGTCGTCCACCTTGCGGGCCACCCACGCAAAACCGCGCTTGGAGGCCACGGCCTCGCGCACCTGTTTGGCCGGGGCTTCCAGCGCCGTGACCAGGGCATTGACCGTGGCATCCACGTCGTGGATCTCGCCGGGGCGAACGTAGACGGAGCGCACCTCGACACTGCGGGCCAGAATCTGCCCGTTGCGGTCAAGGATGGCCCCGCGCCTGCCGGACACGGTCTCCGCCGCCATGTGCTGGCGGCGGGCAAGACCGGCCAGCCGGTCGCCGTCGTACACCTGCACGTACCAGGCGCGCGACCACAACAGCACCCACAGCAGCGCGAACACGCAGCCCACGCCGTACAGGCGCACCTTGCTCCAGTCCGCCTCGCCGTAGCGGGCAAAGGGATTGAAGCGCGGCCCGCCTGCGAACGACGAACCGGGGGCCTTCTTGTTGCGCAGGGCGCGTGCGGCACGGGGGGCGCGCGCCTCGAAAGAGGGACGCGCGTCGCGTGCGGTGCGCGGCGCGGGCCTGCCGAGTATGCGTGACTTCCTGTCTGCTCGCAGCATGACGTTCCGGGGCGCTAGCGCCCCGCCTCCTCGATGCGGCGGATCTGGCCGGGGCGTGCCCCCCGCATGCCCATGGCCTCCGCCTTCCTTCCCAATTCATACGGAGACATCAGCCGGTCCCGCTCCACTTCCAGCTTGGCGGTCAGGGCCGCCCTTCCGTCCAGTTCGCCCTGCAACTTGCGCAAGGTGTAGGCCATGTCCATGCGTTCGATGTTCAGCCACACCAGCGACAGACCCAGCACCAGGCTGGTCAGCACCGACAGGATCATGGCCAGTACCCAGCTTCCCACGCCCTGGCTCATGACGCGCCCCCTTCCTCTTCATCGCGGTCTTCGGGGGCGTACTTGTTGCGCCGCCGGGGGCGCGGGGCCTGGCCTTCCGCCAGTCGCTGGGCCGCGCGCAGCTTGGCGCTGGTCGCGCGGGAGTTGCGGGCCAGTTCCGCTTCGGTGGCGGTGACCGGCTTTCTGGTCAGCACGTCCACGCGGGCCGTGTGGCCGCATTCGCAGCGGGCCGCGCCGCGCGGGCACACGCAGGCCTGCGATTCGTCGCGCAGGCGGTGCTTGACGATGCGGTCTTCCAGCGAATGGAAGGTGATCACCGCCAGCCGCCCGCCGGGGTTCAGCCGGTCCAGAATGCGGTCGAGAAAGCCTTCCAGCTGCCCCAGTTCGTCGTTGACGGCCATGCGCAACGCCTGAAAGGTGCGGGTGGCCGGGTGGTTGCGCGAGGTGGCGCGCCATTTGGCCGGGTAGGCCCGGTCCACGATGGCCGCGAGCTGGGCCGTGGTCTCGATGGGCCCCGTTGCACGGGCATCCACGATGGCCCGGGCGATGCGCCCGGCCATGGGGTCTTCGCCGTAGCGACGGATGATGTCCTTGAGCACGTCCGCCGTGGCCCGATTCACCAGCTTCGATGCCGGGGCCTCGTCGCCGTCCCGGTCCATGCGCATGTCCAGCGGGCCGTCGGCGTTAAAGCTGAAGCCGCGGTCGGCGGTGTCGATCTGCATGGACGACACGCCGATGTCGATGAGCGCGCCATCCACCTTGTCCCAGCCCAGCTGATCCAGCGCGGCCTCGAAATCCGCGTAGCGGGTGTGGAAGAAATGCACGCGGCCACCCCACGGGGCCAGGCGCTGGCGGGCCAGCTCAAGCGCCGTGGTGTCGCGGTCGAGGCAGCACAGTTCGCCGTCCGGGCCGATGCGGTCCATGATGGCGGCGGAATGGCCTCCAAGGCCCACGGTACCGTCCAGGTACCGACCGCCGGGGCGGGGCGCCAGCGCTTCCAGCACCTCGTCCAGCAGCACGGGCACATGCAGCGTGGCGGCGCGAGCCCCTTCCGTGGAAACGGAGGCGGCCTGCGGTGTGGTGGAGTCGGGTGCGCCGGTCATGACGATGTCCTGTGGTTTTTGAGGGGCTGTGCCCTGCCGGGCCTAAAGGGAAAGTTCGATGCCACTGTCGGCAAGCTCTGCGGCCACGTCGTCGAAGTCCTGCGCCACGATGCCGTCGAAGCGGCCCTGGTCCCAGATTTCGAAGCGACTGCCCTGGCCCAGCAACACCACGTCCTTGGTGATGCCCGCGTAGTCCATGTGCGAACGCGAGATGCGCACCCGCCCCTGCCCGTCCAGGTCCATGAGTTCGGCACTGCCGATGACCAGGCGGCGGAAGTCGCGCATCTTGCGCGAAGGGTTCTTCAGGTTCGAGAACTTGCGCTCGAAGTCTTCCCAGTCGGGCAGGGGGTAGCCCATGACGCAGTCGTCGAAGCTGGTCAGCACCAGCTTGCCACCGTCGGCACGCGACACGAGGATGTCGCGGAAATCCGGCGGCAGCATCAGTCGGCCCTTGGGGTCGAGACTGCGGTGGGAACGGCCTCTGAACAACATGGAAACACCACTTGCCTGTCATCCCGCGCTATTGCGCGAGGGGTCGAAAAAACGGACCCTGCTTCCGCCGTTTCCCCCACGTGCCACGCGGGGCGCTTTCCATCGGAAGGAAGGGGCTTTTCAGGGAGACTCTACCACCTTTTACCACAATTTCCCACTTTCTCTATGATATGTTTGACACTGTCAAGCCGTGGCATCCGGCGGAGTCTAGAAAATTTCTAACGGACCTCCGCCAGCGCGGAGACAAGAAAAAATACCATTTAATTTCACCAAAATACGACCAAGCAAAGCGCCACACAGAAAGACATGCCCGGCACCTGCTGCACGGGCCCGGCGTGCGCTGCCGCACGGCATTTCGCCCCCCGGGCGGCATGCGCCTGCCCCTGCGGCAGCAGGTGCGACCTGCGCTGATATTTTTATGAAACGCATGGGGACATGATGGGTGCCGACACGATATACGGGGGTATCCGCCACGCACCGCCGCATGGTCGGTGAAACCCTCCGCGACGCACAAACGGCTTGACAAGATACAACTTATTGCACAGGGGTGGATCATGAGAACGAAGATAATCGCCACCATAGGTCCGGCATCGCGCTCGCGGGAGGTGCTTTCGCGCCTCATCGCCGCTGGAGTGCGCATCTTTCGACTCAACTTTTCCCACGGCAACGCGTCCATGTTCGTGGATCTGGTGCGCCTGCTGCGCGAACTGGAAGCCGAATGCGGCAGCCCGGTAACCATCTTGCAGGACCTTTCCGGCCCCAAGATCCGCATCGGCGAAATTCCGGACGGCGCCATCTCCGTGGGCAAGGGCGACCGCGTGCTGCTGGGTCCCAAGGCCCCGGCCGACGCCGTGCTGCCGTTCATTCCCTTCACCAATCAGCCGGTGCTGAACGGGCTGGAAGCCGGCGACCGGCTGGTGCTGTCGGACGGCGGGTTGCAGTTCCGCGTGCTGGGCACCGCCCCGGCAGGATGCTTTGAACTGGAGGCCGACAACAGCGGCATCATCACCTCGCGCAAGGGCCTGGCCCTGCCCGGCAAGTCGGTGCGCCTGCCCGCCCTGACCGAAAAGGACCGCAAGGACCTGGCCGACGGCCTGGAACTGGGCGTGGACGCCGTGGCCCTGTCCTTCGTGCAGACGCCGGAAGACATCCGCGACGCCAAGGAAATCATCGCGGCCAGCGGCCGCAAGCACATTCCCGTCATCGCCAAACTGGAACGGCAGAACGCCGTTGACCGGCTGGACGACATCCTGGCCGAGGCCGACGTGATCATGGTGGCCCGCGGCGACCTGGGAGTGGAATGCCCCCTGCCCGCCCTGCCCGCCATGCAGAAGCGCATCATCCGCGCCTGCAACCGCGCGGCCAAGCCGGTCATCGTGGCCACCCAGATGCTGCTGTCCATGGTCAACAGCCCCTCCCCCACCCGCGCGGAAACCACCGACGTGGCCAACGCCGTGCTGGACGGGGCCGACTGCGTGATGCTTTCCGAAGAAACGGCCATGGGCAACTTTCCCGTTGAAACCGTTGAATTCATGAAAGAAATTGCCGCAAAAGCAGAAGAGTTGCACTTCGAGACGCAGCGCCTTGCCGAGCCCGCCGACGAAAAGGGCACGGCGGACTTCCTGGCGTACGCGGCCTGCCTGCTGGCGGAGAAGACCGGCGCCAAGGGCATCGTCTCGCACAGCATGACCGGCGCGTCCGCCCGGCTCATCTCGTCGCGCCGCCCGCGCCAGATGGTCTGGGCCCTGACGCCCGACCAGGCCGCCCTGCGCGCCCTGAACTTCTCGTGGGGCATCGTGCCGCAGGACATCCCGCTGGACATCCCCGGCCACGTGGCACGGGCCGAACGCTTCGTGGATACCGCACCCGACTTCGAAAAGGGCGACAACGTGGTCATTACCGCCGGGCAGCCCAAGGCGGGCCGCAAGCCGCGCGGCACCAACATGGTGAAGATCTACAGAAAGTAACGGCAGACTGCGTCCGACCCCATGCAGCAACGGCCCGAACGGGCCGGAACCCCATGACAGGCAGAACGGGCAGAGCGGGCAGGACGCCACGACATCAGCCGCGCTTGCCACGCGGACCACGCGAGCACCACAAGGGAGCTACCCACGGTGAAGGCAACCATCCCCGACAATATTTCCGAGGAATACTACCAGATCAGTACGGAGATATTGTCGAGCTTTCCCAAATACCGTCCCCCGGTAGACCTGTTTCGCTTCCGGGAAGACCTGGCCCAGTTGCAGCCGTACACCCGCAAGGGCGCACGGCTTACCAACGAGCAGGTGGAAGAGGTGCAGCGCATGTGCGAGGCGGGCGACCTGTTCGTCTCGCGCTCTGACCACCCCATCTATTCGCAGCACATCGTGCACCAACTGGACCTGGTACTGGTGGACAAGAACCTGAAGGAAGGCGAAGTCGCCGACATCTTCCAGCAGGCCCTGACCCTGCGGGTGAACGCATTCATCGACCAGCCCGTGAAGCCGGTGTTCGAGGTGCTGTACCGCGACGTGATGGTGCTGACCGAATACCTGTGGCAGGACAAGCACCGGGTGAAGCAGTTCATGCGCCGCCTGCACCGCGAGCATTCGCTGGCCAAGCATTCGCTGAACACCCTTTCGGTGGGGCTGTGGCTGCTGGTTACTTCCATGGGCGACAACCTGAAGCGCCGCGACCTGGACCGGTCGGCGCTGGCCCTCCTGCTGCACGACCTGGGCATGGCCAAGGTGCCCGCGTTCATCCTGTCCAAGACAACCCCGCTGAAACCCGACGAAAAGGACAAGATCCCCCTGCATCCGCTGGTGGGGGCCAAGATCATGCACAAGATGGGGCTGGCCTTCGACGAATTGCGCCAGTGCACCCTGGAGCATCACGAGCGGCTGGACGGTTCCGGCTACCCGCAGAAACTCAAGGGCGAGCAGATCAGCCGACTGGGCCGCATCTGTGCCGTGGCCGATTCGTTCTCCGCCATGATCAGCACGCGCCCCTACGCCCCGGCCAAGGAACTGGTGCCCGCCGTGCAGGAACTGGCGGCGGACAAGGTGCGCTACGACGCGCGCTATACCACGCTGCTGCTCAACGCGCTGGTGACCAACGCCTTCGGCACCACCGGCAAGCCCAAGGCCGACGCCCCCCCGGCCAAGGGGTAAGGGGAACGCCCCACCCGGAAAAGACACCCCAGGCCCGGCTGCCCTCAGGCCGGGGAAAGACGGCGATCACACAGTACTCGGCACGGCACGCGCCCTTTTCCGCCTTCTTCACGCCCCCCACACGACGCAAACGGGCCGCCCCCTTCCGGGAGCGGCCCTTTTGCGTCGGCATGAACACATCGGCAAAGGTCGGGGCATGGGGCGCGCGGGGATGGCCCCGGCAGCCCGCCGCCGACACGGACGTTAGGCGCGGCTGATGATTTCGCCGCTGATCTCGCGGAACACGTCGTTGATCATGATGACGCCCAGCACCTTGCCCGCCTCGGTGACCACGGCATAGCTGCGGCCCTTCTTCACGAAGCTCTCCAGCACCACCAGCAGCGGGTCGTCGGGGGCCACCTGGGTCATGTCGCGGTCCATGACGTCGCGCACCTTGGTGGAACCGGCCACCTTGCAGGCATTGCGGTAGATGCGGTCGAAGCCGTCCTCCTCTATGCCGCGCAGAGAGCCGCTGCGCAGCAGCGAATCTTCCATGAAGCGCACGGTGTCCCACACGGAAAGCGCACCGCGCAGCATGTCGCGCTCGTCATACACCAGGGCGCACAGGCAACCCGCCCCGCCCCCGCCGTCGGGCCCCACGCAGGAGCTCAGCTTGCGCATGGCCTCGGCCAGCGAATCGTCCTCGCGCAGCTTGGGGAATTCTTCCCGTACGATGTCCCAGGCACGCTTTCGCAACAGCATCGGCACTCTCCTCGCAGTGTGTTCATGGACATCAGGCCGACCGGAGCATCAGCGGAGCATTCGCGAAGTTTCCGGGGCCGCTCCGGCCTCTCGACGGAATCAGGCCGGGATGGGGCATGGCGTCATCGTTATCAAAACTCGCCCCGCTTGTCTTCTCTTTCACAAGCCCTGCGGAAGGATGCGGGACGGGAACACCGTCACATTACTCCATCCGGCGTGGCTTCATGCCGCAAGTCAGGAGAAGCCGGGACTATACCGGGCGAGCAGGTGGTATCGGCGCAAGAGCGCAGTTTGGCTTCTGCCGAAGAAAAACACGGTTTGATGGACCATAAAGGGACGCACCGGCCAAGCCAACGCTACAGGCGAGGCCTGTGCAGGTGGGGATATACCCCGGCACGCGCCGGACGGTTGCGGCACAGGAGGGAATTTTGGACTCTGCCGAGGAAAACCGCAGTTTCATGGAGGGAGTGTACGTTTGTGGTACTCGACCGGAATGAAACTGCGGTTTGACGACAGCAGAGTTCAAAAGGGCCCCTGTGCCGCAACCGTCCTAGTCGAAGTCGGCAAAAAGCGCCCCCACATGCAACGGCCCCAGCGTCACCCGGCGATACTCGCCGCGCAGCCGGGCAATGGCTTCCTGCAGGTGGCTCGACGTCACCCCGTTGCGGACCGAGGTGTGCGCCTCGATGAACGCGGCAAGGGTATCGCAGGCCTTCACCAGGCGACCGTCCTTGGGGTCCAGCGCGTCGAGGTTGCAGGTGGCCTGCAACTCCTCGAAGGTCACCTTGCGGATCATGTCCGGGGTGCCGTCGGTGCCAGGTTCGCGCACGGTCTCGTCGAATTCGGACCCCGTGGCCAGCCCCAGGAAATAGCCCAGGCGGCTGGCCACGTCGCCATAGCCCGCCTTGTCCAGCAGCGAGAACACCCGTTCCTGCATTTCCTGCTCTTCGTACTGCCGGATGAGTTCGGGCAGCTGCTTCACGGAACGCTTCACCGGCGAGATGATGTCGCGGGTCAGCACTTCAGGCAGGTCGTGGAACAGGCCGCAGAAAAAGTTGTTCAGCCGCCGCGCGGGGCACGCGCCCACGGCGATGCTGAAGAAATAGGCGTAGCAGGCCACGATGAACATGTGCCCGATGACCGAGGTTTCGGGAATGCGGGGGGTCTGCGACCAACGCTTCTGAAAGCGCAACTGACCGCAAAGATTTGCAAAACGCCCCAGTGCGTTGCTGGAGCCGCCGATGAGTTCGGGCACCCCGGCCAGGTCTGCCATGGCGGTCAGGCGGGTCTGGAACGAGCCGTCGATTTCCGGCATTTCGTCGTCGAACCCGTTCAGCGGCTTGATGAGGTTGAATTCCCAGCCGCTGGCGTAGAGATGTGCGGCGGTCAGGATGCGGTCGGCCAGGGTGTTCTTTTCGCGGCGGCGGATGTACGTCAGCAGCCGCTGCCAGAAGTCCTCGTCCAGCGGACGCACGATGTGTTCCAGTTCGTCCGCCACCCACTCGGTGAGCTCGCGGTAGTGGGCCTCGTTCTCTTTTATGCGATAGAACACCGGCGGCTTGATGTCGGTGATGACCAGGCGGTAGAAATAGTCGAACAGTCCGCCTTCCACCACTTCCGCGCCAAGGCGCAGTCGTTCTTCGGCGGGCAGGTTGCGGGTGTTCAGTTGCAGCAGCAGCCACGCAACGATCATCTTGTGGGCCTGCTTGTCCACCTCCATCAGTTCCACGGGCCGCAGCTTGTCGTTCCACCGCTTCATGTACGCACCGGAAAAAACGAACTGGAGCAGGCTCTTGCGAATGCTGGGCATGGGTCCTCCCGTGGGGGTTCAAGAAAATCTCTTGGCAATGTATGCGGTCGTGGTATAAAGCTCAAGAGTTTGAAGCGATACGCTTCGGGTTCACGCCACGGAAGCCAGCGGGAGGGTCCAAGCCAACCTTCCGGCCGAGTTCTTCCGGCGCCTGCCCGGTGCTGCCCCGCCCCGCCCGTCATTGGCGGTTTGCGGGGCCAGTTGTCCGCTCCCCAGGCCCGCCGCCCCGTTAGGCGCGCCAGTGGGAACCGAAGTGCGGACGACCGCCAAGCGAACCCCGCGTCACCGCGACATGCGCCAGGGACCGCCAGCATCACTGCCCGACCATGGGCTGACAAGGCACCCCCGGCCAGTCCGGTTCCGTCCGGTACGGCAAGCATCGCACGCATGATGCCACCCTGCGGGGGCGGCATCGTCCGTCGCGCGTTTCTACGCCCTTTTTCTATTGACAGAGGGCGGGGAACCCAATACATAGACCGTTCTTTCGAGCTCGCACAGGAGTACGCTCTGATGAAAACGTTCAGCCCCACGCCCGAGAACATCAACCGCGAATGGTTCGTGGTCGATGCCTCCGACCTGGTTCTCGGCCGCCTTGCCACCCAGATCACGCATCGCCTGCGTGGCAAGCACAAGCCCGAGTTCGCACCGCACATGGACAACGGCGACTTCATCGTCGTGGTCAACTGCGAAAAGATCAAGGTCACCGGCAACAAGCTTGCCGCCAAGAAATACTACCGTCACTCCGGGTATGTCGGCGGTCTTCACGAGATCACCCTCGAGAAGCTGCTCGCCTCCCATCCGGAACGCGTGCTGATGAACGCCGTGCGGGGCATGCTGCCCAAGAACCGGCTTGGCCGCGCCATGCTGAAGAAGCTCAAGGTCTACGCAGGCCCCGAGCATCCGCATGCCGCCCAGAACCCGCAGCCGCTCGCCATCCAGTACTAACCCGATCGAGCCGGAGAGAATCATGGCCAACGAATTCAACTACGGCACCGGTCGCCGCAAGACCGCCACGGCCCGTACCCGACTGTACGCCGGTTCCGGTCAAATCGTGGTGAACGGTCGCCCCTTCGAAGACTACTTCCCGCGCAAGTCGCTGCAAATGATCATCCGCCAGCCCCTGGTGCTGACCAAGAACGTCGAACGCTTCGACATCAAGGTCAACGTTTGCGGCGGCGGCGTGACCGGCCAGGCCGAAGCGGTGCGCCACGGCATTTCCCGCGCCCTGCTCGAAGTCGAGCCGGAACTGCGCGGTGCCCTGAAGCGCGCCGGGTTCCTGACCCGCGACGCCCGCAAGAAGGAACGCAAGAAGTACGGCCAGCGCGCTGCCCGCGCCCGGTACCAGTACTCCAAGCGTTAATCGCTTTCGCACGCTGCCTTTCGGGCAGGTCCGCTTCGGCGGGCCTGCCTTTTTGCATTTGCCCGGTAGCGCGCGACAAGCCAGCGCGTGGCCAGCGCATGGCCGGGGCAGCGCATCAACACGCGGCGCCCGGCGTACGCCACCTGCCTTTCCCGGCCACGCACCGCGCCGGTTGACACCGCATGCCGCAGCCGACTACACAGGCAGTCGCGCCGGGCCTGCGCCGCAAGGAATTTCCGGCCACCACGGCCCCGCGCATTCGTCCGGACAGCGCACAGGACATCGTCACAGGACTGAACATGACCACTCCCATCGCCCCCCTTCCGCTTGACCCCGCACGCATCGCACCCGACGGGTGCGTCAGCATCATCGGCATGGCCGGTGCCGGAAAGACCACCGTGGGCCGCGAACTGGCCCTTCAGCTTGGCTGGGCCCACGTGGATACCGACAACCTCATCGAGGCCACCTACGGCACCCGGCTGCAAGCCGTGGCCGATTCCATGGACAAGGAACGTTTCCTGGACGTGGAAGCGGGCGTCATCCGTCGCATCGGGGCGCGGCGCACCGTGCTGTCCACCGGGGGCAGCGTGGTCTATCGCCCCGAGGCCATGGCCCACCTGTCCGCGCTGGGGCCGCTGGTCTACCTTGACGTTTCCCTGCCGCTGATCCTGGAACGCATTGCCATGAACCCGGAACGGGGGCTGGCCATCGCGCCGGGGCAGACCATAGAGGACCTGTACAACGAGCGCATCGCACTGTACCGGCGCTACGCCAGCTTCACCGTGGCCGCCGACGCCCTGTCGCCCGGCGGTTGCGCCGCGCGCATCGTGGCCTGGCTGACCGGCGGGGAGGCATGATGTCCGGCCACAACCCCGCGCGCAAGCCTGCCCCCCTCGCGTCCGCGCGCATTGCCGCCGCACTGAACGCGGCTGGCCCTCCCCAGCCGGGCAAACCGACATCGAAGGGTGGCCGCAAGGGGCTTGGCGTCTTCGCCCGTCTGGCGGAACTGTACGCCGACATGGAACGGGCCTACGCGGAAACCGCCAGCGCCGCCGGGCTGACCTGCGCGGGCTGCGAGGACAACTGCTGCCTTACCCATTTCCAGCACCACACCCACGTGGAGTGGGCCTACCTGTGGAAGGGCATGCTGGCCCTGCCGGAGGTGCGCCGCGCCGAATACCTGCGCCGCGCCCGCGATGTGGTTGCCCAGTGCGAAGCCGCGCGGGCCGCCGGAGTGGTGCCGCGCGTGATGTGCCCCGTCAACGACGAGGGGCTGTGCGGCCTGTATGCCCACCGGCTGATGATCTGCCGCATGCACGGCACCCGCAACGTGCTGCTGCGTCCCGACGGGCAGCGCCAGGTGTTCCGCGGCTGCCACCGATTCTGCGGCCTGACCGACGGCCAGCCCGACGAGGCCGTGCCCACCCTGGACCGCACCCCCTTCTACCGGCGCCTGGCGGAACTGGAAATGGAGCACTGTGCCAAGGGCGCGGGCAAGGGCGGCGCCCCCCGGGTTTCCCCCCGCGTTTCCCCCCGGGTTTCCTTGACGCTGGCGGAAATGCTGGTCTATGGTCCGCCCAAGCCGTAAGGCCAGTTGGACGCATCACTTCGTGTCGGCCGCGATCCTCCACGCGGCAGGGCCCAGCCCGTTCGCCGCAGCGCATTCCCCTTGCGACGCAACCGCACGTCCCGCAACCGCCGGAGATGCCATGCCCGTGTTTTCCCCCCGCTCCCCGTTCCGCCCCGAATCCGGCCACGCCAAACGGCCCGAATTCCGCATGCTGACCGTGCTGGCCATGCTCTTGCTGTGCACCGGCCTGCTTGCAGGCTGCGCCAAGCAGACCGTGGGGCACCTTGCCCGTGCCCAGTTGCAGCCCGACACGCCGCAGACCGTCGCCATGCAGTACCTGCGCTTCACCTACCGCGTGGTACCCCTGCGCGAATCGGTGGGGGTACGCGGACAGGCCAGCCTTGCGCCCGGCGCCCTGCCCGCCTGGGCCAAGTGGTACGAGCAACTCACGGTGATGGTCTACCTCAGCGATGCCTCGGGCCGGGTGCTCGACGCCGAGGAATACGACTACCTGCCCCGCGCCGTGGGCGACGAGGGGGCCATCCCCTTCGAAACGCGCTTCTACCTCGACCCCGACGACCAGGGCCCGCTCTACGTCAGCTTCGGCTACCGCATGGTGGCCACGGAACACGCCCCCAAGCCCGACGGCACCGACGACGGCGGCCGCTCGCTCATCGTGGGCGAAGGCGCGCTGGACAACTGACCCCGGACATCCCGCCGTTCCCGCATGTTCTCCGAACCGCCCGCCAGGGCGGTTCCTTGTTTGCGGTGCGCGCGGGCCACGCCCAGGCGGGGCATCCCGAACAACGGCAAAGGCCGCCCTGCATCACGCAGGACGGCCTTTTTCCGTCGCGAATTCTCGGCGGTGCCGCCGCAACAAGCGGCCCTCCCGAGGCTGCCGGCACGCGGCCGGTGCCCCCCGCCTAGGAAGCGGGCTTGCGCCGCTTCTCCCAAAGCTTCATGTCCTTCATCTTCTTGCGGCGTTCGCGCTGCAACGCCTTGCACACCAGCGGGGTGTTCTTCTTGAGGCCCCACTTCTCGCGATAGGCGGCGGCGTCAATGCCGTGCGACGCAAGATGCTTGCGGGTAAGGATCTTGAACGACTTGCCGCATTCGAGGCAGGTGATGGACTTTTCCTTCACGGCCTTGCGCGGGTCGCCGCAGGCTTCGCACGCCTCTTCAGGCTCGGTTTCGCCAAGGCTGATGGCACGAATGCCATTGGCCAGCTTCTGTACCATGGAGGTGATCTCGTCCTCCGTCATGGTCCGTACACTGGCCTGCGCCTTTACGATTTCCAGGGCTTCCTTCAAAAAGTCATCCATAATGGACCTCCGCGGGAATTGAACGACGGGGCCGAAGCGACGACACCGAAACATCGGCACCAGTCACGGCACATCGCCGCTCTTACATCCGCAACTACAGCAAGTCAACAACAGCGTAGCGGAAAACCCCAAACAGGAACGCAAAATGAACGCAGCGCCACGCACCCCTGCTGCACGCTGCGAGGAAAACCTGCGTCAGTGGCCGCTTCCCCCCGGTCCTGCCCAGGGCAGCACGCACACCGCACACACGTTGCGAAACACGTTGCGACAACGTATCGGCAATGCTCGCGATGCCGATGCAACGTAACGGCCATGGGCTTTTCTTCCGCGCGCCCTTCCCGTCCCCGGGCCGTGCATGTCCGCATCCTAAAGGTGCGGAGCGTCGGCTGAACGTCCACGCCACGGCCCATGCATTGGCGCGGCGTGAAACGTCAACGGCGCGCCCCGTTGCCGATGGCCCAGGCCACCATGGCAACGGAAGCGCGCCGCGTGAAACACATGACGCAAGCCGGTGCACCCGCGCAATTGCCCGCATGTACCAGCGCTGCATCCTGCCGTTGCTAGCCCTTGCCGGAACGTTCCTCAAGCACGGCCACGGCGGGCAGGGTCTTGCCTTCCAGAAATTCCAGAAAGGCACCGCCGCCGGTGGACATGTACGAAATGCGATCCACCACGCCGTACTTCTCGATGGCGGCCACGGTATCCCCGCCGCCCGCCAGCGAAAACGCCGGACTGTCGGCCACGGCCATGCACAGGGCCTTGGTGCCCTGGCCGAACTGCTCCACCTCGAAGGCGCCCACCGGACCGTTCCAGACGATGGTGCCCGCCTGCATCAGAATGTCGCGGTACAGCCTTGCCGTTTCGGGACCGATGTCCAGGATCATCTCGTCCGGCTTCACTTCGGAAACCTTGCGCACCGTTGCCGGGGCGGATTCCGCGAATTCCGGCCCCACCACCACGTCCACCGGCACGGGAATCTCGCCCCCGGCGGCCTTGGCGGCGGCCATCAGGCGGGCGGCCTCGTCCACCAGATCCGGCTCGTACAGCGAACGGCCCACCTCGTACCCGGCGGCCTTGATGAAATTGTTGGCGATGCCGCCGCCCACGATGAGCCGGTCCACCTTTTTGGACAGCGTATCCAGCAGGGTCAGCTTGGTGGACACCTTGGAACCGCCGATGATGCCCACCATGGGCTTGGCCGGGGCGTCCAGCGCGCGGGACAGGGCATCCAGTTCCGCCGCCAGCAGGGGCCCGGCGCAGGCCACCTTGGCGAAGCGCACGGCGGCGTGGGTGGAGGCCTGGGCGCGATGCGCCGCGCCGAAGGCGTCCATGACGAAGATGTCGCACAGAGCGGCCAGCTTGCGGCCCAGGGCCTCGTCGTCCTTCTTTTCGCCCTTCAGGAAGCGCACGTTCTCGCACAGCACGCACTGGCCTTCCGCCACCTCGATACCGTCGATGTAGTCGCGCACCAGCGGCACGGGAAAGCCCAGGGCCCTGGACAGATGTTCGGCCACCGGGGCCAGCGAGAAGGCGGGGTCGAACTCGCCTTCCGTGGGGCGGCCCAGATGCGACACCAGCAGCACGCGGGCACCGGCCTTGAGGGCCATTTGGAGGGAGGGCAGCGCCGCGCGGATGCGCTTGTCGCTGGTCACCTTGCCATCCTTCAGGGGCACGTTGAGGTCTTCACGCAGGAGGACGCGCTTACCCTTCAGATCAAGGTCGGTCATCTTCAGTACGGCCATGGATATACCTCTGCTGCTCGATTTGCTTGATTTGGTTGACAAAAGAAAAGGCGCGAACGTGGCATTTGCATCCTACCACGTTCGCGCCCGGTGTCCAGACTGGGGGGCGGGGCCGTACTGCGCTTGTCCTGCGCGTCCACGGTACGCCATCGTCCCACTTGGCAATACTGCCACAAGAGGGATTTTTGTCTGTGCCAAGGAAGAACGCCTTTTTATGGAGGGAGCGTGCCGCAGCCGTTACGCGAGCGCTTGCGCGAGTGTTACGGATGGGGACAGCAGCGCACTCTTCTCGTACGTGACCGGAATAAAAAGGCGTTCTGACCGCTCTGCGCTCGATGCCCGTAGGGCTCGCACGCTCGCCCAACGGGCACGCTTCGCGCCCTTCGGGTCGGTCAGGCAGAGGCAAAAAGCCCCTTGTGGAGTCCTTAGATCAGGGACTCCACCGCTTCAATGACCTTCCCGGCGGTAATGCCGAAGTATTCGAACAGCACCTTGCCGGGGGCCGATTCGCCAAAGCCGGTCATGCCCACGGCCTTGCCGTCCAGGCCCAGGTACTTCCACCAGCCGTCCACGGCGGCGGCTTCCACGGCCACGCGCGCACGCACGGCGGACGGCAGCACCGATTCACGATACGCGGCGTCCTGGCGATCGAACTGGGTGGACGACGGCATGGACACCACGCGCACCTTGCGGCCCCTGGCGGCCAGCGCATCGGCGGCGGCAAGGGCCAACTGCACTTCGGAGCCGGTGGCCATGATGAGGGCTTCCGGGGTGCCCGCGCAGTCGCGCAGCACGTAGCCGCCGCGCGCGATGTTGGCGAGCTGCTCGGCGGTGCGTTCCACGAAGGGCACGTCCTGCCGGGTCAGCGAGATGCAGGTGGGGCCGGTGGCGCATTCGGCGGCGAACTTCCACGCGGACAGGGTTTCCACGGTGTCGCAGGGGCGCCACACCTGCACGTTGGGGGTAAGGCGCAGACCGGCCAGTTGTTCCACCGGCTGGTGGGTGGGGCCGTCTTCGCCCACGCCGATGGAATCGTGCGTGAGCACCCAGACCACCCGCGCGCCCATCAGCGCGGACAGGCGGATGGCGTTCTTGGCGTAGTCGGAGAAGATCAGGAAGGTGCCCGCGTAGGGCAGGAACCCGCCATGCAGGGCCATGCCGTTCATGATGGCGCCCATGGCGAATTCGCGCACGCCGTAGGAGATGTAGTTGCCGGACCAGTCACCGGGGGTGACCAGCTTGGACGTCTTGTGCCAGGTACCCACGGAACCGGTAAGGTCCGCCGAGCCGCCGATCATTTCCGGCAGCAGCGGGGCCACGGCGTTCAGGGCGTTGCGCGAGGCGATGCGGGTGGCCAGGGTTTCCTTTGCCCCATCGGTGGCGGCAAGCGCGGCGGCCACGCCCGCCTGCCAGTCGGCGGGCAGGTTGCCCGCCATGCGGCGCTCGAATTCGGCGGCCAGTTCGGGATGGGCGGCGCGGTAGCGGGCGAACAGGTCGTTCCAGGCGGCCTCGGCGGCGGTGCCGCGCGGACGGGCGTCCCAACCGGCATAGATGTCCGCCGGAATCTCGAAGGGCGGATGCGGCCAGTTCATGCCTTCGCGCGCGGCGGCGATTTCGGCGGCGCCCAGGGGCGAGCCGTGGCAGTTGTGGCTGCCCGCCTTGGTGGGCGCACCCTGGCCGATGCAGGTCTTGCAGCAGATCAGGCTGGGCTTGCCGGGCACCGCACGGGCGGCCTTGAGCGCGGCGGCGATGGCCTCGCCGTCGTGGCCGTCCACGTTGCGCACCACGTGCCAGCCGTAGGCCTCGAAACGGGCCGGGGTGTCGTCGGCGAACCACCCGGCGATGTCGCCGTCGATGGAAATGCCGTTATCGTCATAAAAGGCGGTCAGCTTGCCGAGGCCCAGGGTGCCCGCAAGCGAACACGCCTCGTGCGAGATGCCTTCCATCATGCAGCCGTCGCCCAGGAACACGTACGTGGCATGGTCCACCACGTCGTAGCCGGGGCGGTTGAACTGCTGGGCCATGAGCCGTTCGGCCATGGCCATGCCCACGGCGGTGGCAATGCCCTGCCCCAGCGGACCGGTGGTGGTCTCCACGCCGGGGGTGACGGAGTATTCTGGGTGGCCGGGGGTCTTGGAATGCAGCTGCCGGAAGTTGCGGATGTCGTCCATGCTGACATCGTAGCCGGAAAGGTGCAGCAGCGAGTACATGAGCATGGAGCCGTGCCCGTTGGAAAGCACGAAGCGGTCGCGGTCGGCCCATTTGGGATTGGCGGGGTTGTGCTTCAGGCAATCGTTCCAGAGCACTTCGGCGATGTCCGCCATGCCCATGGGCGCACCGGGGTGCCCGGACTTGGCCTTTTCCACGGCGTCCATGCTGAGCACGCGGATGGCGTTGGCGAGTTCCTTGCGAGACGGCATTGCAACCTCCAGCGGGGTTCTATGCGGCGGCGGGCGGGCGCCCTGCGCCGTTGGCTATGCAGCGGTACGGCGCGATGCGCCGGGAAATACACGGGGACGGGCGCGGCGCGCCCTGCCTGGACATCAATAGGATCAAACCTTCACTGGCCGGACGGCAGGTCCGCGAATCCGGCGAATACCGGCAGACCGTTCATCCATGCGGCGGCATTGGCCGCACACACGAGAGGTGGGCACTGCCCCTCGGCGGCGCCCACACCCGACTAGTCCGTTCCGCGCCATCTGGCAACGGGAAAATGACGCGAGCGAATGCGCTTGCAGCGCTCTCTGCCCGCCCCGGTCGCGCCTACAATACGGAATTCGCCGCCGCCTCGAACGCCTTCAACCGTTCGCCATAGGGCGGAAACTTGAAGAAGGCCGAGCCGGAAACCAGCACGTCTGCCCCGCTGCGCACCAGTTGCGCCGTGTTGGCGGGGTCCACCCCGCCATCCACCTGAATGAGCGTGGACAGGCCGCGCGCATTGATCATGGCGCGCAGCTCGCTGATCTTGCGGTAGCTGGCGGGCAGGAACGACTGGCCGCCAAAGCCGGGGTTCACGGTCATGACCAGCACCATGTCCGCGTCGTCCAGCACGTAGTCCAGCACCGAAAGCGGGGTGTGCGGGTTCAGGGCCACGCCGGACTTGACGCCCAGGCGGCGGATTTCGGCCAGGGCGCGCTGCACGTGGGGGGTCGCCTCTGCGTGCACGACCAGCATGTCCGCCCCGGCGTCCACGAATTCGTGCAGGTAGCGCTCCGGGCGTTCCACCATCAGGTGCACGTCGAAGAACAGGCGGCTCTGTTTCCGCAGATGTCCGATGACCGGCTGGCCATAGGTGATGTTGGGCACGAAGGTGCCGTCCATGACGTCCCAGTGTACCCAGGACAGCCCGGCGGCTTCCAGGGCGGCCAGTTCGTCGGCCAGACGGCCGAAGTCGGAGGACAGCAGCGAAGGGGAAAGGATCATGCGGTGCTCGTGGCGCGGATGCGCGGTTGCGGGAAACGGACCGGTGCGGATGGAGGCGTATGGTTCGGCCAATGACCATCCCATCACGCGACAGGCGAACAAAAATGGCGGAAGCGGCGGCAGGCAGACGGGGCGACGTCCGCCCCGGCAGAAGGATGGCGGTATCAGTCCGCGCCAGCCAGCAGGCGTCGCATGGCCTGCAGTTCCGCGATGATCTCGCGCACCGTTCCGGGTGCGGCGCCGCCGGATGCCGCGTCACCGGAACAGGCCGTGGCGGTGCCGCCATCAGCAGGCCCGGCCTGCGCGGCCTGTGGAGCGGCCTGCCCGCCTCGGGCGTTTGCGGGCGCGGAGTTGCCGTCATCGGGCAGCAGCAGCCCGTGCAGGTACTGGTCCCACGCCTGCACGCGCGAGGCGGCGGCGGACAGGGGGTGGCCCGGCGGGCCGGAAAGGTCGTCGTCGACATCGGGTTCGGCATCCGCGTCGGCGTCGGCGGAAGCATCGTCATGGCCCGGCGCACCGCCCAGTGCCATGTCGTCCGGGTCGTCATCACCGAAGCCGACCAGTCCGCCCATGCCGCCCACCGCCGCATCCGGCATGTCGGGCGCACCGGGCATGCCGACGCCGGACGAAGCCCCGCGCTCGGCCAGCATGCGGCGCGCGCCTTCTATGGTCAGCCCGCGCTCGTGCAGCAGCAGACGGATGCGCCGCAGCAGGGCCAGGTCCGCCTCGGTATAGAGGCGCTGGCCCTTTTCGGTGCGCAACGGAACCAGCTGGGGAAACTCCGTTTCCCAGAACCTGAGGACATAGGTCTTCAGGTTCAGCAGCGACGCCGCCTCGCCTATCCGGTATGTCCGCTCCGCCATGCCGTCTCCCGTTTCACTGTCCGTGCGCCCGCACGAACCGCGCGGGCACGCGGCGCTCCCCGCCGAACCCTAGAGCCGGATGGGAAGTGCCTGCTGGAGCGAACTTGCCACTTTCTCGCGTTCCTTGTCCACTTCGGCGTCCTTCAGGGTGCGCCCGGCATGGCGGAAGGTCATGCGGAAGGTCAGGTTGCGCTCTTCGCGGTCTTCGGGGGCGAACACGTCAATGAGTTCGATGCCTTCCAGCAGCGGCAGCCGCATTCCCCGCACATGGTCCAGCACCGCGCCGGCCTGCAGCGCGGCAGGCGCCATGACCGTGATGTCGCGCCGCACCGGCGGATACACCGGCAGCGCGGCAAAGCGCACCGTCACCGCGTCGTGCAACTGGCGCGCCGCATCAAGGTCGATGTCGGCCAGCCACACGTCCTTGCGGGCATGGTAGGCGTCGGCGAGGTCGGGCCTTACCCGGCCCATGACGCCCAGCGCCTTGCCCTGTACCGTCACGGTGACGCACGGGGCCAGGAAGGGGTGCGGCGCATCGGCCACCGCGCAGCACGGCTGCCCCAGGTGCAGGAAGGCCGCGAAGTGTTCCACCACGCCCTTGAGGTCCTGGTAATCGGCGTCGGCTTCCGGGTTGGGCCACGCGCTGTCGTGGCGCGCGCCGTACATCAGGATGCCCAGGCGCCCACGTTCGCAGGCAGTGGTCTCCGACCCGGCGTCCGCCGTGAAGATACGCGCCAGTTCGAACAGCCGCAGCCCCGCGTTGCCCTGCGCGATGTTGTGGCGCAGGTTGTTCAGAAGGCCGGGGGCCAGCGCCGTGCGCAACACGTTCTGGTCTTCCGACAGCGGGTTCATGATCGGGATGCGCCCCTCGGCGGGCAGGCCCAGATGGTCCAGATCCTTCTGGCCCACGAAGCTGTAGTTGATGGCTTCGTTAAGGCCGAGGCCGCGGCCCCACCCCTTGATACGCCTCCAGAAATCGTACTCGGACTCGGGCGCGCCCGCCTGGTCCAGCGGACGCATGACCTTGGGCAGCACGGGGGGGATGGCGTCCAGCCCGTACACGCGGCCCACTTCCTCGATCAGGTCGGCCTCGCGCTCGAAGTCCAGGCGGTGGCTGGGGCCGGAAACCTTCCAGTCGGCGGCGTCCGTCTTGTCCAGCACGCAGCCGAGGCTGGTCAGGGTGTCGGCGCAGAAGCCGTCGCCGATGGTGTCCTCGCCCATGCCCAGCAGCATGCGGGCGCGCGCCGGGCGGAAGCGCAACGCGGGGCTGGTCCACGGACGCGGTTCCGCCTTGCACACGCCGGGGCGCAGCCGCGCACCGGAAAGTTCGGCCATCATCTGCACGGCGCGGTGCAGGGCAAAGAGCGAACCCGGCTGGTCCAGCCCGCGCTCCATGCGATACGCCGCCTCGCTGGACAGGCCCAACCGGCGCGAGGTGCGGCGGATGGTGCCGGGGCGGAACACGGCGCTTTCCAGCAGCACGCGGGTGGTGACGTCGGAAACCTCGGTATTGGCGCCGCCCATGACACCCGCCAGGGCCACGGGCTTCACCCCGTCGCGGATCAGCAGGTCGCCGGGGGTCAGCACGCGATCCTGCCCGTCCAGGGTCACGATGCGCTCGCCCGCCACCGCCGGGGATACCACGATGCGCCCGCCTTCCAGCAGGTCCAGGTCGAAGGCGTGCAGGGGCTGGCCCAGCTCCATCATCACGTAGTTGGAAGCATCCACGATGTTGGAGATGGGGCGCACGCCGATGGCGGTAAGGCGATGGCGGATGCGCGCCGGGCTCTTGCCCACCCGCACGTTTTCAAGGATGCGCCCCTGATAGACCGGGCACAGGGCCGGGTCGGGAATGTCGATGGCCACCTCGCCGGAGCAGTCCGGGCCGTCTTCCATCAGGTTCAGGCGGGGCAGGGTCAGCGGCAGGCCGAAGCCCAGGGCCACTTCGCGCGCAAGGCCCAGCACCGAAAGGCAGTCGGCGCGGTTGGGCGTGATGGAGATGTCGCACACCTCCATGTCCAGTTGCAGTTCGTCCACCAGCAGCCTGCCCACCGTGAAGTGCTCCGGCAGGACCATGATGCCTTCATGGTCGTCGCTGAGGCCCAGCTCGCGCTCGGAGCAGATCATGCCGTGCGAGGGCTGGCCGCGCAGCTTGGCCTTCTTGATGACCAGGCCGCCCGGCATGGTGGTGCCCACCAGGGCCACCGGCACCTTCTGACCGGCAGCCACGTTGGGCGCGCCGCACACGATGTCCAGCAGCTCGCCCTGGCCCGCATCGACCTTGCACACCGACAGCTTGTCGGCCTCCGGGTGCTTGGCGCGCTCCACCACGTGGCCCACCACGATGGTACGGATGGCGTCGAACGGGCGGCGGATTTCCTCCAGTTCAAGGCCGAGCATGGTCAGACGGTCGCCGAGTTGTTCGGCGGTGCCTTCGAAGGGAACGAATTCGCGCAGCCAGGCAAGGGACAGCAGCATGGGGCTACTCCATGAGAAAGTTTGCGAAGGGGCGGGGTCGTCAGGCGTTTTTTACGCCTCCGGCGGGCAGGATGGCAGCCGTTAGGCGAGCTCGCGAGCCTTACGGATGGCGATCGCAACGCGGACGCTGTCCCCTGCACCCCTTCCGAACGAGGCAGGTTGCCCCGCAGAAGCATTCAAAAAACAGTGTTCATGACAGCAACCGCCCCGGATGAGGGATTTCGTTCGCTGGCAAGAAGGGCAAGCCTTGGCCGAGGCGAGCGTACTTTTCCTGTACGTGACTCTCGCGCAACAGGGGCACAAGGCGCAGCCCGACGCCGCCAGCGGGCGAAAGACCCATCCGGGGTCAGTGGCTACCTGAACTGCGACAGGAACCGCACATCATTCTCGAAGAACATGCGCAGGTCGCCGATGCCGTACTTGAGCATGGCCACGCGTTCGACGCCGAGGCCGAAGGCGAAGCCGGTGTATTCTTCGGGATCATAGCCCACGGCGGTGAACACGGCGGGGTCCACCATGCCGCAGCCCAGGATCTCGACCCAGCCGGTGGTCTTGCACACCCGGCAGGGTTCGTTGCCCACGTGCCCCTTGCCACCGCAGATGCAGCACGAGATGTCCACCTCGGCGCTGGGCTCGGTGAAGGGGAAGAAGCTGGGGCGGAAGCGGACCCGGGTATCGCCGCCGAACACGGTGCGCAGGAACGACGTGAGCGTGCCGCGCAGGTCGGCCATGCTCACGCCCTTGTCCACCATCAGGCCTTCGATCTGGTGGAACATGGGGGTGTGCGTGATGTCCGAGTCGCGGCGATAGACCTTGCCGGGGGCGATGATGGCCACCGGGGGCTTGCGCGCCAGCATGGTGCGCACCTGCAACGGCGAGGTGTGGGTGCGCATCAGGATGGACTCGGTGACGTACAGGGTATCCTGCATGTCGCGCGCCGGGTGTTCGGCGGGCATGTTCAGCGCTTCGAAGTTGTAGTGGTCCATCTCCACTTCCGGCCCGGTCACGATGTCGTAACCAAGCCCCCGGAACACGGAGCAGATTTCCTCCATGACCAGGGTATCGGGGTGGAGCGAGCCACGCCACGGCGCGCGGCCGGGCAGGGTCGGGTCGAAGCGGGAAAGCGCGGCGGCCTCGCTGGCGGCTTCGAGGGCGGTCTTGCGGCCTTCGAAGCGTTCGGTGAGCGCCATTTTGACGCCGTTGGCGGCCTGCCCCAGGCGGGGCCGGTCTTGCGGCGAAAGTTCGGGCAGGCGGCCCATGATCTGCGCAAGACGCCCCTTGCGGCCAAGGAAGGCGACACGCAGTTCCTCAAGCTCCGTCAACGACGAAGCCTGGTCCAGGCCTCTTTCGAGTTCCGGGACCAGGCTTTCCAGTTCCTTGAGAAGGTCCATGCGTAGAGACCCCGTGGGGGGTTAGTTGAGTTTCGAGGCGGCGAGTTGCGCCAGCTTCGCGAAATCTTCCTTCTCGCGCACGGCAAGGTCGGCAAGCACCTTGCGGTTCAGGGAGATGCCGGCAAGGGTGAGGCCGTGCATGAACTTGCTGTACGACAGACCGTGCATGCGGGCACCAGCGTTGATACGCAGGATCCACAGCTTGCGGAATTCGCGCTTCTTCACCTTGCGGTCGCGGAACGCGTACATCCACGAACGTTCAACGGCCTCGCGGGCGGTGCGGTACAGCTTGCTGCGGCCGCCACGAAAACCCTTGGCCGCGTCCAGATACTTCTTGTGACGCCTGTGTGAGGCGAGACCTCTCTTCACGCGCATGGAATACCTCCATCGTGATCTTGACTCCGCGAGGCGAGAGACCGGGCCAGCGGAGCGGATAATGTAAAGTGCGGGAGATGCGCCCTCCCCTTTGCGGGGCTGGGCTGCCTTTCCGGGCGCTGGCCCGGCAAAGGCAATAACGCCGGACATGGGCGGCATTCAGGGAAATTTCGTTCTCCGGCAAGGAGGACGAACCTTTTGCGAAGGGAGTGTACTCTTTGGTACTCGACCGGAGCAAAAGGCGAGTCCGACGCAGCCGGAGGGCGAAAGGACCTGAATGGCGTCTATGTCCTAGGCGTAGGGCATCATCCGGCGCACGGCCTTTTCATTGGTGCTGTCCACGGTGGCGGACTGGCCGAGGCGCATGCGGCGCTTGGCATTCTTCTTCGTGAGGATGTGGCGCAGGTTCTGCTTGCGGCGCTTGAACTTGCCGCTGCCGGTCACGGAGAAGCGCTTGGCGGCGGAACGCCGGGTCTTCATCTTGGGCATTGGATACTCCTTGCCGTTCTCTGCTCGCGCCGAAGCCGCCAAGGCGGCGACGGACACATGACGAAGCCCCCCGCGCAAGGCGGAGGACCCGGTTTACCTTCTCAAGGACTGGATCGTCGAAAATTCCCGGTCGGTTGCAGCGGCGCAAGCGACCGCACCCCCGGCGAGAGGGGGCATAATGCGATAAAAACGCGCCGGAAGCAAGGGCCGATGCGGCCTATTTCTTCGGCAGCGGAGCGAGCATCATGAACAGGGTGCGGCCTTCGGCGCGGGCCTCCTGGTCCATCTTGGCGATGTCCTTGGTATCCTCGACGATACGGTCGAGAATGGACTGGCCGCGATCCTTGTGGACGATTTCGCGTCCGCGGAAGAAGACGGTGACCTTGCAGCGGTCGCCTTCCTCGATGAAGCGGCGGATGTGCCTGACCTTGGTGTCGTAGTCATGGTCATCCGTCTTGGGCCGGACCTTGATTTCCTTGATCTGGATCACGGTCTGGTTCTTCTTCGCCTCGGCCTTCTTCTTCTGCTGCTCGTACTTGAAGCGCCCGTAGTCCATCACGCGGCACACGGGCGGATCGGCCGTGGCGGCCACCTCGACGAGGTCGAGGCCCAGCTCCTTGGCGTGCGCGATGGCGTCGTTGCGCGACAAAATGCCGAGTTGTTCGCCGTCCGCTCCGATGACCCGCACTTCGCGGGCACGGACCTGTTCATTGCGCCGCACGGTGTCCTGCGGGATATCGCGGCGCATCCTGTTGTTAGGAGAAGCTATAGCTCATTCCTCCACGTTTGAACGGTTCCTGGCAGTCCGCCTTGATCATTTCCGCCACTTCGGCAAGGGTCTTGAGGCCAAGGTTTTCGCCACTGCGCAACCGCACGTTGACGCCCCCGGCCTCCACTTCCTTGTCCCCCACCACGAGGATGTAAGGGATCTTTTCCAACTGGGCTTCGCGGACCTTGTAGCCCAGCTTTTCGTTGCGCGTATCGGCCTCTACCCGAAGGCCGGCGGCCGCAAGCTGGTCACGCGCACCCATGGCGAAGTCGTTCTGGGCGTCGGTGACGGTCAGAAGGCGCGCCTGAACGGGGACGATCCACGTGGGAAAGGCCCCGGCAAAATGTTCTGTAAGCACGCCTATGAAGCGTTCGAGCGAACCCAGGATGGCCCTGTGGACCATGACCGGGCGATGGCGCTCGCCATCCTGCCCGATGTACACCAAGTCGAATCGGTCAGGCAAGGTGAAATCGACCTGGATCGTGGACAGCTGCCACTCGCGGCCAATGGCGTCCGTGACCTTGATGTCGATCTTGGGGCCATAGAAGGCGCCGTCACCCTCGTTGATGGTATACGCAAGCCCCGCCGTGGCCACCGCGCCGATGAGCGCGTTGGTGGCGCGGTCCCAGTCCTCGTCCGAGCCGATGGACTTTTCCGGCCGGGTGGAGATGACGATGCGGTAGTCGAACCCGAACAGGCCCATCAGGTCGCGCACAAGGCCGATGACGCCGATGATTTCGGCTTCCAGCTGGTCGGGGCGGCACAGGATGTGGGCATCGTCCTGGGTGAACTGGCGCACGCGCAAAAGGCCGTGCAGCACGCCCGATTTTTCGTGGCGGTGCACCACGCCCAGCTCGAACATGCGGCGCGGCAGGTCGCGGTAGCTGCGCAGGTGGCTCTTGTAGATGAGCATGTGCGAGACGCAGTTCATGGGCTTCACGCCATAGGCGTTGTCGTCGATGACAGTGAAGTACATGTTTTCGCGGTAATTTTCGTAGTGGCCCGACTTTTCCCACACCTCGCGGCGCAGAAGCTGCGGCCCCTGCACCAGTTCATACCCGCGCTTCAGGTGTTCCTTGCGCAGGAAGTCCTCGAGGATGGTGCGCAGCAGCATGCCCTTGGGATGCCAGTAGACCATGCCGGGGGCGACATCCTCGTGGAAGGCGAACAGATCCAGCTGCTGGCCCAGCTTGCGGTGGTCGCGGCGCTTGGCCTCTTCGATCTGGTGCAGGTAATCCTTCAGGGCCTTGGGATCGGCGAAGGCAGTGCCGTACACGCGCGAAAGCATGCGGTTCTTCTCGTCGCCGCGCCAGTAGGCCCCGGCCACGGACAACAGCTTGAACGCCTTAACGAAGCTGGTATCGGGAATGTGCGGGCCGCGACACAGGTCCACGAAGTCGCCGCTGCGGTACACGGACACCGTGTCTGCCGGAATGTCGCGCACGATCTCGACCTTGTAGGTCTCTCCCATACCCTCGAACAGGGCCACGGCCTCGTCCTTGGTCATTTCGGTGCGCGAGAAGGGATGCGCGGCAGCCACGATCTTCTGCATTTCCGCCTCGATGGCTTCGAGGTCGTCCACGGAGAAGGGGCGCTCGTAGTCGAAATCGTAGTAGAACCCGGTGTCGATGGCGGGGCCGATGGTCACCTTGACGCCGGGAAACAGCTTCTGCACCGCTTCCGCCATGATGTGCGCGGCGGAGTGGCGGATGAGCTCGATGCCTTCCGGCGAATCGGCGAAGACCGGTTCGATGGTGGTGGTGTCGGCGGGCACGGTGGCGGTAAGGTCGAGCGGGGTGCCGTTGCAGCGGCAGGCTACGACATTCTTGAATTTCTTCCCGCTCAGGGCGCCCTTGAGGGCGTCACGGCAGGAGACGCCGGACTGCACGTCGAACACCTGTCCTTCGATGGTCACGTTCACGCCGAATCTCCTCGGTGAGTTTGTTGTTGCAACCGCGCGCACCATAACAAGAAAGGGAGGCCGGAACCTCCCTCTCTGGGCTTTCGGTGTGGTAGGCACGAGCAGATTTGAACTGCTGACCCCTTCCGTGTCAAGGAAGTGCTCTCCCCCTGAGCTACGCGCCTACACCTGCGAGGCAGGAGGGGTATCTACATGTGCACGCCGTCACCGTCAAGCGGTTTCTTTGGCGATGCCCGAAAAAATGGAAAAACTCCCGCCGGGGGCGCTGCCGCCCACCCAGATGCGCTCCGGACGCCTGACCACATGTCTGACCGGTTGCGCTCCGGATGCACGCAAGCCCACCAACCATGCCCTGCTCGCGCGTGCGCGTTCAACTATATGACCGGCACAGCCCCCTGACAACAGTACGCGCAAGCGCCCCGCCCTTTCGCCGGGGCGTCGCGTTGCGCCCGCTTCCGCCCCGCCCTGCCCTGCCCCCCTTCACGAACCACGCCCCCTTGCTTCACACGCCTGCAATGCCTTGCGGCACAAGGCATTCGCCCCCCATTGACAGCGCACGCGGACAGGCGTAGCCCCTCGTCGAAATCGCCGAGTTCCGCCCTGGGGGCGGAAGCGGGGGACCCAACAGCCGGTCACCCGGTACGGGGCGCATCGCCGCAAGGCGTAGGGCAATCTCTTCGGCCCGAGCCCGTCAGCTAACCTCGCAGGCGTCGAAGGGAGAGCACCCCTCCGAGCACCTCCGTGCATCCGTACCGCTGTCGTGCAGCGGGCGGCCACTGCCGGACGGACAGGCCTCGGGGTGGGGGAAGCTTTCCCCACCCTTTTCGGAGGCCTCATGTCCACCGGTCCCGTTCCGTTGGGCGAAGCCGCGTCCGGCAGCATGCCGGACGGCACCGCGTGCGCCTTGCCGCGCCCCGATGCCGCTGCGCCTTCGTCCGCCTCCTCCGCCACCACAGGGCACACCGCCCCGCAAGCCTCCGTCACCGGGGGCGCATCGCCCGTGCCTTGTGCCGGGTCCGCGCCCGTTGCCGGTCATGAGCACATGTCCACACAAGAACCCATTTCCGCATCCTTCGCGCCTTCCGGCGCCTCCGCTTCGCCCGCGCCGTTCATCGAACCCGGCGCCACCCAACCCACCCACGGCGCCAACCGCCTGCTGCCGCTGGCCCTTGCCGCGCTGGGCGTGGTGTACGGCGACATCGGCACCAGCCCGCTCTACGCCATCAAGGAATGCTTTCACGGCCTGCATGCCCTGCCGGTGACGCCCACCAACATTCTGGGGGTGCTTTCGCTGGTGTTCTGGGCGCTGACCGTGGTGGTCACCCTCAAGTACGTGCTGTTCATCATGCGCGCCGACAACGACGGCGAAGGCGGCATCTTCGCCCTGCTGGCCCTCCTGCGCGACGGTGCCCGAGACGGCGCGCCCCGGCAGGTCCCCGGCAGCGACGACACGACCCCGGGCGGCACGGCGAAGCCCGCCCCCGCCCCTGCCGTCTCGCGCTTTCGGCGCCTGCTGCCGGTGGTGGGCATTTTCGGTGCCGCGCTGCTGTACGGCGACGGGGTGATCACCCCGGCCATCTCGGTGCTGTCCGCCGTGGAGGGGCTGGAGGTGGCCACCGAGGCCGCCGCGCCCTTCGTGCTGCCCATCACCATCGGCGTGCTGGTGGGGCTGTTCATGGCCCAGCGGCACGGCACGGAACGCATCGGCAGGGTGTTCGGCCCGGTAATGGTGGTGTGGTTTGCGGCCATCGCCGCGCTGGGCCTTGTGGCCGCGCTGCGCAACCCGCAGGTGTTCGCCGCCATCAGCCCGACCTATGCCGTGCGGTTCTTCATCGAAAACAACCTGCACGGCATCGTTGTGCTGGGGTCGGTGGTGCTGTGCATCACCGGGGGCGAGGCGCTGTACGCCGACATGGGGCACTTTGGCGCCCGGCCCATCCGCCTTTCGTGGATGGCCGTGGTCTTCCCGGCGCTGATGTGCAACTACCTGGGCCAGGGCGCCATGCTGCTGGCCGACCCGGCCCTGTCCTTCAACCCGTTTTTCGCGCTGGTGCCGCGCCCGCTGCTGTACCCCATGGTGGCGCTGTCCACGGTGGCCACGGTCATCGCCTCGCAGGCCATGATATCCGGCGTGTATTCGCTGACGCAGCAAGGCATCCAGTTGGGCTTCGTGCCGCGCATGCGCATCATCCACACCTCGGAGGAAACGCGCGGCCAAATCTACCTGCCCGGCGTGAACTGGCTGCTGATGATCGCCTGCGTGGGGCTGGTGCTGGCCTTCCGCGAATCCAGCCGCCTGGCCGGGGCCTACGGCATCGCCGTCACCGCCACCATGGGCATGACCTCTCTGCTGTACTACGCCGTGGCGCGCCAGCGCTGGGGCTGGCGGGCCTGGCAGGCCCTGCCGCTGGTGGCGCTGTTCCTGGCCTTCGACGCAGCGTTCCTGTCCGCCAACCTGCTCAAGATCATGGACGGCGGCTGGTTCACCCTGCTGCTGGCCATCGGCATCATGGTCCTGATGCTGACTTGGCGCGATGGCCGGGCCGCCCTTTCCGTCCGCTTTGCCGCCGCCTCGGTACCCTTCGGCACCTTCCTTGACGGAGTGCGCCGCACCAAGCCCCTGCGCGTGCCGGGCACGGCGGTGTTCATGTCCGTGAACCCCACAGGCACGCCGCTGCCCCTGCTGCACCACTACAAGCACAACCACACCCTGCACCAGACGGTGGTGCTGCTGACCATAGTGGCCGAGCCGTCTCCCTTCGTGCCGCGGCCCGACCGGCTGGTGGTGCACAACCTGGGCGAAGGCTTTCACCGCATGGTGGCCCGCTACGGCTTCATGCAGACCCCGCGCGTGCCCGAACTGGTGCAGCTTGCCGCCGCGCGCGGCCTGCCCATGCGTATGGAAACCACCACCTTCTTCGTGGGCCGCGAAACCCTGCTCATCGGCAGCGGAAACCGCATGGCGGGGTGGCGCAAGGCGCTGTTCGCCTTCATGTCGCGCAACGCCTGGAACGCCACCACCTTCTTCGGCATTCCGCCGGGGCGGGTCATCGAAATCGGCGCGCAGGTGGAACTGTAGCGCCGCGCGCACTGCGCGGCGAATCACGACGTAATCACGGGGTGCGGCGGTCCGCAACGCAACACCCCGCCGGGACGGGCACGACCGCGTGCACGACGCCCTTCCGCCGGAGGCATTCCGCTCCTCGCTTCCGTCGGGTGTCCGTCCCGGCACCCCTCATCGCCCCCTCGGGGTTCGCGCCGCACGCGAATACCCATGGGGGCGATGTCGTTGTGTACGCCGTCAGGCACACCGTCAGGCACGGCAAAGGGGCCGCCCCTTGCGGACGGCCCCTTGTGTATTCTTGCTGCGGCGGACACGGGCAACTGCCCATGCTGCTCCAGCCACGATTTTAGCCGATCATCTCCAGAAACGCCTCAATGCGCACCTTGAGCTGTTCGGCGTCGGCCTCGGAATAATCCGTCTCGATGTGCAGGCTGGGCAGGTCGAACTTGTCGCGCAGGAAGTTGCGCACCTTGTACGCCTCCACGTTGTAGGTGTGGCAGGCCTGCCAGGTCAGGTCCACCACGCCGTGCGGCAGGAAGTCGGCCACCAGTTGTTCCAGCAGGTCGAAGCGGCCCTGATTGGGCGCCATGACCGAACACGGCGTGGACAGGTAGCGGCGCGCCAGCGCGGTAAGCGGGTCGCCCGTCTCGGCCACCAGGTCGGCCTTCTTGTAGCCGGTGCAGTTTTCCATGCACACCACCTGGCCGCCGCATTCCTCGATGAGCCGCACCACCTTGTGCGAGCCCATGCCCACGGGCACCCCGGTCAGCAGGATGCGCGGGCCGCCCTTGCGTTCGGGCAGCGTTCCGGCCTCGGCCGCCGCCTGCACCTCGTTCACCACGCCTTCGGCCAGTTCGATGATGGTTTCGCGGTCAGGGAAGAACCCGAGCTTGAAGAGCATTTCCAGCATCTGCATGCCGGTCACCGGGGCCGGTTCCATCTGCGGCAGGTCCATCAGCGCCTTTAGCGCGCGCCGCTCGCGGTTGGCCAGCTTGATGGCGTCGGTCAGGTTCTGGTCGGTGATGGTCACCCCGAAGTCGTTCTCTACCCGCTTCACCAGGCCCGCCAGTTGCTCACGCCAGAAGGGCAAGGCCTCGTCGCCCGGCGTGGACGGCAGGTGCAAGAGGTGCACGGGCTTCATCTCGCCCAGCAGTTCGAACATCTTCTTCTTGCCGTCACAGGTGGTGTCCGCCACCACCAGGTCCGCCGCCGAAAGGTACGGGCACGAACCTTCCATGGCGAACCCGAAGCTGCTCTTGATGAGCGGGCACAGGTTGCGCGGCAGCACCTGCTCGGCCGTGGCAATGGGGTCGTTGCGCGTGCCGCACAGCACCACCGGCACCGCGCCCGCCGCCAGCGCAATTTCCGCCGGCGAGTACAGACAGTACAGCCCCACCACCTTGCGGCCCGCCGCCTTGACCTCGCTGATGGCCAGGGCATTGCGTTCCGCCGCCGTCTTCAGCCGCTCGATGCTCTCCCACGTCATGTGCCTGCTCCTTTCGGATTTGAGCGTTAGCTATCCGAATCCGGGGGAAGGAACCTTTTGGAAAAGGTTCCTTCCCCCGGACCCCCAATCCCTGCTGTCGTCATCCGTAACACTCACGCTTCGCGCTCGTGTAACGGCTGACGCTCCTCCCAAACTTTTCAATTGGGCCGCACCATTCCCGTGGTGCAGATCGTCCCTTTAGAACATTGTGATGTTCGCCCTTCCCCCGTCAGAACTTCTTTCCGCAGCTACCCCGCTGCCACGTCCTGCGCCGCGATGAGGGCGGCGCCAAGAGCCCCGGTGGCCTGGGGCATGTCGGACACGGTGACGGCAAGGCCGAGGGTATCGGAAAAAATGCGGGCAAAGGCGGGGTTGGTGGCAAGGCCGCCGGTAAAGGCGCAGCCGGGCACAAGGGGCACGCGGCCGGTCAGGGCTTTCAGGCGGCGGGCCACGGAGGCCACGATGGAGGCGGCCAGGTCGTCCTTGGAGACGCCCTGGGCGATGAGGCCGATGACCTCGGTTTCGGCAAACACGGCGCACATGCTGTTGAGCGGCACGGGGGTGCCACGCAGGGCGGCATCGCCAAGTTCGTCCAGAGACATGTCGAGCACGCCGGTCATGACCTGCAGGAAACGCCCGGTACCGGCAGCGCACTTGTCGTTCATGACGAAGTCGCGCACGTTGCCGCGCTCGTCCACGGCCACCACCTTGCTGTCCTGCCCGCCCACGTCAAGCACGGTGCGGGTATCGGGCGCAAGATGATGCGCGCCGCGCGCATGGCAGGTAATTTCGGTAACGGTGCGGTGCAGGAAGGGCAGGGAGATGCGGCCATAGCCGGTGCCCACCACGCGGATCAAGGCGTCACGGTCGGTTCCGGCCTCGCGCAGGGCGGCGTGCAGCACGGCCTCGCCGGTATCGCGGGGGTTCCAGCCGGTGGGGGTGACGGCCACACCCACTACGATGCGCGAGGCGGTGTCGAGCACCACGGCCTTGGCGGCTGTGGAGCCCACATCCACTCCGGCAACCAGACGGGCAACGGGCATGGGGCCTCCTGGAAAAGCTGCGCCACGCGCGGTGGCTCGCCATTGGATAGCCCACCTGCCAAGTTCCGGTAAAATCGATACTTTCTATCGCGCACACGCAACCGCATAGACAGCCACACGAAAGCCGCCGCCATGCGGAGCGGCCAAACCGCCCGTCGTGTGCGGTGGCCCGCCCCGTGCCCTTTCCTGCCCTTGTTCCTCCGCGCCATTGCCCATCCGTGCCATTGTCCATCCGTGCCCCGACCACGCGAAATAATACTCCCGTTCCCCCTCAAAACCGCTACCATGGACGGGATGCCCTCATGCCCATCGCCCGATCCATCACACTGGTCGTCGCCAGTTCCGGCGCGCGGCCCATCACGTGGGCCGGGTACGCCGGACATGCCGCCCCACGAAAAAAATCGCATTTCGCGCACATTCCCCCGTGGTTTTGACGTCCGTCACATCGCGCCTTCGCCCCCCGGACTATTGTGCACTCAACGACGGGCGAATGGCCACGACGGATGCGGCGGATGCGCCGCCCGACGGCGCCGCCCCGCCGAACCACAACCACGACGGAGCGAGCCATGGTCCTTTCGAAAATTTTAGGCCTGTTCGGCCTGTCCGGCCACAAGAGTGAACCCCAGAAAAAGGAGAGCCCCATGTCCATGTTCTGCAACCAGTGTGAACAGACCGCCAAGGGTACCGGCTGCACCACCATCGGCGTGTGCGGCAAGCAGCCCGAGGTTTCCGCCTTGCAGGATCTGACCGTCTACGCCCTGCGTGGCCTGGCCCTGGTGGCCCTGGAAGCCCGCAAGGAGGGCATCGTCGATCCCGCCATCGACCACTACGGGGCCAAGGCCCTGTTCACCACCCTTACCAACGTCAACTTCGACCCGGCCCGCTTCCAGACCTACATCAACGAGATCGTCAAGCACCGCCAGGCCCTGGCCGTGCGCGCCGGAGTTTCGTTCGCCTCCGGCCCGGCCTCGTTCCAGCCCGCCGCCACCCTGGACGCCCTGGGCGCGCAGGCCGAAATTGCCGCGCTGACCGCCGACAAGAGCGACCCGGACATCGTCTCGCTGAAGCAGACCCTGCTCTACGGCATGAAGGGCCTGGCCGCTTACGCCGACCACGCCGCCGTGCTGGGCCAGACCGACCCCGAAGTGTTCGCCTTCCTGTTCAAGGGCCTGGCCGCCGGGTACGACGGCGTGCAACGCGACCTTGGCCAGTGGGTGGAACTTGCCCTGGAATGCGGCAAGGTCAACCTGCGCGCCATGGAACTGCTGGATGCGGGCAACACCGGCACCTACGGCCACCCCGTGCCCACCCAGGTGCCCCTGGGCCACCGCAAGAACAAGTGCATCCTCGTCTCCGGCCACGACCTGCGCGACCTGCACGAACTCTTGAAGCAGACCGAGGGCAAGGGCATCGACATTTACACCCACGGTGAAATGCTGCCCACGCACGGCTATCCGGAACTGAAGAAGTACGCCCACTTCCACGGCCACTTCGGCACCGCCTGGCAGAACCAGCACAAGGAATTCCCCGCCTTCCCCGGCGCCATCCTGTTCACCACCAACTGCATCCAGAAGCCGCAGGATTCGTACAAGGACCGCGTGTTCACCACCGGCCTCGTGGGCTGGCCCGGCCTTGTGCACTGCGAGAACTACGACTTCTCCGCCGTGATCAGGAAGGCGCTGGAAATGCCCGGCTTCACCGATGACGCGCCCGGCAAGAACGTGCTGGTGGGCTTTGGCCGCAACACCGTCATGGGCGTGGCCGGACAGGTCATTGACGCGGTGAAGTCCGGCGCCATCCGCCACTTCTTCCTGGTGGGCGGCTGCGACGGCGCAAAGCCCGGCCGCAACTACTACACCGAGTTCGTGGAAAAGACCCCCAAGGACACCGTGGTGCTCACGCTGGCCTGCGGCAAGTTCCGCTTCTTCGACAAGGAACTGGGCGACATCGGCGGCATTCCGCGCCTGCTGGACGTGGGCCAGTGCAACGATGCCTACTCGGCCATCCAGATCGCCGTGGCCCTTGCCGGTGCCTTCGAGTGCGGCGTGAACGACCTGCCCCTGTCGCTGGTGCTCTCGTGGTACGAGCAGAAGGCCGTGGTCATCCTGCTCACCCTGTTGGCCCTGGGTATCAAGGACATCCGCCTCGGACCGTCACTGCCCGCGTTCATCACCCCCAACGTGCTGAACTTCCTGGTGCAGAACTACAACATCAAGCCCATCACCACTCCGGATGAAGACCTGAAGGCCATTCTGGGGTAAGACGACCACACGCGGGAACGACGGGATTCGGGGGCGGCACTGGCCGCCCCCTCCCGCCCCGCACGCATTTGAACCACGGCGAAGCCGCCGACGCATCACGAGTGCATCAGCAACGGCCACCGCAACCACCGCCACGCTGCCCGACATCACCGGACATCACCGACATCACTGACATGGCCCCCAACCGACACGGGGGCGCCCGCGCTCCAACCCGCAGGCAAGGACCACAGACATGAAGACCACCCGGAACATCCTGGAAATCGACGAGGAACGCTGCGACGGCTGCGGTGCCTGCGTGCTGGACTGCGCCGAAGGCGCCATCGCCATCGTGGACGGCAAGGCCAAGATCGTTTCCGACAGCTTTTGCGACGGCCTTGGCGCATGCCTCGGCAGCTGTCCGCAGGGCGCGCTGCGCATCATCCAGCGCGATGCCGTGCCCTTCGACGAAGAGGCGGCCATGGAACATGTACGCACGCGCGACGGCGCCCAACCCCGCACCGGCGATCACCATGCAGCCCACGCCAGGCCCGACGGGCACGGCGTGCACGGACACTACGGACAGGCCGGGCAGGCCGGGCATGGCAGACAGGCCGGACATGGAAGACAGGGCGGTTGCCCCGGCTCCATGCTCCGCAGCTTCGCCAAGTCGGAAGCGCCCATGTTCGGGGTGGCCGAAGGCCCGGTTTCCGGCCCTGGCCACTGGCCGCTGAAGATCCGCCTGGTGCCGCCCACGGCCCCCTACCTGAAGGATGCCGACGTGCTGGTGGCGGCGGACTGCGCGGCGGCGGCATCACCCCTGTTCCACAGCCACTTCGCCAGGGGCAAGGTTGTGCTCATCGGCTGCCCCAAGTTCGACGACACCGACGCCTACGCCCAGCGGCTGGCCGAAATACTGGCCACCAGCGGCATCCGGTCCATGACCGTGCTGCGCATGGAAGTGCCCTGCTGCCGTGGCCTTACCGCCGCGCTGACCAAGGCCCGCGAATTGTCCGGCACCACCGTGCCGCTGAACGAAATGGTCATGACGTGCCAGGGCGCCCCGGCGCCCACACCCTTGGCCTGACGCGCCAGCGCCCACACCCCTGGCCTGACGCGCCAGCGCCCACACCCCTGGCCTGACGCCCCGGCGCCCACACCCCTGGCCTGACGCCCCGGCGCCCACACCCCTGGCCTGACGCGCCGGCTTTTGCGCGGCGGTCGTGCCCGAAATCCCGCATCCACAACCACACTACGTACGGCCCGCCCACGCGGGCCGTACGTAGTTTTGCATTTGGCAAAGCTTACCCACAAAAAGAGTGACGAAACGGCCCCGGCTTGCATACAGTGGGAATACGGGGAAACACACGCGGCGCCTTTGGGGAAAACGGCGCCGCACAGGGCGGCACGAGGACGTTCCATGAACGACTACGAATTGCGCAAGTTCGTCGCGCCGGAATTCGTGTTCGGATACGGCGCGGCCGGTCTGGCCGGGCGGCATGCCCGCAACCTTGGCGCATCGCGCTGCCTCGTGGTGTCCGACCAGGGCGTGGCGGCGGCGGGGCACACGGAAACGGTGGCCCGCACCCTGCGCGAAGCGGGCATCGCCTGCGCGACCTTTCTGGGGGTTTCGGAAAACCCCCGCGATACCGAGGTGATGCTGGGCAGCGAGGTGTTCCGCGCCGAAGGATGCAACGCCATCGTGGCCGTGGGCGGGGGCAGCCCCATGGACTGCGCCAAGGGCATCGGCATCGTGGTGGCCAACGGCGGCCACATCCTGAACTACGAAGGGGTGGACGCCATCCCCAAGCCCATGCCGCCGCTGGTCTGCGTGCCCACCACGGCGGGCAGCTCCGCCGACGTCTCGCAGTTCGCCATCATCCGCGACACCCCGCGCAAGGTGAAGATCGCCATCGTCAGCAAGGCCAACGTGCCCGACGTGGCCCTGGTGGACCCACTGACCACCCTGACCAAGCCGCGCGAACTCACCGCCGCCACCGGGCTCGACGCCCTGACCCACGCCGTGGAGGCCTACGCCTCCAACGCGCACTCCCCCGTCACAGACATGTTCGCGCTGGAGGCCATCCGGGGCATCGGAACGGCCCTGTTCGACGTGCTGGACGACCTTGGCAACCGCGATGCCAGGGCACGCATGGCCCTTGGCAGCATGAACGCCGGACTGGCCTTCTCCAACGCCATCCTGGGGGCAGTGCACGCCCTGTCGCACAGCCTGGGCGGCCTGCTGGACCTGCCCCACGGCGAATGCAACGCCCTGCTGCTGCCCTTCGTGGTGCGCCGCAACTATGTGGCGGCACCGCAGCGCTACCGCCACGTGGCCGAAGCGTTGGGCGTGGCGGATGCCCTGGCCGCCCCGAACGACGAGGTGCGCGACGCCCTGTTCGCCCGGCTTACCGCCATGCGCCGCAGGGCCGGGTTCGACAAGGGCCTTGCCCAGTACGGGGTCACCCGCGATCAACTGGCGGAACTGGCGCGTCTGGCGCTGGATGATCCCTGCCTTTCCACCAACCCGGCCCCGCTCGACGCGCGCGAACTGGAAGAGCTGTATGCCGAAGCGCTCTGACGACCTGCGGGAAAAGCTCATCGGGCTCGGGCAGGGTTCGACGCGCAAGAGCTATTACCCGGAACTGAGGGAGCGCCTTCAGCAATTGGAGCTGTTCCGCGCCCTGCTGGAAAGCGCGGGCGACGGCGTGCTGCTGCTGGCCGCCGAAACCCTGATGGTGCTGGACGCCAACGGCGCGGCCTGCCGCTTCGCCGGGCTGCCGTGGGAAGCCCTGACCGGCCGCCCCCTGGCGGCGGCGTTTCCCGAACTGGCCGGGTGGAAACCGCGCCTCGCGGGTCACGCGGAAGGCCCCGTGCCGCACGACGGCCCGCGTCCCGGCGCCTGGCACATGGCCGATGCCCCCCCCACGGCGGCGGGCGAAGAACGCCGCCTGATCCGCCAGCCCTCGCACGGGGCCGACCTGTGGCTGGAACTGGCCCTGAAGCGCCACGACATCGGCGGGGTGCCCTATGTTTCGTGCATCGCGCGCGATGTGTCGGAACGGCTGCGCGCCGAAGAAGAACTGCGCGAGAGCGAACGCAAGTACCGCGCGCTGTTCGAGGCGGCCAACGACGCCATTTTCCTGATCCGCGACGGCCTTGTGCGCGATGCCAACCGCAGGGCCTGCGAACTGTTCGGCAGGCCCCTGGACCAGTTGACCTCCATGGCCCCGCGCGACCTTTCGCCGCCCGTGCAGCCCCGCGGCGGCCCCACGTTGCAGCAGGAGGGCATGCACATCGCCAGGGCCCTGGCCGGAGTGCCGCAGTTCTTCGAATGGACGCACCTGCGCGCGGACGGCACCCCCTTCGACTGCGAAATTTCCCTCAGCCGCTTCACCCTGCGGGGCGAACCGTGGCTCATCGCCATCATCCGCGACGTGACCGAACAGAAGAAGCTGCGCGAAATCATGGTCCAGACGGAAAAGATGATGTCCGTGGGCGGGGTGGCCGCAGGCATGGCGCACGAGATCAACAATCCCCTCTCGGCCATCGCCCAGTCGGCGCAGAACCTGCAACGCCGTCTTGCGCCCGGCATGCCGGACAACGAGGCCGCCGCCCTGATGGCCGGCGTGGACCTGGAACGGATGCAACGCTACTTCGAGTTGCGCGGGCTGGCCAGGCTGGTGACCAACATCCGCGAGGCCTGCGCCCGCGCCGCAGACATCGTGCGGCACATGCTGGACTTTGCCCGGCGCAGCGATGCCGAACGCGCCGAATGCGACCTGGCGGTGCTGCTGGACCGGGCCGTGGAACTGGCAGAGAACGACTACGACCTCAAGAAGCGCCACGACTTCCGGAACATCCGCATCATCCGCGACTACGCGCCCGGTACCCCCATGGCGGAATGCGCGCCCACCGAGATCGAACAGGTGCTGTTCAACCTGCTGAAAAACGCCTCGCAGGCCATTTCGCAAAAGGTCTATCCGCAGGGAGAGTCACCGTGCATCACCTTGCGCGTGGGCGTACGGCGCGGCGCGCCGGGGCTGCCCGGCGGCATCGGCGATGCAGGCGGCATGCGGGGCATGGGGGGAAGTGGGGGCCCCGGCGAAACCGGGGCAACGGGCGCCGGACAGGCCACCCCGGAGTACGTGTGCGTGCAGGTGGAGGACAACGGTCCGGGCATGGACGAACGGACGCGGGTGCGGGTGTTCGAGCCGTTCTACACCACCAAGCCCCCGGGCGAAGGCACGGGGCTGGGCCTTTCGGTGTCGTACTTCATCATCAGCCGCAACCATGGCGGGCACATCATGGTGGAATCGCAGCCGGGGTTGTGGTGTCGCTTCACGGTGCTGCTGCCTGCCGCACGGGGTGACGCATAGCCCCGCACCCACCGGCTGCCCTCAGTCCGGCGTGGGGCCCGGCTGCCCTGCATGGCCGGGCGTCAGTTCGCGTGTGCTGCGGTAGCCCGCCAGCAGCAGGAACCCCACCGTCTGCACCACCACGGCGGGCGGCCCCACCACGAAGGCCCCGTAGGCCACGAACTTCCAGATGAACACCGAGGACAGGGCATCCAGCCCCCCGGACACCGCCGCCACGCCCCGCCCCACGGCGAACAGGCCCGAGGCCAGATTGCTGCCCACCACCAGCAGGGCGGGCCAGGGACTGTCCGTGCGATAGGCCCGCCAGGCCACCACGAGCAGGTCGGCGTACACCGCCAGCATGTGCGCGCTGAACACCAGCACCCGCGCGGGCACGCTGAAGCGCTCCCAGGTGAACCACGAGGCCAGGCAGCCCAACGACACCAGCAGCAGGCCGAAGGCACGCCATGGCACCCGCAGCCCCAGAAACTGCCGCAGTCCGGCCGCCATCAGCGCACCGCCCCCCACGAGGCACAGGTTGGCCCCGAGTATCGAAACGGCATACGGCCACGAGCGCTGCATGAGCATCAGGAAGACGCCCAGCGACAGCGCGCCGCCGCCTGCGGCCCAGGTGAGCATGCCGGGGTACCGGCGCATGCCCAGGGCGAAGACAAGGACGGCAAGGGCGCACAGCGCCAGCGCCACCATGAGCACCAGTGCCCAGGCATAGGCCTGAGGATGTTGCATCGTTCCCTCCGGAACGAATTCGCCGCGCGCGGCGAAGAAAGCGCCCAATGCCCGCCCGCCATCCATGCCGCCCTCCATGGTACAGGAAGGCTGCCGGTGACGACAGCGGCACCAGTCACTACAGTCATGACGGTGCAACCGTTGCAACGGGCGCGGACCGCATGCCCCCGCACGCGGTCTGAAGCATCATCCGGACCGCGTGCAGGAACACGCGGTCTGGGGCATCATGCGGGCCGCATGCAGGAACACGCGGCCTGGGCATCATCCGGACCGCATGCCCCCGCACGCGGCCTGGGCATCAGAGTGTCTCGTCTCCGTCTGCCAGGGCCTGCAAATAATCACGATCAACAATGGTCACCTCGCGCCCGTCCACGGAAACGGCCCCGCGTTCGGCCAGCTTTCCGAGGCAGCGCGAAAGCGTCTCGCGTGCGGTGCCCAGCATGCCCGCCAGCACCCCCTTGGCCATGTCCAGCCTGAAGGTGTCGGCATCGCCCTTCAGTTCGCTGGCGTGCAGCAGATAGGCGGCAAGGCGTTGCGGGGTCTCGTGCAGGGTCAGGGATTCCACCTTGGTGGTGAACACGCGCAGCTTGCGCGACAGCGCGGCCAGCATGTTCATGGCCAGGGTGGGGTCGCGGGTGATGCGGTCCACCAGCCCCTTGCGCGGCAGAAACAGCACGCGCGCATTCTCCACGGCCATGGCGTGGGCGGGAAAGGTGCCGCCCTGAAACACCGCCACCTCGCCAAAGGTTTCGCCGGGGCCCATCACGTGCATCACGGCCTCGCGCCCGTCGGGCGCGGTCTTGAATATCTTCACGCGGCCCTCAGCCACAACGTAGAAGCCCTCTGCCGGAGAGGACTCGAAAAAGATCATCTGCCCCTTGTCCACGCGGCGGTCCACCACGATGCCCGCAAGCCCTTCCAACTGGGCGTCGGAAAGCCCGTCGAAAAGGGGCAGGCGCTCGATGATGCGGCGGTTCTGCTGGGTCACTGGCGTACCTCTGGGTATGGCCGGGCGATGTCCGCCCTCTAGGCACAGCATAGGCCACGTCGGCCCTGGGGGCAAGAACGGGCAGCATCCGCAACCCGCTACCACGGACGGGGGGACTGCCCCGCGCATCCCTGTTGCGACCGGGGGCGGGGTGCGGTAAGCGGTGAATCACCACGGGCGACCGCGCCCCATCCACAGGAGACGATTCCATGAAATACGGCAGCAAGGTGGCGGCCCGCGTCGAGGAACTGCTGCGCGAGCAGTTGGAGGAACTGGGCGAGAACCCCGGCGCCATAGACGCCCACGAGATCGCGGCGCACATGCGGTGCGAGATATGGGACGACGACACCATGATCTACATCTGGAAGGAAACCCCCATCCTGCGCGTGTCCTCCGAACAGCACGACGACGGCAGCGTCACCTGGCGCATGTTCACCCGCGACGACGAGGGCGACGGCTTTGCCGCCGACCCGGCGGGCAGCCTGACCCGGGACGACGGCCCCCTGCTGGACATGGACCTGTCCTACCGCCCCACCGGACAGGCGGACGACGATGACGACGACGACGACCTTGACGAGGACATCCTGTCCGCCCTGCTGGACGACGAGGATTCCGGCAATGACGACCTCGGTGATGATGACGACGAGGATGACGGGGACGGAGCCGGCGGAACCGGCGGCGGGGACGAACGCCGCGACGGCGGCTACCCGGTGCAGTAGCACGCGGGCCGGAAAGGAAAGCAATGAAAAGGGGACGCCGCGCGGCGTCCCCTTGTGCATCCAGCGTAGCGGCCACACCCCGCCCTGCCGGGGGCTCGCGTGTGCCGGGCACTCTTGCGCGGCAACCGTCCGTGCCCCGGCCCCGCCCTCAGCGGCGAATATGCCGCGTGAACTTGCTGCGGGCCTTGCCCTGTGCCGCAGCGGCGTAGTCGATGATATCGTCCCGCCGCGACTCCAGCGTGGCCACCACGGCCTTGTCCAGCAACCCCCGTCGCACCCCGTCGCGCAGCACGTCGATGATCTCGTCGCGGCGCATGCCCGCGCGGTAGGGCCGGTCCTCCGCCAGGGCGGTGCACATGTCGGCCACGGCCATGATCCGCGAGCCGATGCTCAGTCCGCCCGCGCCGATGCGGAACGGGTAGCCCGAGCCGTCGAGCTTCTCGTGGTGAAAGGCTGCCCATTCGGCAATGCCGCCAAGCCCCTTCATGGAATTGAGCACCAGATAGGTGTGATAGGTGTGCTGGCGCATGACGGCGAATTCCTCGTCGGTGAGGGGCCCCGCCTTTTCCAGGATGGCGTTGGGCACCACCATCTTGCCAAGGTCGTGCAGGTTGCCCGCGATTTCCAGCAGGCGCGCCTCGGGCTCCGGCAGGCCGAAGGCCCGCGCCAGCGCCCCGGCGGATGCGGAAACCCCTGCGGAATGGGTGGCCGTGAACGGCGAGCGGAAGTCGATGATCTCGCGCACCAGCAGCGACCACGAGCGCACGCCGTCCAGATCCAGTTGCAGGCGACGGCAGGGGTTGCGCTCGCTCAGAAAGGTGAACAGCCGGGGCGAGACAAGGTTCAGCCAGAATTCGTCGCGGCCGGAAACCAGCAGAAAGGCTTCCACCACCCGGCGGTCAATGGCGCAGCCCGCCATGCGGCGAATTTCTGCGGTAAGGTCGTCGTGCTGGTGCAGCACGTAAATGCGCCGGTCCATGGACCGTTCCAGGGTGTCGGCCAGCAGGACGATCTGGGCCAGCAGGCCCACGCATTGATCGGGGCCGTGCGCCTCCAGTTCCGGCAGCGTGGCGTGGTGCAGGCGCACCACTTCCGCCGCCTCTGCCAGGCCCGGTCCCTGCGCCAGCAGCCCCGCGCCCACGGCGCAATGCTCGTCCATGCTTTCCACACGCGAGGCGCGCACATCCAGCTTGTCTTCCGGCGACAGCGCCCCCACGTCGTGCAGCAGTGACGCGATGAACAGCGTCTCCTTGTCCTTCTGCGGCAGGTCCAGCGCCTCGGCCAGTTCCCATGCCACGAAGGCGACCCGCAACTGATGCTGCGACAGTGAAGGGCTCGCAAGGTCGAGCGCCTCCGAAATGGACAACAGCATATCCGACAGGTCGACCGAAATCCCCGAATACATGGCCCCCCCGGCACTGTCCCGCCAACGCCGGGCGACACCGCACCCGCCGTTGCGCGTCCGGCCGCTGCGCCATGATCCCCGACGACGGCCGACAACATTGATGGTCATACACTTTATCGACGAGCAAATGGCGATGTCAACAAGCAAATGACGCTTTGCCGGATTCCCTACCTGCCGGGGTGGGGCGCAGTCGTTGCATACTCCATGCGTGGGCGGGGTGAAACAACACGGGCCGAAACCGCGACGGTACGTTGCGGCGGACTTCCGGCGCGGCAGTGGTGCGCGTGTGGCACCTGGCGTACGCAACAATGCAGAGAGGCCGGAAGCAGTGCTTCCGGCCTCTGATTCAGTGTCATGGCATGTGCGGCGCGGCGTCTTTGTTGCGTGCGCCGTGCGCGAAAAACCGGAGCACGGCGGGCTGCCATGCATCAATGCAGCACGGTCACGGTACGCTCCCGGTACGGCCACGACACGGATACGGCACTTCCACATCTGGGCAGCGCCACGCCGCACCGGCGCCACGGCGTCACGCTGCCAGTGGCGCGGGTGCGGGGCTAGCTCAGTGCAACCGCCCGGTCCAGACGGGCCAGGGTTTCGTCCCGGCCCAGCACTTCCATGATCTCGGGCAGGCCGGGACCGCCCAGCGAGCCCGCCAGGGCCACGCGCAGCGGCGGGCCCACCTGCTTGAACTTCAGGCCGCCCTGCTCCACGTAGTCGTGCACCACCTTTTCCAGCGCGGGCTTGTCGAAGGGCTGTGCCGCTTCCAGCAGCCCGCGCAGGGCCGTTACGTGGGCCTTGCCCTCTGCGGTCAGGGCCTTGGTCACGGCGGCGGGGTCGTACTCCAGCGCGGCGGCGTCCACCAGCATGAAGCGCATCACCCTGGCAAGATCGGCCAGGTTCGAGGCACGCTCGCGGAACAGGGGCACCAGCGCGGTCAGCCGTTCGGGGGCCACGTCGAAGCCTTCTGCCTTCACGAAGGGCGCGGCCAGGCGGGCCAGATCGTCCACCGGGGTTTCGCGCAGGTAGTGGGCGTTCAGCCACTGCAACTTGTCCGGGTCGAAGGCGGCGGGGGCGCTGTTCAGGTTGTCGGTGGTGAACTTTTCCACCAACTCCTGCAACGCGAATATTTCCTGGTCGCCAAACGACCAGCCAAGGCGCACCAGATAGTTCACCAGCGCCTGGGGCAGCAGGCCGTCCTGCTCGTATTCGATGACCGCACGGGCGCCGTGACGCTTGGACAGCTTCTTCTTGTCCGGGCCAAGGATCATGGGCACATGGCCGAATATCGGCAGCGCAAGCCCGAGGGCCTGGTAAATCAGCACCTGCTTGGGCGTGTTGGACACATGGTCGTCGCCGCGCAGCACGTGGGTGACGCCCATGGTGGCGTCATCCACCACCACGGCCAGGTTGTAGGTGGGCGCCCCGTCGGCCCGGCGCAGCACCATGTCGTCCAGTTCCGCCGCGTCGAAGGCCACGGTGCCCTTGACCATGTCCTCGAACACCACGCGCCCGGCCAGCGGGGCCTTCAGGCGCACCACACGTCCGGGGCCGGGGCCAAGGCCGCGCTCGCGGCAGCGGCCATCGTACTTGGGCTTCAGGCCGCGCGCGCGCGCCGTTTCGCGCATCTGCTCCACTTCTTCGGGCGAACATTCGCACCAGTAGGCGTGGCCGGTTTCCAGCATGCGGTCGATGTAGCCGTTGTAGATGTCGAAACGCCTGCTCTGGTAGATGAGGTCGCCGTCCCAGTCCAGGCCCAGCCAGCGCATGGAGGCCAGGATGGAGTCGGTGTACTCTTGCAGCGAGCGTTCCTGGTCGGTGTCTTCGATGCGCAGCAAAAAGGTGCCGCCGAAATGGCGGGCCAGCAGCCAGTTGAAGATGGCGGTGCGTGCGCCGCCGATGTGCAGGTGCCCGGTGGGGCTCGGCGCGAAGCGCGTGACGACCTTGGTCATGATGTTCTCCCCGTTCTTCGGGTATCGGTATGGCGTGGAAAACGTGCACGCACCAGGCAGGCCGGTATGCATCGGCAGGCTGCCGGACTGCCAGACTGGGCAGGACTGCCGGACTGCCGGACTGCTGGACCGCCGGTCGGGGCCGGACTACCAGAGGGGGCAGGCCCCTGGCTGCGTGACGAAAAAAACTGCGTGAACCCGGAACGCGAATGCGCCCGTCACGGAAAGGATGCGGGAAAGGCGAAGGGTACGGTGCGCGGTGCCGGTGCTACACGGCCTCTACGCGCTGCACCTCGGCCACTTCCTTCAGCACCATGCGCTCCACGCCGCCCTTCAGGGTCTGCTGCGACATGGGGCAGCCCTTGCAGGCGCCTGTCAGGCGCACGCGGACCACGCCGTCGGCGGTAATCTCCACCAGTTCGACGTCGCCGCCGTCGCCCTGCAAATAGGGGCGAACCTTGTCGAGGGCGGCCTGCACCCTTTCATGGATGGCATCGGACATGGAAACCTCCTGAAGTTCCCTCCACCGGAAGGGGGAGGGACGAATGGCGTGCCGCGCAAGGACACGTCTGGCAAGGGCTGCGAACGCCGCGCCCTTCTACTGCCTTCGGCGGCGGGGTGTCAAACGACGGGTGGGGATGACAACGGGATGGGGGTGCAGGGGACGGCAGCCGTTATGCGAATCTTGGAGCATTGCCCTAACCGTTAGGTGAGCGAAGCAAACCTTACGGATAGGGACCGCAACGCGCGGATGGCGATCGCAACGCGCTGTGGCCCCCTGCCCGCCGGAGGCATGCAAAAAACCGCCAGCCCCTACGCCGGGGCCACGTCCACCGCGAACTTCTTCAGGAAGCCCACGGGATTGTAGCTTTCCTTGGCCTGCCGCAGCCCCAGGTCGTCCAGATCCTGCTCGCGGTTGATGTACCGAAAGCTCATGGCGTGCTCACGCGCATACAGGTTGTTGATGGCCTGATACACGCCGCGATACTCCGGCTTGGCCTTCTCGAAATGCACCACCAGGGTCTCGTCGTCCAGCCGCTCGCCCACGGTGTAGGCGATCATCTTGCCATCCGCGTACAGCGCCCCGCCGGAAAGCCCGGGAATCCTGTCCCAATGCTCCAGCACCCGGCGCACGGCGGTGTTTTCCGCCACCAGCGCATGCGATTCATCGCACTCGCGCCACTTGCACCATTCTTCCTGCATGTCCAGCACCGCCTCTATGCAGTCGGACGTCATGGGATGGTACTCGTGCGGATAGGCCTTCAGAAAGCCGTTCACGTGGTTCTTCTTCTTGTGGAACCTGTTGCCCTTCAACTCCGCCAGGTCCTGCGCGGCGTACAGGTAGTCCCACTGGCCGCGCGACTCGGTCAGCGTCACCCGGTCGCCCAGGGCCTGCTGCCAGTGCACGGCCAGCGACTCGGGCACGCGGATGAACCTGGCACCCGCGCCCAGCAGCGCGCACTGACGCCAGTCGGCATCCAGCCACGGCCCAACGGGCGCCCACCACACGGGTTCGGGCCGGGTCTGGCGCAGCCAGCACAGCCCGTGCGCAAAGGTCCATTCCAGGCCGTAGTATTCGGCCCAGCCCCAGACGTTGGTGAAACTGAAGTCCGACGCATGCTGCGGCGTGCGGGCGAAAAGGTCGAGGTACTCGGCCATGCGGTCGAGCGAGACGGGCCGGAACTCTCCGGGGGTCAACTCACTGTCGGTCATGCGAGGCAGCTCCTTGTGGCGCGGGTTTGCGACCGTTGCGCCGTATCATGCTGAACCGGCTCCAGTCATGCGTGTAGAACAGCCACAGCATGACCGAAGACTGGAACACCTGGGAAACGAACATGGCAAGAAAGATTCCCGCCGCATCATGCCACACCACATGCCCCATGACCCATGCCAACGGCAGCCGCACGAACCACGTGGCCGAACCGTACACCAGGAAGGAATACAGGGTGGCGCCCGCGCCGGTCATGACCCCGCCAAGGGTCATGCTGGCCACGGTGAAGGGGATGGAAACGAGATTGTAGCGCAGATAGCTGACCACCTGCGCGGCCACGGAAGGTTCCGGGGCCAGCCAGGCGGCGATGTCCGCCGTCCATGGCCACAGCAGCACTGCGAACACGCTCATGGAGGCGCAGCCGGTGACGAGAAGGCGCAGGCTTGCCCGTATCGCCTCCGGCTTGCGGCCCGCGCCAAGCAGATGGCCCACCAGCACCGAGGCGGTCATGTTGAAGGCCAGCGCGGGCAGAAAGATGAACGACTCAACGCGCATGCCCGCCGTCATGCCCGCCAGGGCCGCCACGCTGCCCACAGGCAACGAGGCGGTGATGGAAAACAGCACCAGGTAGCCGAGGTTCCACATGATCTGCAACCCGGCGGCAGGCGCGGCCACGCGGATGAGATAGGGCGCGCCACGGCGCATCCAGCGCAAGGGGGGGAACGAGGCGCGTTGCAGCAGTTCGCGGTCGCGGGCCAGCATGCCGAGGTTCAGCAAGGCCCCGATGACGATCGCAACAAACGTCGCCCAGGCCACCCCGGCGTAGCCATACGCGGGCAGGCCCCACAACCCCAGACCGAAGCCCAGGGTGGCCCCGGCGTTGACGACACAGACCACCACCATGGACAGCAGCGGCGCGAACATGCGCTTGCGGGCGCGGAACACCGCCCCGGTAATGGTGAACAGATAGTTGGCGGGCAGCCCCAGCAGGTACACCTTCCAGAAATACGAGGCCACCGGCATGATGGTGTCCGGCACCTGCAACACGCGCAGGAAGGGTTCGATGGTGACCAGGCCCAGCAGCATGATGGCCACGCCCACCGTGCACCCTCCCGCCAGCACCATGCCCGCATAGCGGCGCGCGCGGGGCAGCAGGCCCGCACCCAGCGCCTGGCTGATGGCCGCGACCCCGGCGTTGGCCCCGGCCACGGCAACCACCAGCAGAAAGAACAGGCATTGCGAGACAAGGCCGATGGCGGCCTGCACCTCGGGCTGGATGCGGCCGGCCACCCACACGTCGGTGAAGCCGATGAGAAAGTGGAAGACCATCATCAGCATCTGGGGCCATGTCAGCCGCCAGATGCCGTGATAGGAAGCGTCGTCGCCCTGCGGGCGCGCGTGTTGCGACATCTCGTTCCGTCCGTTCGGTTCGGTATCGGCAGTGGGCGTCGCACCCGCCCGCAGGCATGATTCGGCGCAAGGCACGGGCAGCGTCTCCACACGCATGCACGGAAGGACACGGCACGTGGCCGGGCACGCGAAACACGGCGACCGCCCCGGAAAAACCGGGGGCTGCCGGAAAGGCGCGCCGCAACGCCCGGCACCGGTGCATCACACCGGCCGGTCGCAGCTCCGAAGAGATAGGTGCTTACGGCCTGCTGTCAATGACGTCGCCCGCATGCAGGCGATGTTCACGGCCCCCGGCGTCCACCAGGCGCAGCAGGCCATCGGGATCCACGTCGGCCACCAGCCCTTCCACCACGCCGTGCGGCGTGCCCACCCGCAGGGGGGTGCCGACGATGGCGGAAAGCTCTTTCCAGCGGGCGATGACCGGACCGGGGTCGCCCTCGCGCAGGGCGGCGTACCAGTGCTCCGCCCGTTCCAGAAAGGCGCGCAGCACGTCCACCCGCGACACGGGGCGGCCCAGTTCCGCCGCCAGCGAGGTGGCCTTGCCGCGCAGGTCTTCGGGCAGATCCCCGACGCGGGTGTTCACGTTGATGCCCGCGCCGGTGACCACGTGGGACACCGTGTCGGCCACCAGGGCCACCTCGGTCAGGTTGCCCGATACCTTGCGGCCATGCAGCAGCACGTCGTTGGGCCATTTGGCGCGCGGGGCAAGGCCGGTGACCTCGGCCACCGCCTCGGCCACGGCCACGGCGGTCATCAGGGTGACCAGCGGCGCGGCCTGCGGGGCAAGGCGGGGCCGCAGCACCAGCGAAACGTACACCCCCACCCCGGCAGGCGACGCCCAGACGCGCCCGGCACGCCCGCGCCCAGCGGTCTGCGCCGAAGCGGCGACCACGGCACCCTCGTCCGCGCCGTCCAAAGCAAGCAGCGCGGCCTCGCGGTTGGTGGAGTCGGTGGTTTCGTGCAGGACAAAGCCGTCCCGCCCGAAACAATGGGTGCGCAGCCCACGGCGGACCCCGTCGACGGTCAGCACGTCGGCCTCGGCCAACAGCCGGTAACCCCGGCGGGTCATGGCCTCGATCTGGTGCCCTTCGCCGCGCAGCGTCCGCACGTGTTTGGCCACGGCGGCCCGGCTAACGCCAAGCTGCCGCGAAAGTTCCTCTCCTGACCGCCAGTTGCCGCCCGCTTCACGCAACATGGCGAACACACGTCCCTTGGTGGGCGTCCTGTCTGTGTCCACGGCGATTGTAAACCATCAGGCAATTGCTTGGTTGACAAAAAGGAACACGCCCGCTACTCGCCCTGAACTGCCATTCAACAGGAGCGATACCGGAACATGAACCCCCTGCTGGAACGTTTGCGCGCGCGCCTTTCGGACACCATTCCCCCCGGAACGGAAGCTCCGTACGCATCGCCAGGCCACACCCGCACGGCAGAAGTCCCCCGGCCCGGCATCACCGGAAAAGAGGCTCTCGCCGTGGCGCGGCTGCCCGCGTCCGACATCCTGGACATCCTGGCCGTGGCGCAGGCAGTGCGTTCGGCCCACAAGGGACCGCTGGCGACCACCTGCGGCATCGTCAACGCAAAGTCGGGCCGGTGCGGCGAGAATTGCGCCTTCTGCGCCCAGTCGTCGCACCACGACACGGGCGCTCCGGTGCATGCGCTGCTCGGCCCCGACGCATTGCTGCGCCATGCCGAGGAACTGGCCCGCGCGGGGGTACGCCGCTTCGGCATCGTGACCAGCGGCAACGCCCTTTCGGAACGGGAGTTCGACGCGGTCTGCCAGGCGGTGCGCCTGTTGCGCGAGCGTGTGGACATCGGCCTGTGCGCCTCCCTGGGGCAGCTCGCCACCGGGTCCGCCGCATGCGGAGACCGGGGGGAACGAGCGCGCCGCCTGAAGGACGCAGGCATTTCCAGCTATCACCACAATCTGGAAACGGCCAGAAGTTTTTTCCCGCAGGTATGTACCACGCACCCCTACGACGACGACATCGCCACCGTGCGCGAAGCCGCGCGGGCGGGGCTGCGCACCTGTTGCGGCGGCATCCTGGGCCTTGGCGAAACGTGGGAACACCGCGTGGAACTGGCCATGACCCTGCGTGAACTGGACGTGGATTCCATCCCGCTGAACTTCCTGCATCCCATTCCGGGCACACGGCTGGGCCATCGCAGTCCGCTGCCGCCCATGGAGGCCTTGCGGGCCATCGCCGTATTCCGGTTGCTGCACCCCGGGCGGGACATCCTGGTGTGCGGCGGGCGCGAAGCCACCCTTGGGCAGTGGCAGTCGTGGGTGTTCGCCGCCGGGGCCAACGGGCTGATGGTGGGCAACTACCTGACCACGGCGGGCCGCGCCCTTGCCGACGACATGGAGATGCTGGCCACGCTGGGCGTGGGCGGGGCTGCCGACAACGGCGGGGAGGCACGGGCATGAGCCTGCGCGACACGGACGCCACCACATCCATGGCAACCGCCGCCTCATGCGCAGCCTGCGCCTCATGCGCGGCGTCGGCCTCGCCCGCCCCGCCTGCCACGACGGACGCCACCCAACGCCTGCGTGCGCTGGACAAGGCCCACGTGTGGCACCCCTTCACCCAGATGCGCGACTGGCTGGCGGCGGACCCGCTGGTCATCGCCGCCGCCGAAGGCAACCGGCTCATGGACACCGACGGCGTGTCCTACCTGGACGGCGTGTCCTCGCTGTGGACCAACGTGCACGGGCATCGCCACCCCCGGCTGGACGCCGCCATCCGGACCCAACTGGACAAGGTGGCCCACACCACCCTGCTGGGGCTTGGCAGCGAGCCGTCCATAGAACTGGCCGCGCGCCTTGCCGCCATCGCCCCGCAGGGGCTGACGCGGGTATTCTATTCCGACAGCGGGTCGACATCAGTAGAAGTCGCGCTGAAGATCGCCTTCCAGTTCCACCGTCAGGCCCCGGCACATCTGGGCGGGGATGCGCGGCGCACCCGCTTTCTCAGCCTGCGCAACGCCTACCATGGCGACACCGTGGGCGCCGTGGCCCTGGGCGGCATGGCCCTGTTCCACTCCATCTACGCGCCGCTGCTGTTCGATACGCTGAAGGCGGAAAGCCCGTACTGCTACCGCTGCCCCTTCGGGCAACAGGCCGGGGCATGCGCGCTAGAATGCATCACCCACATGGAAACGCTGTTCGCCCGGCACGGGCATGAACTGTGCGCCGCCGTGGTGGAACCGCTGGTGCAGGGCGCGGCGGGCATGCTGTTGCAGCCGCCCGGCTGGCTGCGCCGGGTGCGCGAACTGTGCGACGAGCACGGGGTGTTTCTGGTGGCGGACGAGGTGGCCGTGGGCTTCGGCAAGACGGGCACCCTGTTCGCCTGCGAACAGGAAGGGGTAACCCCCGACTTCCTGTGCCTGGCCAAGGGCATTTCCGGCGGCTACCTGCCGCTGGCCGCCACCCTGACCACCGAACGGGTGCACGACGTCTTTCTGGCCCGCCACGAGGAATTGCGCACCTTCTTCCACGGCCACACCTACACCGGCAACCCGCTGGCCTGCGCGGCGGCCATCGCCTCGCTGGACGTGTTCGAGGAAGAGCGGGTGATGGAACGGCTGCAACCGAAGATCGCCCGGCTGGCCGCGCGGCTGGAGACGCTGCGCGACCTGCCCCACGTGGGGGATATCCGCCAGCGCGGCATCATGACCGGCATCGAGATGGTGCGGAACCGGGACACCAGGGAAGGCTATGACCTGGCCCTGCGCATGGGCCACCGGGTTACCCTGGAGGCACGGCGGCGCGGGGTGATCATCCGTCCGCTGGGCGACGTGATGGTGCTCATGCCGCCGCTGTCCATCACCGATGATGAAATCGACCTGCTGGTGGGCGCCACGGGCGAGGCCATCCGCGCGGTAACCGAGCACAGGGCAACCGGCGGGTTGGACATGCCGAACGGATGTGGCGGATTGCCGCCCGCGCCGGGGGCGGCATGACCGCCGCGCAGGACGGCGGCGGCACCGTGCGTTGCGGGGTGTTCCGGTTCGACCCGGCCCACCCGCTGTTCGCGGACCATTTCCCCGGTGCCCCCGTGGTGCCGGGGTCGTGCATCGTGCAGGCCTTTGCGGACGAAGCGTCGCGCTGGGCCCACGAGCACGCTCGGGGGGACGGAGGGACACCGGATGCGATCGAGGCCGGGCGGCAGACGGAACCACGCGCAGAACTGCACGCGGGGCTGCCTGCAACGCCACGGGCCGGGTCCGCCGGTGTCCCTCCGTATTCCGGGCCATGCAGTGCTGACTGCGGACACTCAGACGAGACACTGCGCGCGGAATGCGCGGTCTCCGTCATACGCCCCGTACGCCCCATACGCCCGATACGTGAAATACGCGGGTTCCGCTTCCGGCGCTTCGTGACGCCGGGTGACTACGCCTTTCGCATGGAATGCACGAACGACGGCCTGCGCTGCTCGCTGCACGCGCTGCCGCGTGGGCATGCCGCAACGGAAGGGCAAATACCGGGTGCCCCGCATGGCCCAGGCGGATCGGGCGGGCCGGATGGCCCGGGCAGACCGGGCGGGCCGGACGCGACGACCACCCCTGCCCCCACTGCCACCACGGCTCCTGCGGGCACCAATCCCTTGGTCGCCGGGGTGCTGGCATGGTAGCCGCCGAAATTCCCTCCCCCCCGCGCGGCCCCGTGCTCATCGCCGGGGGCTCGTGCGAGCTGGGGCTGGCCCTTGGGGCGGCGCTGGCCGCCGACGGCATGGCCGTGGCCCTCACCGCGCGCGATGCGGCGGGCGCGGCGCGCATCCGCGCGGCCCTGCCCCATGTGATGGGTACGCCCGAAGCAACGGTGCTGCGCCTGCACGCGCGCGGCCCGCAACGGGACGCCGCTGGGCAAGATTTCACCACGCCGCCTGCAATCGACGGTGCGGACGCCGAGGACGACACCCCGGAAACCCTGCCCGAGCGCGCCCGTGCGGCACTGGGGGAGGCGCCCCGGCTGTTCGTGGACCTGCTGCACTCGCGCTTCGAATGCCTGCTGGCCGGGGCGGACCCTGCCGACATCGACCTGTGGGCCGCGCGCGACATCGCCTTTCGCGCCCGGCTACTGCGCGCGGTAAGCCGGTCCATGCTGGCCGCGCGCGACGGGCGGTGCGTGTTCGTCTCGTCATCCGCCGCAGAGCGGGCCGCGCCGGGGCAAGGATACTACGCCGCCGCCAAGCTGGCCGGAGAAGCCCTGTACCGCGCCGTGGGCGTGGAACTGGCCCCGCGCGGGGTCACCGCCTGTTCCCTGCGGCTGGGCTGGCTGGAGGCGGGCCGGGGCGCGCCCTTCCTGCACGCCCGTTCCGCAGACGCCCCCCTGCCGCCCACCGGACGCACCGTGACCGTGACCGAGGCCGTGCAGACCCTGCGCTTTCTGCTGTCCGCCCCGGCCACGGCCATCAACGCCACCACCCTGACCTGCGACGGCGGCTTCGGCGCGCTGAAACCGACGGGCTGACCCGCCTTCCACGCACCCCGCCGAATCGGCAGGATCGGCTGCATCGGTTGCGTCGGCTACGTCGGCCGCATTGCCTGGCGCCCATCCCGGCACGGAACCAGCTTCACCCTTCCGCTCACCCTCTACAGACAGAAAACCCATGCCCGCATCTGCCCGAGACGAATTGCACGATATCGCGACGGCCATAGCCGCGCTGGTGGCCCCCATCTTCGACGTGGCCCCGGCCACCCTGTCCTCAGGTACCCGACTGATGGCCGACCTGCCCTGCGAATCCATCGACCTGCTGGAAATCGGCGCGGGGCTGAACCGCCGCTTCGCCATTCCGGTACGCGATGCCGCCGCCTTCCTCACCGACCTGCGCATCCACGTGCTGGAGGCGGAACGGAACGGTGCAGCACCCGAAGCCCGGCTAGCGAGGGAATACCCGCACCTTTCCGCCGCGCGCGTGGCGGATGTGCTGGCGGCAGTACGCATGCCCGGTGCCCCCCCGGTGCTGACCATCGGGGACGTGGCCGCGTACGTGGCCTGGGCGCTGGCGCAAAGCAACGGACAAACGGACTGAGCGGCAGGGCCTGCACCCATGCCTGATACCCCCATGCATCTGCCCTCTTCCCCCTTCCCTTCCCCCCGCCGCGTGGTCATCACGGGCGCGGGTGCGGTGACCCCGCTGGGGCACACCCCGCAGGACATGGCGCGCACCATCCGCGAGGGGCACAGCCCGTTCCGCCATGCCACGGCCCTGCCCGGCACGGCCTGCGCCCCGGTGCCGGATTTCGACGCGGCTGCGGCCACGGACCGCTGGCGGCACCGCCGCTATCTTTCACGCGGGGGGCAACTTGCCCTGGCCGCCGCCCTGACCGCCGTCCGGCAGGCCGGATACGCGTGTGGCAACGGAACTGGAGGGACCGGGGGGACTGGAGGAACGGGCGACATCGACACGGCAACGGACAACGGCGGCACGCCCCCTTTGCCCTTCCTTCCGGATGACACCGCGCTGGTGACCGCCAGTGGACCCAACCTGGACGTCACCGCCGATTTTCCGGCGGCCAGCGGGCGCATCCGGCTGCTGCACGACACCCCGCCCGGTCTGGAACACCCCGGCCTGGACGCATTGTGGATGCTGCGCTGGCTGCCCAACACCGCCGCCTCCGCCGTGGCCATGCGCTGCGGCGTCCGGGGCGAGGGACTGGTGCTGGGTACGGCCTGCGCCGCCTCGTTGCAGGCGGTGGGCGAAGCCGCCCGGCGGGTGCGCTGGGGTCTTGCCCCGGCGGCGCTGGCCGTGGGCGGCGATTCGCGCCTGTCGGAAGGGGGACTGCTGGGCTACGCCCGCGCCGGGGCCATCCAGCGCGACCTGGACCCCACCGATGGTGTCGCCCCGCACAGGGCATGCCGTCCCTTCGATACCGCCCGGCGCGGCTTCGTGCCCGGCGAGGGAGGCGCGGCCTTCGTGCTGGAACCGCTGGAGGCGGCACTGGCGCGCGGGGCCATGCCGCTGGCCGAAGTGCTGGGCATGGGGGCCACACTGGACGGCCATGCCCTGACCGCGCCGGAACCCGACGCCCGCCGGGCCGAAGCCGCCGTGCGCGGCGCGCTGGCCGAGGCGGGCCTGACGCCCGGCGACGTGCACTGGGTGGCGGCGCACGGCACCGGCACCGCCCTCAACGACGCGGCGGAAATCCGCCTGCTGGAACGGGTGTTCGCAGACGCTGGCCACGCCCCTGCCGTCACCGCCGTGAAGTCGTGGACCGGGCACTGCGCCTCGGCCTGCGGCGCGGTGGAACTGGCCGTCCTGCTGGCCTGCGCGGCGGACGGCTTTCTGCCGCCGGTACGCAACCTGACCACGCCGGAAAGCGCGCGGCTGGACTTTGTGCGCCCGGTGCGTCAACCGCGCCCCCTGCCCGCTTCCGGCAATGGCTCCGTCGGCCTGCTGCTCAATTTCGGCTTCGGCGGACAGAACGCCGCCCTGGTGGTGCGGCTGTGAACCGCCCCCACGATGCGCTACCCCTGTCCGCGCCGCCCCGCTTCCTGCTGCTGGACCGGCTGGATGTCTGTGATGCGACGGGGGCCACGGCCCGCCGCGCCTTCAGCCATGCCCCCCCGTGGCAGGGGCTGGAGGCCATGGCCCAACTGGCCGCGCTGCACGCCCGCTGGGCATCCGGCTTTGCCCTGCACGCCTTTTTGCTGACGGTGGAGGAATGCATCTGGCCACCTGACGCGGCACTGCCCGGCACCCTGCGCATTCGTGCCTACCTGCTGGCTGCAAGTGACCGCGCGGCCACGTATGCGACCACCATGGCGCCCCTGCCGCCCCCTTCCGGCGCGGAGCCCGCGCCTGCGTCCCCGTGCATGACCGCCATCCTGACCATAGGCCGCACGGCCTATGACACCCGCTTCAACGGCGGCACGCTCACCGCCCGCTATCAAGAGATCTTCGCATGGCTGACCAGAACCGCCTGACCGGGACCCTCCTGCCCGGCGCATCGCCCCCCACAGAGCTCGGCACAGCGCCCGGCACAGCGCCCGGCATGCCCTCCCCTCCGGCCCCGCCCGGCCTGCTGGCCGCGCGTCTGGCCCTGCGGGTGGAAGAACTGCACGCCGCCGGTCTTGGCCGCAACGCACCGCTGCTCGACGGACTGCCCGGCCCCGTGCTCGCATCCACTCCCGATTCCATTCCCCGCATCGGCGCCGGGCAATCCCCCTCTCCGGCGCTGGTGCACATGCAGGGCCGTCCGCTGCTCCAGTTCTCGGGCAACGATTATCTGGGCCTTGCCGCCCACGAAGAATGGCGGGCCACGGTGGCCGACTGCTTCGCGCGGCATGCGCCGTCGGGCACGGCCTCGCGCCTGGCTGCCGGGCACACCGCACTGGCGGCAAAGGCCGAAGCCGCATGGGCAGACTACTTCGGCTATGCCGAATGCCTGTTCCTGCCCAGCGGGTATCAGGCCAATCTGGCCCTGCTGTGGGGGCTGCTGGGGCACGGCGACGCCGTGTTCCTGGACCGCCGGGTGCATGCCAGCATGGCCCATGCCCTGCCCCCCACCGGAGCGCGCCTGCATACGCACCGCCATGCGGACATGGACGACCTGTCGCGCCGTCTGGCCGCGTGGCGGGACAGCAGCGACAACAACAGCGGCGGCAACGACGCAACACAGCCTGTCATCCTTGCCGAATCGCTGTACAGCATGGACGGCACCCTGCCGGAGATGACCCGCTTGGGCGCGGTGGCCCGCGAGCACGGGGCCTTCGTCATCGTGGACGAGGCCCACGCCTTCGGCGCCCTTGGCACGGGCGGGCGCGGGCGGGCGCACGGCGTTGCCGACGCCGCCGTGGGCACGCTGGGCAAGGCGCTGGGGCTGTTCGGGGCGTTCCTGCTGCTGCCGCGCGGCACCCGAAGCGCACTGGAAAACCTGGCCTCGCCGCTGATCCACTCCACCGCCCTGCCGGAAGCGCACGCCGCCTGTTGCCTGGCCCTGCTGGACCTGCTGCCCCGGCTGGACGGTCGCCGCCACCACCTCGCCGCGCTGGGCGCTGCCCTGCGCGCGGGCCTGCGCGCCGAAGGGCTGCCCGTACGCGAAGGGGCTCACGTGGTCTGCGTGGACGTGGGCGACGAGGACCGCTGCACCCGCCTTGCCGCAAGATTGCGCGCCCCCACGGACGGCGGCCCCGGCGTGCTCGCCCTGGCCGCGCGCCATCCCACCGTGGGGCGCGGCGCGGCCATCCTGCGGCTGGGGCTTACCGCCCTGCACCGGGTGGACGACGTGGCCCGCTGCGTGGACCTGCTGGCCAGGGCGTGGAAACAGGAAAGGGAAGAAGAACCGGCGGAGGCCCCAGCCAGCCCCCATGGAGAGCCATCATGAACACCACGCACGCAACCCCATCCCGCGCCCTGTTCGTGGTGGGCACGGACACGGGCGTGGGCAAGACGGTGGTGTCGATGCTGCTGCTGCGCGAACTGTTCGCGCGGGGGGAGCAGCCCTTCTACGCCAAGCCCATGCAGACCGGGTGCACGAGCCCGTACGACACGGACAGCGACGCGGCCTTCGTGTACCGGCACGTTCCGGAACTGGCCGGGCGCGACCCGGCGGAAGCGGTGGGATGGTGCTTTGCGGCGCCTAAGGCTCCGCTCCACGCCGCGCGGGACGAAATGCGCGGCGTGGAGACGGAAGACCTGGTGCGCAGTCTGGCATGTCTGCGCGGTAAGCACGCCTCTCTGGTCCTTGAAGGAGCGGGCGGCCTGATGGTGCCGTTCACGCCGGAGGCCCTGTGCATAGACTGCATCCGGGCCGCCGACGCCCGTCCCGTGCTGGTGGCGCGGGCGGGGCTGGGCACCGTGAACCACACGCTCCTCTCGGTGGAGGCGCTGGTCCGGAGAGGGATGGAACCGGCAGGGATCGTTTTCGTTCACACCAAGGAACGTTCCGCATCCCCGGACCTTGTCCGCGACAACATGGAGGCGGTAGCCATGCTGTCCGGTTTTCCGGTGAGCGGCGTGGTGCCGCCCATCGAAAATCTGCTGCACCCGCCCGACGCCGCCTACGCGCCCTTGCGGCGCATGCTCGACGTGCCAGACAGATCGGACGGGGTGGTAATTAGCTAACTCCCCTCTGCTACATTTCCTTGCACACCCTACTGGGGTGAAAGGCCGGATGAGAATTTTCGTTCGTTGGCAAGAAAAACGAGCCTGCCATGAGGGAGTATACTCTTCTCGTATTCGACCGATATGGCAGGTGAAGTTTGACGCAGCCAACGGGCGAAAAGGCCATCCGGGTTACGCATCAGGAAAAAGGGCCATCAAATCGGAAAGCTCCTCCCGACGGCGAATCAGCCGGGGTTCCCCATCAAGGCCGATGAGCACCTCGGCAGGGCGCAGCCGCTGGTTGTACGTGGAACTCATGGCGTAGCCGTAGGCCCCGGCGTCCAGCACGCCCAGGATGTCGCCCTCCTGCACGGCGGGCAGCAGGCGTTCCTTGGCCATGATGTCCCCGCTCTCGCAGATGTTGCCCACCACGGTCTGGGGATGCAGGGCCGCGTCGGGCGCGCCGCCCTTGCGGTACACCTCGATGTCGTGGTGCGCGTCGTACATCACCGGGCGGGCCAGCACGTTGAAGCCAAGGTCGGTGCCCACGTAGCGGGTGGGGCCGTTGTTCTTGGTGGCGTGCACGGTGCCCAGCAGCAGGCCGCATTCGGCCACCACGTAGCGGCCCGGCTCGATGTAGAAGCGGCCCTTGTAACCGGTGCGTTCCGACCAGCCGGAAATGAGCGCGTGCAGGCGGTCCGCCGTGGCGGCCAGGTCAAGGCGGGGCTGGTCCTCGTACTTGCGGTAGGGAATGCCGAAGCCGCCGCCGAAGTCGATGACCTCCACGGTGTCGAACTTCCCGGCCACGGACAGCAGGAATTCCGCCGCCGCCACGTACCCTTCCGGCTCCAGGAACAGCGAACCGATGTGCTGGTTGATGCCCGTCAGGGTCATCTCGTGCTTGGCCAGGATGGCCCGCAACTCGGCCAGCGAGGCGTCGGAGGGATCCACGCCGAACTTGGTGGCCTTGCCCGCCGTGACCACCTTCTGGTGGTGCCCTGCGCCGATGCCGGGGTTGAAGCGCACCATCACCTTGCCGCCCCGGTTCACCCTGCCCAGGGTATCGAGCTGCGACAGCGAATCCACGCTCACCAGAAGCCCGTGCGACACGGCGCTGGCCAGTTCCGCCTCGGACACGTTGTTGCACACGTACAATATCTGGTCCGGGGCGAACCCGGCGGCCTTGTTGACGTGGATTTCGCCGGGCGACATGGCGTCCACCACCAGCCCTTCCTCGCGCACGATGCGCAGCAGGGAAAGGTTGGTGTTGGCCTTGGCCGAATAGTTCACGAAAAAGCCGGGGTGCGCCGACAGGGCCTTCATCTCGCGGCAGCGCGCGCGCAGCAGGGCCTCGCTGTAGACGTACAGGGGGCTGCCGTAGGCGGCCACCAGTTCTTCGGGCGTGGTCCGGCCAAAGAAGCCGACCGCATCGGTGTACGTGGAACGAACATTGGGCATGAAGGTCTCCGTCATGTTTCCGGTGCGCGGGCCGCGTCGTGCGCCCTGCCCGGTGGTGCGTCAGTCGTCCGAAACGGACCCGGCCCCGGCGCCCGGCATGGCGGCGCGGATGCGGATCAGTTCCATTTCGTGAAGTATGGCCTCGCGCATCAGGTACACGAGGTGCTCGTTGCGCGAATACAGACAGCGTCCGCTCACGCCCGGTTCCAGCAGGCCCGCGATGACCTCGCTGGTGTCGGCGATGAGCTTCACGTGCCCGGTGCCCGCCTGGTTCTTCAGGAACGTGGCCCCGGCAATGCCCGGATCTGCGCCCGACAGCAGCACCACCTTCAGGCCGCGCGCCACGCAGTCGTCAAACTCGCGCCGGAACAGCGCCACGTTGTCCGCGTGCATGGATGCGTACACCCGCAGCCGCGCCAGATGGAGCATGTTGCGGATCTTGTCCTCGGTGTTGCGCAGGCCCGCCACGGTCAGATAGGGCGTCTCGTCCGGTTCGCTGTCCGGCAGGTTGGCTTCCAGGAAGGCCAGCGTGCCCTCGGCGTCGCGACGCAGGTTCAGCAAAAGTTCCTCTCGCGGGAGGGCCATGTAGCGGCTGGTGTCGCCGCTGGCCACCACGGCCCCGCCCTTTTCCACCAGGCTCGACAGCGCCGCGTAGGCGTTGGAGCGCGAAATTCCCGCAGCCTTGGCCGCCTCGTACCCGGTCATGGGATTGTGGGGATTTTGCGGGCTCTGGCTGCCGTGCCGCAGCAGGGTAAGGTACATCAACGATTCCTGCTGGGTGAAGCCGAACTTGCGCAATGCCTGAATGAGTTCCATGTGCGTCCTTCCAAAAGCCCGCCGGACAGGCGGGGTACCGGTGCATGAGGGCCGGATGGCCGCAAACCGGACGGTCGCGGGCCGGGCATCCGGATGGCAGGGGCGGGGCTGACGACAACGCCGCCTTGCGCTACACTGCCCACGGTGCCGGACAGGCATCCGTACCGGTTCCTTCGCCCAAGTTCCTCCGCCTCGCTCCGAACGCCGTGGCCAGTTGCTGGCCAAGGCACCACCGGGTCCCATGCGCGGCGGGGAACAACTCATGCGTGGTACTGATTGGTACTACTATCGCCACGCCAATGTTTTGTCAACGCCCGAAGCACGGAATCCGGCCTTTCGCACCCCGCACCGCCACGGCCAAAGCCCCAGCGGTCCGGCAAGCCGATGATCCCATGCCGCGCCGTGCCGCGCCCATCGCACGTACATCGCCGCGACCCGCCGCAGACAGGCCGGGACAAGGCAGGAGAACCCATGGAATCCCTTTCCGACCGCGTCCGCGCGGCCGCACCGCGCATCGTCGACCTGCGCCGCCGCCTGCACCGCATCCCCGAAACCGGCTTCAACGAGGTGCGCACCGCCGCGCTGGTGGCCGAAGAACTGACCACGCTGGGCCTGCCGGTGCGGACGGGCATCGCGGGCACCGGGGTTACCGCCCTGCTCGATTCCGGTCGCCCCGGCCCCACGGTGATGCTGCGCGCCGACATGGACGCCCTGCCCATCACCGAGGCCACGGGGCTCCCCTACGCCTCCGAGCATCCCGGCTGCATGCACGCCTGCGGGCACGACATGCACATGGCCATGCTGCTGGGCGCAGCGCGGGTACTCGCCGCCCTGGCGGCGGAAGATTCCGGCGCCCTGCGCGGACGCATCCTGTTCCTGTTCCAGCCGGCGGAGGAAGGCCCCGGCGGCGCCGCGCCCATGATCGAGGCGGGCGTGCTGGACGACCCCAGGGTGGACGTGTGCCTCGGCGCACACGTCTGGCCGGAGATTCCCGCCGGTTTCGTGGGCGTAAAGCCCGGCCCACTCATGGCCGCCATGGACCGCTTCGAACTGACCGTGCTGGGCAAGGGCGGCCACGCCGCCAACCCGCACCTGTGCGTGGACGCGCTGGAAACGGCCACCCAGGTGGTGGGCGGGCTGCAACGAGTGGTCAGCCGCATGACCAGCCCGCTGGAGCCGGTCATCCTGACCATAGGCGAACTGCACGCGGGCACCGCGTACAACGTCATCCCCGGCGAGGCGCGCATGGCGGGCACGGTGCGAGCCTTCGCGCCCGAGGTGCGCAACCTGTGGGAACAGCGCATCAACCAGGTGGCGGGCGGGGTGTGCGCGGCCATGGGCGCCACGCACCGGCTGGACTTTCAGTGGTGCCACCCGGCGGTGATCAACGACCCGCGCGCGGCGGCCCTGGTGCGCCGGGCCGCGCTGGACGCCGTGGGCGCGGACCGCGTGATGGAGCCGGTGCCCACCATGGGCGGCGAGGATTTTTCCATGTTCCTGCAACGGGTGCCGGGGTGCTTCTTTTTCGTGGGCTGCGGCGGGCCGGGCGTGGCCCCGGTGCACAACCCGTGCTTTGCCCCGGACGAATCGTGCCTGCCCGTGGGGGCCGAGGTGCTGTGCCGGGCCGCCGTGCGGCTGTGCGCCGGGTGGGATGCACCACAGGCCGAGACGTAACCCGCGATCCGGCGCGGCGACACCATCTGCCGCGCGTGACGTCACGAACGGACCGCACGGGGCGCACGAGCCACACGGGCCGCACGGTCGCCCTGCATCCCCGCGCCGGGAATAATCTTTGACTTTCCGTACGGGTCGGGCGATGGTCCACGGGTCCGCCCGGCCGCCGGGGCCCTTGTTGCCCCCTTCATTCCGGCTTGCGGATATCATCCCAGATTCTCCCCCAAGGAGCCCAAAAATGGCACTCAAAAACGGCGATACCGTCCGCGTTCACTACACTGGCACGCTGGACGACGGCACCGAATTCGATTCCTCGCGCGACCGCGAACCCCTGGAATTCACCCTGGGTGAAGGCATGCTGATTCCCGGCTTCGAAAAGGCCGTGCTGGGCCTTGGCAAGGGCCAGTCGGTGAAGATCACCATTCCCGCCACCGAAGCCTACGGCGAGCACGTGGAAGAAATGATCATCACCGTGCCCCGCGATCAGGTGCCCCCGCACATCGAACCCGAAGTGGGCCTGATGCTGCAACTCATGACCGACGACGGCGAGCTTGACGTCACCGTCACCGACGTCACCGAAGAGCACGTCACCCTCGACGCCAACCACCCCCTGGCCGGCGAAGACCTGACCTTCGACATCGAACTGATCGAAATCTGCTAGTCCATCGCCACGCGGCACCGCACGCGCCCGCCCTCCGACACGCCCGGCAGCACGCCGGACAGGGCTGCGGACAGCGCGGCGGGCAGTGGCCAGCGACAGACATGACAACGGCGCCTTCCTGACGGGAGGCGCCGTTTTCGTGGTTCACGCACGCGGCATGCAACAGGCGGCGCGGCCATGCACCGGGCTTCACACGCCGATGCGCCCGCAGCACGCCCCGGCCAACCGGCCAACCTCACCCCGACGACATCAGGAACCGCCCAGCGGCCCAAGCAGTCGTGCGCCCTTTTGCGGCATCTCCCCACCATCGGAGGCGGCCGAAGCCTCCCCCACGGCGTGGTCGGCATCATCCCACAGCACCACCCGGTTGCGCCCCGCCTGCTTGGCCCGGTACAGCGCATGGTCGGCCCTGGCCAGCAGGTCTTCCAGCGGTCCGGCACCGTAGCGCGGCGTGGCGGTCATGCCCGCCACCCCCACGCTGATGGTCACGGGCACGAGCAGCCCCGCCTGATGCAGTTCGATGCGTTCCGCGTTGCGGCGCAGGCGCTCCGCCAGGGCCATGGCGTGGGGGGCGTCGGTATTGGGGGCGATGATGGCGAATTCCTCGCCACCCATGCGCACCGCGAAGTCGGACGAGCGCACCGTGGCCATGATGGCGGCGGCCAGCCTGCGCAGGACCTCGTCTCCGGTGGCGTGCCCGTGCACGTCGTTGATATGCTTGAAGTGGTCCAGGTCCAGCATCAGGCAGGCGCACGGCTGCCCGGCCCGGCGGCAGATGCTGACGATGCGCGCCCCCGTGTCCGCCAGCAGGCGGCGGTTGGCCAATCCGGTCAGGTCGTCGGTACCGGACAGGCGCTCAAGCTCACCCACGTGGGCGCCGATGCGCTCGGCCATGCGATGGTAATTGCGGGACAAACGCTCCAGCTCCGGGGGCATGTCCGCGACGTCGGGGCCGGGACAGCAAGTGCCGTATTCACCGGCCATGATCCGTTCGGACAGGGCCGAAATGCGTTCGATGGGGTTGGTGACGCGCCGGGCGAGACGCAGCAGAAAGGGGGTGAGCGCGGCAATGGTCAGCCCCGACACCGCCAGCAGGAGCAGCAGCAACCGATGCATGTCGCCCAGCACGTCGGACACGGCGCGTTCCTGCACCAGCAGCCATTCGCCGTTCTTGAGCGGCAGCCCCGCCCCCAGCACCTCGGCACCGTCGCGGTTGCGGTAGATGGCCGGGCCGTCGATGGGCACATCGAGTGCGGGTACCGGGATGGGCTGTGCGTCGTCCGGGGCCAGCAGGGGTACGCTGGTGGCCGCGTCGACCAGAAAGGACGGATCCACCGGGGTGCGCCGCAGGCTGCTGACCATGTCGAGCAGCGCATCGATGCGCACCACGCCGAAGATGAGCCCCGCGAATTCGCCCTGCGGGTTCAGCACCGGTGACGAAAAGATCACGATGGCCTTCCCCGAGGTGCGCCCCACCAGCACCCGCGAGATGAACGGCTGCCCCTGCCGCGCCCGCAGGAAATATTCGCGGTCGGAAAGGTCCACGCCGACAGGCGCGTCCATGTCCACTGCGGTGCGCCCTTCGGCATCCACATAGACCAGAGAGCGGAAATCGCCATGCGCGTCGAGAAAGGCATGGAAATCCCGCTTCATGGCAGACAGGTCCACGGTACGCACCGCGTCGGTCCGCGACACGTGCACCACGTCGGCCAGTCGGTAGCCCAGCCAGCGTTCCACGTCGAAGCGATGGTGGCGCAGTTCCGCCTGCATCTCGCATTGGGCCCTGCGCAGCCCATCCGTACGCAATACGCCGTAGAACGCCGCCAGCGACAGGGCCAACGGCAGCAGGATGAGCAACAGTGAATAGAGCCTGAGTTGCGCCTTGATGGTACGGCCGCGCCGCATGACGTCATTCCCCCCTCGAATGGCTTGTCGATCTGCCCCCGCGAATCCTCCTGCGCCACGCCCCGTCCCGCATGTGCGGCACGCGGTGTCAATGTGCGGCATGCCCCCCGGCACGCCGTGCATGGCGGCGCCACGAACCAATGTAAACGGCACGTACCCCGCGCGCAAGCGAACGGGGGCGATGCATGGTAATGGGTAGCGCGCCCGAGGGGAGACCGGAAAGCGCCAGGGATGCGGGTATGCGGGGAATACGCCCCAAACGCGGACGGGGCGCCCCGAAGGGCGCCCCGTTGTGGTTGCGCATATTGTGCTGATGACGCACGGGCCCTGCCCGGCGGGGTTAGCCCCCCGCCAGCATGGCGGTGCCGATCTGGTAGACGACCACAGCGAGGCCGAAGGCCAGAACAGTGCTGAACACCGTGCTGAAGATGGCCCAGCCCCACGAGCCCGATTCCTGCTTGATGGCCACCACGGTGACGAAGCAGGGGGCGTACAGCAGCACGAAGACCATCAGCGCGGCGGCCACTGCGGGGGTCCAGTGCGGGTCGGCCTTGATCTGTTCGGCCAGCGACGAGGCGTCCTCGGCGTCCACCTCGCCCAGCGAATAGGCCGTGCCGAGGGTGGAGACGATGACTTCCTTGGCCGCGAAGCCGCCCACCAGAGCGATGTTGGTACGCCAGTCGAACCCGGCGACCTTGGTCACCGATTCCAGGGCAATGCCCATGCGGCCCGCAATGGAGTATTCCAGACCGGCGGCTGCTTCCTCGGCGTCGATGGCGGCAAGCTGGGCCTCGAACGGATCCTCTTCCTCGCCTTCGGCGGCGGCTTCACCGGCTTCGTCGCCAGCGGCGGCGGGCGCCTCTGCCACGGCCTCGCCAGAGGCATTCTTGTCGGCATCGGCGGTTTCCGCCTCGGCGGCCTTTTCACCGGCGGCTTCGGCCGCTTCCTTCTGGGCGGTAATGGCGGCGCGTTGTTCCTCGAACGCGGCGGTACGGTCTTCCGGCAGTTGCGGGAAGGTCATGGCCGCCCACAGCAGGATGGAGATGGCCAGAATGACGGTACCGGCCTTCTTGATGTACTGCCAGGTGCGTTCCCAGGTGTGGATGAGGATGCCGCGCAGGGTGGGCAGGCGGTAGGGGGGCAGTTCCATGACGAAGGGCGTGGATTCGCCCTTGATCACCGTGGAGCGCAGGATGCGCGAGACGATGAGCGCCATGGCCCAGCCCAGCATGGTAAGGGCGAACATGGCCTGTGCCTCCTGCTCGGCGAAGAACACGCCCACGAACAGGATGAACACCGGCAGCTTGGCGCCGCAGGTCATGAACGGTGCGGTAAGGATGGTGGCCAGCCGCTCGCGCGGGCTGCGCAGGGTGCGCGCGGCCATGACGCCGGGCACGGCGCAGCCGCCCGCGATGCCGCCGGACACGATGAACGGCATCACCGAGCAGCCGTGCAGGCCGAACAGGCGGAACACCCGGTCCAGCATGTAGGCCACGCGGGCCATGTAGCCGGAGTCTTCAAGGAAGGCGATCATCATGAACATGAGCATGATCAGCGGCACGAAGCCCATGACCCCGCCCACGCCGTCGATGATGCCGGAAACCACCAGCGACTTCAGCAGGCCTTCGGGCAGCGCGGCGGATGCCGTCTCGTTCATCCAGCCGAAGAAGGCTTCCACCCAGCCCATGGGGTATTCGCCGATGGCGAAGGTGATTTCGTAGATGCCGTACAGCACGGCCAGCATGATCACCGGGCCGAGCAGGCGGTGGGTGAGCACTCGGTCCATGCGGTCGGAGGCGGCAAGGCGCTGCGAAAGCTCGTCGTGGCGGGTCAGCACGCCCTGGCGCAGCACGCCGGAAATGTAGCCGTAGCGGTAGTCGGCGATGACGGCTTCGGGGTAGCTGTTCAGGGTGGCTTCCAAATGGCGGGACACCTCTGCGGCCATGGCTTCCAACTCCGCCGCCAGCGGACCGGCGGCGCGGCCCAGGGCGCGGATGTCATCGTCGCTTTCCAGGTACTTCAGGGCCACCCAGCGGGACGGGTACTTGTCGGTAAGGAACCGGGCGGCCTCGATGCGCTCGACCATGCGGGCCAGCACCGGGTCGAGGTCGGGACCGTAGGAGATTTCCAGCGGCTTCCAGGGGGTGCCGCGCTTGGCGTCGCCATGGGCTACGGCGGCGGACATCAGATCCTTCAGCCCTTCGCCGGTGCGGGCCACGGTTTCCACCACGGGCAGGTCCAGCAGTTGCGACAGGCGGGCGGCGTCGATGCGCAGGCCCTGCTTGCGGGCCTCGTCGATCATGTTCAGGCCGAGCGCAACGGGAATGCCCAGTTCCATGAGCTGCACGGCCAGGTACAGGTTGCGCTCCAGCGCACCCGAGTTGATGACGTCGATGACCACGTCGGGGCGGTCTTCCACCAGCACGCGGCGGGCCACCACTTCTTCCTGGGTGTAGGCGGTGAGCGAATAGGTGCCGGGCAGGTCCACCACGCGCACTTCGCGGCCGTCCACACGGGCGATGCCTTCCTTCTTTTCCACCGTGATGCCGGGGTAGTTGCCCACGTGCTGGCGCGAGCCGGTATACTCGTTGAACGCGGTGGTCTTGCCGGAGTTGGGGTTGCCCGCAAGGGCGACGATGACGTTGGCAGACATGGCTACTCCTGCGGACGGGGCTTGGCGTCGATCTCGACGGCGATGAAATCGGCCTCGTTGTTGCGCAACGAGAGGGTGAACCCCTTCAGGCGCAAGGCCACCGGATCCATCAGGGGCGCGCGCCCCACGACTTCTATTTCCGCACCGGGGATCAGCCCCATGTCGCGGATACGCCGCCCAAGTTCACCGTGCGCACCCACCGTGGTGATGCGCGCCCGCTGGCCCACGGCCAGTTGCCGCAGGGGAATGGTTTTGCCCATCTTCGTGTCTCCTCCTCGCTGTGCGCGGGCTGGCTGCGCCCGCGAAATTGAAAATCTTTCTCATCAATCGGTGTTAAAAAAAGGCACGGCCCTCGGGCCGGCCATCACCAGCTTGTCGCAGTGCTACTTGCCGCAACCGCAGGATGCTCCCGGCTTGGAGGCGATGTGGCCCCCGCCGCCGCAGCAGCCCGACGCACCGGACGAACCGGAGCAGCCGCATCCGCACCCGCCCGACTTGCGGAACAGGTACCGCCGGGCGACATAAACCGCCGCCGCCAGTACGATGGCGGCGACCACCAGGGTGTCCCAACTCATTGTGTTCTCCTTTTCTGATGCCCGCATCCGGGCTGCGGTACCGGTCGGCACGCCTTGCGCGGAACCCTTCGGCCCTCACGCGCCCGCCCGGGCTCTGAAGCCGCACCGGAAAACAAGGGACCGAAACCGGCGGACAATCCCGCCAATTCCGCCAATCCCGCCAGCTCCATCAGTCCCGAAGCAACTGGCCGGAATGCACCGGTTCGCAGTAGACATCACAGGCCAGGGTGTCGCCCAGCACCAAGGAGGCATCGCGCACCCGGACGCAGCATGCGCCCCCTTGCGAGCAGACTTCCAACTCCGTACCGGGCGTTATGCCCAGCGCGCACAGCCTTCCCCGCTCGCCCTGATTCTCGCAGAGACGACGCACCCGAACCCGGCATCCGGCGGGGACATCACTCAACTTGCAACAAGGCATACGCATCTCCTTGGCCCGGTCGGCAACGACCTTCTGCCCGCACCGCCGATGCCGCGCGAGGCGCGGGCAACGGGTACGGGGCCGGGCGTACACGCCCGACGCCTTGGTTCTGCACCTCATGAAAATGATTGTCAAGTTCCTTCTCGACAAAAACCGTCACCCCCAGCGCGGCAAGCAGCCACTCATGACCGCTCCGTGGGACACAGCCCGTGGACGCAGCCAGCGCCCGCCCGCCTGCCGTTCCTGCCGGGACATGGCCGGGATTGATCGGGATTGGCCGGGACGGGGCTAGGTCTGGGGCGAGACCGGAGATGTGCCCGGGAACTGGACGTGCCCGGCCCGCTGCGGTAGCCTTTCGCTCCGTCGCCGCCCCCCGACAGCCCGGCCCCGTGCGGGCAACGGGTGCGGGGCGGACGCATCAACCACAGCCTTCGCAGGAGCCTTTGCCGCAATGTCCCATTCCATATATGCCGATGCCGCCGCGCCCGACACACCAAACGCGCCCGACACGCCAGACGGCCCTTCGGGCACCGGGCTCACGGACACCTTCGCCCGTTTCGCGGAACAGACCCGCGCCTGCCTGCCAACGGGACTGGACGAAGTCACCACCTCGGACATCGCCGACATGGTGGCGCTGACAGCCCGGCTCATGGCCATCCGCTCCACGGCATCGCGCCCGGCGGAGGTAACCCGCTGCGCGGATGTCATCGCCGCCTGGCTGGCCGACAACGGCATTCCCTGCACCCGCATGGAGCACGAGGGCGTACCCTCGCTGCTGGCGGGCAACCCCAGCCACGCCGCGCCGCTGGCCCTGCTGGTGCATTTCGACGTGGTGGACGGCGCGGACGACATGTTCACTCCCCGCCTTGACGCGGCCACCGGCGTGCTGCACGGACGCGGCGCCATCGACGACAAGTACGCCGTGGCCCTGGCCCTGGTGCTGTGCCGCCGCTGCCTGCGCGAACTTGCCGCGCGCGGCCTGGGGCCGCAGGCCCTGCCCCTGGTGCTGGTAATCACCGGCGACGAGGAAACCGGCGGCCGCAACGGCGCCTTCCGCGTGCTGCCGCACATCCGCGCCGACTTCTGCGTGGCGCTGGACGGCGGCGCGCCGGGCTCGGTCATCATCAAGGAAAAGGGCGTCATCGACCTTGTACTCACGGCGCGGGGCAAAAGCGCCCACGGCGCCCGGCCCTGGCTGGGCGAGAACGCCGTGGACGCGCTGGTGCGCGACTACGAGGCACTGAAGCCCCTTTTCCCCGGCCTGTACCCAGGTCTGGCCGGGCTGCCGGATATGGCGGACGGGGCCGATCTGGCGGATATGCCGAATATGCCGGACAGGGCGAAAACCGGCACACCGACGCACCCCGCCCTCCCTCGGCAAGCTGACGACCACTGGCACCGCACCCTGAACCTGGGCCTGCTGCATGCGGGCACGGCGGTGAACCAGGTGCCCGGCGAAGCCGTGGCCCATCTGGACGTGCGCTACACGGAGAACGACGATCCCCACCAGTTGGTGGCCGACATGCGCGCCGCCGTGCGGGGGGACCTGTCCGTGAGCCGCATGGAGCCACTGTTCGTCACCGGCGACACCCCGTGGCTGGGCAGGCTGTTGCGCCACGCCCCCGGCACGGCCACCGGCTGCGCCCACGGGGCCAGCGACGCCCGGTTCCTGACCGATCTTTCCATGGCCGGGGTGGTCTGGGGCGCGGAAGGTGAAACCAGCCAGCATACCGACCGCGAACACCTGCTGGTCGCCAGCCTGGTGCCGGTATACCGGGCCCTGCTGGCCCTTGCGCGCGAGGCGGCCAACGGATAGCCCTTCGCCAGCCTTTCCCCCTTCACCGGGCTGGCGGCATCACCCGGAAACAGCTACAGGCCAGACATGACCGACGACACCAGAACATCCCGGATGGCGACCGGCGCGGAACGCCTGCTGGACGTGTGCGACCTGAGCGTGGAATTTCCGGGGCGGCCCGACACCGAGGGCGCACCGGGCGCCCCCCTGCGCGCCGTGGCGGGGCTATCCTTTTCCATAGAACCGGGGCGCACCCTGTGCCTGGTGGGCGAATCCGGCTGCGGCAAGAGCATGACCGCGCTGGCCCTGCTGCGCCTGGTGCCCGAGCCGGGGCGCATTGCCGCCGGGTCGGTGCAATTGGAAGGGCGGGAACTGCTGGCCCTGCCGGAGCAGGACATGCGCGGGGTGCGCGGGCGCAGCATCTCGATGATCTTTCAGGAACCCATGACCTCGCTGAACCCGGTGTTCCGGGTGGGCGAGCAGATAGCCGAGGGGCTGCGGCTGCACCTTGGCCTTTCCCGGTCCGATGCCGCCGCCCGCGCCGTGGACCTGTTGCGGCAGGTGGGCATTCCCTCGCCGGAACTGCGTGCCCGCGACTTTCCGCACCAGATGAGCGGGGGCATGCGCCAGCGGGTGATGATCGCCATGGCGCTGGCCTGCGACCCGCGCCTGCTGATCGCCGACGAACCCACCACCGCACTGGACGTGACCATCCAGCGCCAGATACTGCGCCTGATGCACGACCTTGCGGCCCACCGGGGGGCATCCGTGCTGCTGATCACCCACGACCTGGGGGTGGTGGCGGAAACCGCGGACCATGTGGCCGTGATGTACGCCGGGCGGATCATGGAGCATGCGACGGTGGACGACTTTTTCGCCCGGCCGCTGCACCCCTATGCCCAAGGGTTGATGCGCTCGGTGCCGCAGGCCGTTTCCGGCCCGCGCGCCGAGCGGCTTTCGGCCATTCCGGGCACGGTGCCGCCGCTGTGGGCGCTGCCCTCCGGCTGCACCTTCCGCGACCGTTGCCCGCACGCCTTCGCCCGCTGCGCCGAACAGGAACCGCCCCTGCTCGCCATGCCGTCGCAGACGAACGGTGACGACGCGGCGCGCTCGCACGACGTGCGCTGCTGGCTGCATGCCCCCGCGAAATGACGGAGGGTTCCCGAACCGCCCGGCTTTGGCCAGACACCCCCCCGTCACAGGCCCGGACACGCCCAGCCCCCCTGCACACGCGCCATTACGCGCCATGGCGCACCGCCCTGGGCGCGAATGCCCTGCCATGCCTGCGCCGAAACACCCCGCAAAGCGCCCATCACGCCACCGCATCGGCCCGAAGCACACCATGCAGACAGCCTGCGCCGCATGTGCCTGCACAGCAGCGTACTGGCACGCCGCGTCACCACCATTCCCGTTGCGGTGGCACTGCCGTGCACGCTCCATCGCGCGCTCCCACCCTACGTTATAATGGGGAATAACCCTACTGCGACGAAAGCAGGTTTACAATTCCACCGGGGGCACATATAACGTACCGTGTTATTTTCAGACCAGCCACACCACAGTCAAAGGCTGCCGACATGTCGAAAACCGTTGTGCTCGTCGAAGACCTTGATATCGTCCGTGAAGGGCTGAAGGCCCTGCTCGGGGCATATCCCGCGTTCACCATCGTGGGAGAGGCCCCGGACGGCATCCAGGCCCTGAAAATCGTTGAAAAGCACATGCCGGATATAGTGCTCATGGACCTGACGCTGCCGCTCATGGACGGCACGGAAGCCATCCGCGAAATCAAGCGGCGCTGCGAGCGCACCAAGGTGCTGGCGCTGACCGCCCACAAGAAGGACAGCCTGATCTACCGCACCCTCAGCGCGGGGGCCGACGGCTACGTGCTGAAAAACGTCTCCAGCGACATCCTGGTGCAGGCCATGGAAACGGTGCTTTCCGGGCGCCGGTACATCAGCCCCGAAATTTCCGAACTGCTGATCGAGGACTTTCTGCGCCACGGCCGCCGCGAAAGCGGGTCGCTGCTGGACCTTCTGAGCGACCGCGAAAAGCAGGTCCTGAAGCTGGTGGCCGAAGGCCACGGCAACAAAATGATCGCCGACAAGCTGTGCATCAGCCACAAGACCGTGGAAAAGCACAAGGCCAACCTGAAGCGCAAGCTGGGTGCCGACAGCACGGCGGAACTGGTCAGCTTCGCCATCGAGCATGGGCTGACCGTCACCCCCTAGCCGAAGACCGCTTTTCCCTGCCCCGCCCCTGCCCCGCTCCTGCCCAGACTACCTGCCCCGCAGTCAAACGACGGGCCGGACTCCGATGCGAGTCCGGCCCGTCGATGCGTTCGGGCAAAAAGAAGGCTGCGGAACGGCCATTCCCGGCGCGGCGGCGTTCGCGCGTCCATCGCATGGCGGGAGGTGGGACGGTCAGCCCCCCGTGTCGCCGCCAGACTCGCCTGATACGCCAGACAGGCCAGACACGCCTGACGGACCAGACAGGCCTGACAGGCCAGGCAAGGCAGACAGGGCAGACAGGGCCGCTCGCAGCCACGCAAGGGCATCGGATGCGGCGGCAACGTCGGCGGACCGGGCGGAACATTCCAGCGCCGCCGCGCAGGCGGCCCATTCCGACATGGCGTAGTTCGCCGCCATGCCGCGCACGGTGTGCGCCACGCGGGCCAGCAGCGCCATGTCTTCCGCATGCAGCGCATCGCCCGCCTGAGCGATCAGCGCCTCTGCCGTGCGCCACACGCCGGGCAGCAGCGGATGCAGTACCTTCGGCATGGCCGAAACAAGTGCCGTCCCGGAAAGCCGCTGGCCGGAAGGCACATCGGGCTCGGCCACCCGGCGCAACTGACCGCAACGGGCCAGCGCCAGCGCCACGTCTGCCAGGTCCGCAAGGTCCGCCAAGTCCGTGAGGTCCGCAAGGTCCGTAAGGTCCGTAAGGTCCGCCGGGTCCGCCGGGTCCGCAGATCCGGATGCGGCGGCAGAAGCAGCAGTTGCGGCGTTGCGATGCGGGGCGGTCGCCGGAACATATTCCCCGTCCACGGCGCGGGGCCGCAGCTCCGCCACCGGGACATCCTCCCAGCCGGGAAGCACGGCGGTGTCCGCCCCGGCAAACCGGACAACCAGACGCCCGGACGGTACGGGCATGGCGAGCGCGCCGGACATGCCGGGCGCGCCGGACATGACAGACATGGCGAGCGCGTCGGGCGCCTCACCTGGGTGTCCGGCATGCGCACGCGCCCCCGGCAGCAGCAGGGTCACCTGGGACGCCAGGGCCTTGCGCACGGCAGGGCGCGCGTCAAGCACCAGCACGAGGGGGTACCCCGTGTCCGCAGCGAGCGCTGCCGCATCGGCATGCACCTGATCCCGGTGCGCCTGTCGATTCGGGGACGGCGTGGTGCCGCCCCCCTTGGCCTTGGGCATCGTGTCTCCTTTCCCCCGGTGGACGGAACGACGCTGCGCCCCTGTCTCCTGTCACCTGTCCGCTCCGATGCTATCGGCAGGCATGAGCCTTTGCCTTAGCCCCCGCCAGCCACGCAAGTATTTTTCCGCGCCCACCAACGGCATCCGGCGTGTGCAAGACCACCGGCACCGGGCTTCGCAAGCTTTTCGAAAAAAATGCTTGCCAACTACACGGCGTTTGGCTAGAAGACCCTCCTGCGCCGAAGTGGTGGAATTGGTAGACACGCTAGGTTCAGGGTCTAGTTCCCGCAAGGGAGTGGGAGTTCGACTCTCCCCTTCGGCACCATACGACGGTAAAGGTCCCGGCATTCGCCGGGACCTTTCTGCGTTTTCAGCCCCGGCCGCCCCCGTCCGCCGTCCCTTCCGCTTTCCCGCTCCATCTCCCAGCGCCCCCGCGCCATTCCCTGTCCTGCCTGTCATGCCTGTCATGCCTGTCATGCCTGTCCTGCCTGTCCTGCCTGTCGGCTCCCCATCATCCCCGGCCATCCCCCACGCCTTCCCCAGTCAGCCCCCATGCCTGCCCCATGCGCCCCCCATTCGCGCCTACGTGTCGTTACAATTTCTCTAACCTCGTTGCCGCAAACGATAAAATCATGCATGCAGTAGCGATATTCCATTCTTGATGGTGCAACCTTTGGGGGGGAGTGCCATGCCATTTCCAACGGATCGTCAGCCATTGCGCTCCGCCGTCTTGCTGCTGCGCGGCGGCGTGGGGCTGGGTGTTTCCATTGCCTGCGTATGGTATCTCATGCGGGCGGGCCTGCTGCGCGCGCACCTTCCGCAGGTACTGACCCTGCCGGAAAGCTCTGGCGAATGGGTTATGCCCATGGCCATCGCCACCATGCTGGCGTGTGCCCGCTGCGTGGCGCTGCTGCCCCACGCCACGCGTCTTTCGCGCGTGCACGACGCAGCACTGGCGGCCATGCTGCTTCCGCTGCTGGGGCTGGTGCCGGGGCTCGGCCCACACGGCGCGGGCATTGACGTGCTTACCGGCACCCTGGCGGTGGCGGGTGCCGTCCTGCTCTTCCACGGCTGGGGCGTGCGACTGGCGGCCCTGTCCGGCCTGGATGCCGCACTCTGCTTCGCCGTGGCCACCTTTGTGGCGGAATCGGTACTGGCCGTGTCCATTTCCGGCCTTGGCGGCGCGGCCACCTGGCTGGCCCTTGGCGCGGGGCTGCCCATGCTTTCCCGGTTGCTGCTCGGCAACATCACCCTGCCGAAGGCCGACGACGAAAGGGATCCCGCCCCCCTGCGCCCCCTGCCCGCCACGCTGCTGGCGACGCTGTTCCTGGCCAGCGCGGCCTGCGGCCTGTTCTACCAGTTGCTGGACCAGTTGCCCCCGGAAAGCGACGCCACGGTCATGGCCTCCAGCGCGGTGTTCTGCGGGGTGGCCCTGTGCGCGGCCATCCTGCTGCGCATCGTTCCTTCCCTGGCTCCCCGCCACCTGTTCCGGCTGGCGCTGCCACTGCTGGGACTGGGCTTTGCCACGCTGATGCTGCTGGGCCAGCGCATGCCGCGCGTGCCCATGTTCATCCAGCTTTCGGGCAGCGCCCTGCTGGACGTATTCATGTATTCCTCGCTGCTGCACAGCGCGGGCCTGCACGCCGGACGCAACCGCGCGCGCATCATGGCCCTGTACTGGGCGCTGCTGTTCGGCTCGCAGTGGGCGGGCAGCCTGCTATTCCTGGTGCTTGGCCTGCTGCTGCCGCCGGACATCGCCCACATCCAGGTGCTTTCGCTGGCGGCGGTGTGCGCCATCATTTCCATCATGCTGGTGGTACGGCCCGACCCGGCCACCTACATGGGCTGGCGGCTGCCCGGCCATGTACCCGACGATGGCGCGGACGAGCCGATCTGCGCGGTGGACGACACCGAATGTGACGACGATGCCGCCTTGCGGACCATCCTGGCCGACCTGTCCGATCTGCCCGGTTCTCCAAACCCACCAGACCCGGCAGCCCCGGCGCCTGACCCGTTGCCGGATACGACTCCGTGCCCGGCACCTGGCGAGGCACCAGAACCGAGGCCGCTCATGCCGGGCGGTGCGACCCCGTCCATGGCCGCAGCAATCGGGCAGCACGCATCCCTCGAACAAGACGCATCACCTGGTCAGGACTCCTCGACAGGGCGTGCCGAGCCTGCCATCCCAACCACCCCGGCTGCCCAGGCAACCCCGCCGCCACGGGCAGCCACCAGCGCCTGGCGCTCTCCCGCTCCGGTGGGGGCCGACGGTGCGGAACTGCCGGTACCCGCGAACTTCAGCCTGCATGACGTGAGGACCACCGACATGAAGGACATATCGGACACGCCGCACCCGCCACATGCGCCACTTGTGTTACGCCACGCGCACCCTGCGGATTCCACCGCCGCGATCACTCCGGCGCCTTACCCCGCCATGCCGTCATCGTCCGACGCTGCCCCGTCCGCCCCCCAGGCAGCTCCGAAAAACAGCCCTGACGTGGCCCCCGCACCGTCACTCCACCCCACCTTGTTCGGCGAAGCGGCCCCGCGCACCTATCCTTCGGCACCGCCCGCCGCCTGCCTGGCCGATTCGCTGCGCCGCATGGGCCTTACCCGGCAGCAGGTGGCCGTCACCCTGTTGCTGGCGGACCGCCACAGTGGCCCGGAAATCTGCGACAGGCTGAACATTTCGTACAACACCCTGAAGACGCACGTGCGCAATATTTACCGGCAACTCGGCGTGGCCAACCAGCAGGAACTGCGCAACGCGGTCACCCTGTTCGACCCGGCCCGCCCGACCGCCTGACCGCAAGACCGTCCGATTGCCCTGCCCGCCCCATCGCGCGGCACCCCGGCCAGCCCGGCCCGCTCCACCGCCAGACCACGCGGCCAGACCACCTGATCATCCACCCACCTGACAAACCGCCCACTGCCTGACCGCCCCGCCCGCCCGACCGGCGTGCGGGGCATCGCCCGCCCGACCGGCGTGCGGGGCATCGCGCGCATGGGCGGGCCACCTCACCCGCCCTGCGGCACCATCATGGGAACGCGCACAACACGTTTCGCCATGGGGTGCGCCCGCGCCAAGGCCGCCCCCCTCAAAAATCACCCCAAATATCACCCGCGATTTCGGTATAGGGTGATTGTCTTTTCCCTTCCGCCGAATATGCTGGCGATACCGTTAGCTTTCCCCCATGCCGCGCCCCCCGGAATGCCATATGGCAAACCGACCGGGGTTTGCAGGGGGCCGGGTGATGGCGAGTGGTCTTTTTTCTAGAAAAGTTATAACACGCTCGCTCGGCAGCAAATCATTGCTGCAAGGTCAGAGCCGCTTAGAGGGGGGGATACGCCGGGCCGCAGGGGGGGCCTTTCGATCCGGCGCATTCCACACATCCACACGAGCAGAACCGGACGGACACCTCACCGTCATAACCTGCCGGTACCTATGGGTTCCGGTTGGTCATGGCGAGCGGCCGGGCATGGTCTCGCGGAACGCTTCCACCGCCACGGCGGCGGGCATCCATGCGGCACGCCCCAGGCCTTGCGATACGGCACGACAACAACGGGTGGCCCCGCGCCCCCCGCGAAACCGTAATCGGGATGGTGGTTCAATGGGTCTGCACGCCAATGCGTCTTCCACCGGGCGACTGCTCGAACTCATCCGCAAGGGCGATGCAACGCGCCCCGCTCTCCGGCCCGGACCAGCCCCATCGGGGCAACCCGGTCCCAGCAGGTGGAGCATACCGCTGCTGCGCCCGCTGAAGGAACGCCGCGTGCTGGGCGTGGAATGGCGTGGCCGCTGCCTGTACCTGGCGGAAAGCCGCCATGGCCGCGCGGGCCTGCCGGTCTTGCAGGGGGTGCAGGCCATTCGCATTCCCACTGGCATCCGGCCCGGCGACGACGCCTTTTCCTCCTTCCTGCGCCAGCAGATCCTGGACTTCTGCGGACCCGTCCCCGACCTTGAGGTGTGGGCCGCCCTGCCCGACGAACACGCCGAACACTGGCACTTCCGCATTCCCAAGGTTTCGGCCAAGGAACGCGACGACGTGGCCTTCTGGACCGCCCGCAAGGAACGCGAGTTCGACGAGCGGCAATCGGTGTTCGACTGCACCATCGGCGGCGAGATCATCGAAAAGGGCGTGCCCAAGCTTCCCGTCACCGCCACGCTGGCCGTGCGGGCCGCCCTTGGCGAGGTGCGCAACATCGTGCAGCGGGCGGGCTTTGCCCTTGCTGGCGCGGCCACGCGGGTCATCGCCTCGCACAACCTGTTCACCACCGGCTGGCTCGACCCGGCAACGGAACAGTTCGCGGTGCTGCACATCGACGAGGAATCGACCCGCATCGACATCTACTCCACGTCGCAGGTGGTGCTGAGCCGCATGGTCAAGACCGGCTTCGCCAGCCTGGCCCGCGCCCTGGTGGAATCCTCCGCCGGTACCGCCGCCCCCCTTTCCGATGCCGAGGCCCGCGCCCTGCTGCTGCGCGACAGCGCCTGCATCCTGCCCGCTCCTGCCGGGCAGGGCAGCACGGGCCAGCCCATGCCGGTGCCCGCCGCGCCGACACACCCCGTGGCCCAGCCCGCGCCGGACATCGGCGCCAGCATCGCCCCTGCCGTGGAACGCCTGGTGCGCCAGTTCGAACGCACCATGGACCACTTCGCCAACACCCTCGGCTACCCCGCCGTTTCGCGCATGTTCCTTTCCACCCCCGGCGGCTGCCTGCAACAGCTGGTGGACGAATTCGGGCGGCAGGTGGGCATTCCGTGCGCGGCGCTGAACTGCCAGCGCGGCCCGGCCACGCCCGGGGCCGAACTGGACATCGCCAAGCTGCCATCGGACTGCGCCGAGGCCCAGTGGGCCATCGGCCTTTCGCTGTCCGACGACGAACGCACCCAGAACTGCGTCAACACCTTTCGCGAGCGCAAGCAGGCCCGCCAGCGCGAGCGCCTTCGCCTGGCCGTGGCCGTGGGCAGCATGGTGATGGTGCTGTGCACCGCCATCTTCGCCAGCGTCCAGGGTGCGGCCCTGCTTTCTGCCCGTAACGAACGCGACGGGCTGCGCCAGCAACTGACCGCCTATGGCGAAACCACCGACAAGGCCAGACTGCTGGCCGCCTCGACCAAGGGCAAGGCCCTGCGCATGGCCGTGCAGTCCATGAGCAACCGCCAGGTATCCGTGGCCCTGCTGTCGGAACTGGCCGCCGTCACGCCTTCGGGGGTGCGGCTTTCCGGCCTGCGCCTGACGCAGTTGGACGACGCCCACGCCCCCGGCGCAAGGGACGCCAAGGGCAAGGGCGCGCAGAAGCCCGACAAATCGGACGCGGCCGCCCAGGCCACGGCCATGGCCGTGGTCACCGGGGTGGTAGCGGGCGACATGCTCCAGCGAGAGGCCATGTTGGCCGACTTCCTGTACCGGCTGGAACGTTCGCCCATGGTGCTTTCGGTAACGGTGGAGAAAAAGACCCCCGAAACGGGCACCGCCACGGAATCATTGCAGTTCATAGCCACCCTCAAACTGGTGTGACGGGCACAGCCATGCAAGCATCCAAAAGCACCTCGCCCTTTCTCGTCCCCGGGCTGTCCCTTGTGGCCATCGCGGGCATGGCGCTGCTGCTGATCGCGCCCGCCATGCGCGAGACGGCCCGCGTGCGCGAAGAAACCGCGCAGATTCACGCCATGCTGCGCATGCAGCAGGCCTTCGCCCCGGTCATTGCCGAAATGAAGGCCGACGCCGCCCGATTCGACACCGCGCTGGCCCGGCGCACGGCGCTTGCCGCGCCCACCCCGCCCGCCCTGACGGAGGCCATCGGCACCTTGCAGGACATGGGCAACCGCGCTTCGCTCAAGGGGGTGCGCTTTGTGCCGCTGGCGGAATCGGTGCTGGGCGGCAGCAACATGGTGCGGCTGGACGGAACCATGGACGGCCCGCTGGAATCGTTCCGCGCCTTTCTGATGCAGGTAACGGCGCAGCCGTGGCTGGACCGGGTGGAATCCATGGAAGTGACGGCAGGCACCCAGTGGCCGGGCTACAAGGTGTCCATCTGGGTGAAGGTGAACGGCAACACAACGCGCATCGGTGGGTGACGGCATGACCCGCAGGGAACAGATACTGATCGGCATGGCGGGCGTTGCGGCCATTGTGGCGGTGGTCATCCTGCTGTTGCCGTCGGGCACGTCGCGGCCCGTACCGGCGGCTGGCGCATCCGGCGGCCTTTCGTCCAGCCTGTCGGCACCGGCAAACGGCGGTGCCGCCCCATCCGCCTCGTCTGGCCCGACTACCTCATCTGGCCCATCTGGACTGACGGGACTGCTGTCCCCCGGGGCCGAGGCGCCCGGCCCGATAGTCGAGCAGGCCCGCAAGACCCTGGCCGAAGCGGTCATCACCCCCAGCCAGCTCTACGTGCTGGACGCGGCGGTGCGCCAGGCGGCGCCAAACCCCTTTTACCCGGTGCCGGGCAAGGGCGACGGCCCCGGCGGGTCGGGTGACAAGGACGGCAAGAGCGCCGCGCACGACATCGCCTACACGGGCTACGTGGCCATCGGCAACAGCGTGTTGGCCATCCTGGACGGCCTTGAATACCGCACCGGCGAAACCGTGGCGGATACCGGATACGTGGTGAAGTCGATAACGCCGGGCAAGGTCGTCCTGGCATCGCCGGGTGATGTGACCGACAGGGAAATCCCCTACTCGGGCGACGACCTGTAACCTGCGAGCAGTACGGGAGAATTCTGATGCGCTCCATGAGAAGACACGTTCCCTTGGCCCTCGTCGTCCTGCTTGCGGCGGCATTCATCCTTGGCACCCTGGGCTGCGCCAAGCGCAAGGAAGAAGCCGACCCGTTCTTCGACAAGTGGAAGGCCATGTCCACCAATTCCACGGGCTTCTCTCCCTCGCGCGAAGCGCGCGAGATAAAGCCCCGCGCCGTGCTGAAACAGGACAAGGTGGCGGAAGAGCAGGACCAGCAGGCCCGCCCCCTGCCCAACGTGCCGGTAACGCTGAAGCTGCACAACGTTGACGTGGGCGTGGCCCTGCGCAGCCTGGCCGCCGCTGCGGGCAAGAACATCATCCTCAGCCCCGGCGTGAAGGGCGCGGTGAACGTCAACGTCAACCGGGTGGCGTGGGCCGACGTGTTCAAGGGCATGCTGGACAGCAACGGGCTGGACTACGCGTGGCAGGGCGATCTGATCAAGGTCGTGACCATGGCCGACAAGAAGGCCGAGCTTGAACGCACCACGCTGGAAAACCAGCGCATGGCCCAGAAGCTGAAGGGCCGCAAGGTGGGCCCGCTGATCACCACCGTGCTCGACGTGCGCTACGCGGAAGCGGCGGAACTGAAAAAGAACCTGGAAGGCTTTCTGTCCAAGGACGACGCGGGCAAGCCCGTGGGCTCGGTGGTGGTGGACACCTTCACCAACTCGCTGATCATCCAGGGCGTGGAAGACGACCAGCGCAAGCTGATGACCCTGGTTTCCAACCTCGACAAGCCCCGCGCGCAAATCCACCTCAAGGCGCACATCGTCGAAGCCACCAAGGAAACCGCGCGCGAACTGGGCATCCAGTGGGGCGGCGTGAACCGGGTGGGCAACATGGCGGGCAGCAACGACCTGTGGATAACCCCCGGCGGCAGCGGCGGTACGGCGGGCACCAGCCCGTACACCGGCGGCTACACGCCGACATACGGCTCGTCCGGCATCAGCGGGCAGGGCAACGGCATCAACTTTCCCATCGACACCACGGGCAAGTCGGGCGCGGGCTCGCTTGGGCTGATGTTCGGCACCATTGGCGGCAACATGCTGGAAATGCAGCTTTCCGCCCTGCAGGAAAACAGCAAGATCAACATCCTGTCGTCGCCGTCCATCTCCACGCTGGATAACCAGATGGCCTACACCGAAAACGGCGAAAAGGTTCCCTACGTCTCCACCAACGCCCAGGGCGACAACGAGGTGAAGTTCGAAGACGCCGTACTGCGCCTTGAAATCACCCCCCACGTCATCGACGACAAGAACCTGAAGCTGAAGGTGCTGGTGAAGAAGGACGAGGTGGACCTTACCCGCACGGTGGAAGGCAACCCCTTCATCATCAAGAAGCAGACGGAAACCACCCTTATCGTGCAGGACGGCGAGACCATCGTCATTTCCGGCCTGACCAAGGACCGCAAGACCACGGGCCGCAGCGGCGTGCCCGGCCTGCACGACGTGGAAGGGCTGGGCTGGCTGTTCGGCAGCGATTCCAAGGGCAGCAAGCTTGAGGAAGTGCTGATCTTCATCACTCCGGCGGTGCTGCCCTACCGCGAAATGGCGGAACAGGGCGCCACGCAGCAGATCACGGTGCAGCCCGGCCAGACCGGCCAGGCCCCGACCATCGACCAACAGGTGCTGCCCCGCCAGTAGACGCGCGGGCCGCGAACCATGACGCAACACCATCACCCCGAAGCAAGGTAGGAACACCGTGCGTCAGCGTGTACGATTGGGCGAACTGCTGGTGCAGGCCGGGCTGCTGACCGAAGAGCAGCTGAAGGCCGCCCTGCGCGAACACAAGAAAAGCGGGCTGCGTCTTGGCCAGTACCTGACCAAGACCAACCTGTGCCGCGAAGCCGACGTGGTGGAAGTGGTAAGCCGCCAGTTGAAGATAGACCGGTACAGCCCGCAGCAGTACCCGCTCAGCCTGAACATGGCAGAGCGCCTGCCGCTGGACGCCGCGCAGAAGTGCAGCGCGGTGCCCTTGCAGCAGCATGGCCATGTGCTGGTGGTGGCCATGGTGGACCCGCTGGACATCGACGCGCTGGACACGCTGGAGTTCATCACCAACAGCGAAGTGGAACCGCTGATCTGCACCGAGCAGGAGTATAATCAGCTGTTCAGTGCCATCTACGGCATGTTCACCAACCTTGACGGCGTCATCGAAAGCTTGGGCGAGCTGCACACCGCCGCCACCAGCCAGACCGACGCCGCCGAGCGCGACGTGGCCGTGGACGAGCTGGCCAACCAGGCCGACCTTGCCCCCGTCATCCGGCTGGTCAATTCCATTCTGGCCCAGGCCGTGCGCGAAGGCGCCAGCGACGTGCACATCAGCCCGGAAAAGGACAGCGTGCAGGTGCGCTTTCGCATAGACGGGAAGCTGCGCGAGGCCCCGGCCCCGCCGCGCAGCGTTGCGCCCGCCGTTGTTTCGCGCATCAAGATATTGGGCAACATGGACATTGCCGTCACCCGTGTGCCGCAGGATGGCCGCTTTACCATGCACCTGGACAACCGCGAAATAAACGTGCGCGTTTCCAGCATACCCACCATCTACGGCGAAAACATGGTGCTGCGCCTGCTGGACATGAGCGGGCGCGACTACACGCTGGACATGCTGGGCATGCAGCAGAACGACCACGTGACCATCGAGGGGGCCATCCACAAGCCCTACGGCATGATCCTGTCCACCGGCCCCACGGGCAGCGGCAAGTCCACCAGCCTGTACGCCATCCTGAAAAGCATCAACCGGCCGGACATCAACATCATCACGCTGGAAGACCCGGTGGAATACCGCATCCGGGGCATCCGGCAGGTGCAGCTGAACCGCAAGGCGGGCATGACCTTTGCCAGCGGCCTGCGCTCCATTCTGCGGCAGGACCCGGACGTGGTGATGGTGGGTGAAATACGCGACGCGGAAACCGCCGCCATTGCCGTGCAGGCCGCCCTTACCGGGCACCTTGTGCTGTCCACCCTGCACACCAACGATGCGGCGGGCGCGGTAACCCGGCTTATCGACATGGGCATAGAGCCGTTTCTGGTTTCTTCGGTGCTGCTGGTTTCGTTTGCGCAGCGGCTGGTGCGCCGGGTGTGTACCAACTGCGCGGAACCGTACGAGCCGCTGCCCGCCGCGCTGGCCGCCTTCGGCCTTGCGCCGGACACGCCGGGGGCAACGTACCTGAAGGGGCGCGGCTGCCACCACTGCGCGCACACCGGCTACCGGGGGCGCACCGGGGTGTTCGAAATACTGCCCATGACCCAGATGATCCAGGAACTGGTGATACAGCGCAGCTCCACGCAGGCCATCGCCGAGGCGGCCATTACCACCGACCTCATGCGCACCCTGAAGCAGGACGCGGCGCTGAAGATCCTGCGGGGGACGACCACCGTTGAAGAGGCCGCAACTTCCGTCATGCTCTAACCGACAACGTACCTAACAGGCACACCATGCCCACCTACGTCTACACCGCGCTGAACGACAACGGCGTGAACATGCAAGGCACCATCGACGCGGACACCGCAGACGCGGCCCGTGCCCTGCTGCTGTCGCGCGGCTACGTGCCCATGAAGGTCAAGGCGCAGGGGACCAGCTTCGAATTCGGGGCGCTGGGCGACATCCTGAACCCGGTAAAGCCCAAGGAACTGATACTGTTCACCAAGCAGTTCCGCACCCTGTTCCAGGCGGGCATACCCATTACCCAACTGTTGCAGGTGTTGCAGAACCAGACCGAGAGCAAGCGGCTGAAGCGCGTTGCCGCAGACATGGCCCAATCCATCGTGGGCGGTTCCACCTTGTACGACGCCTTCAAGGCGCACCCCCGCGTGTTCAGCGAGCTGTACTGCTCCATGATGCGCGCAGGCGAGGCCAGCGGCGCGCTGGGCGACGTGATGGAACGCCTTGTGTACCTGCTGGAGCACGAACACAAGATCCGCTCCGACATCAAGTCCGCCATGCGCTACCCAAAGATGGTCATGGGCGCGCTGACCATCGCCTTTTTCGTGCTGCTAAACGTGGTCATTCCCAAGTTCGTCCTGATATTCTCGCAAGCCCGTATCCAACTGCCATGGCCCACCAAAGTCGCCATTTTCATGCACCACGCCATAACCGACTACGGGATATTATTACTGGCTGCGCTGGCAGGCCTTGTCATGGCCTACAAATGGTGGGTGCGCACCCCCACCGGCAAGTACTGGCGGGACAGCCTGCTGCTGCGCATGCCCATCACCGGCCCGGTGTTGCAAAAGTCGGTCATGGCGCGCTTTGCCTCCATTTTCTCCATCATGCAATCCAGCGGCGTTACCGTGCTGGATGCGCTGGACGTGCTGACCAACACCATTGGCAACGAGGCCATCGCGCGAGAATTCCGCAGGATACAGGACAAGCTGCGCGAAGGCCGGGGTATTGCAGACCCGTTGAAGTCCGCCCGTTTCTTCACCCCGCTGGTCATCAACATGGTGGCCATTGGCGAGGAATCGGGCAGCCTGGATTCCATGTTGAAAGACGTGGCCGCTCACTATGATGAAGAAGTGGAATACGCCGTGGCAGGCATGGCCGAAGCCATCGGCCCCATTCTCATCGTGGTTTTGGCGGCGGTGGTGGGCTTTTTCGCCCTCGCCATCTTCATGCCCATGTGGGACCTGACCCAAATGGCGGGTAAACACAGATAGCGCCGATTACGCCCATGCATGCCGGGCACGGTGCGCGGACTTTCGGGGGGGATGCGCACGCACCGGCACCAACATAGGGAGGGGGGACGGAAGGTCCGAAACCCGAATGGATTTGAACAGAGCAGGATAACGTAACACCATGCATCAGGAGGAACATCCCATGACCCAGAACAGGAAGAATCGGAAAAAGGAAGCAGGCTTCACCCTCATCGAAATCATTGCCGTGCTGGTCATTCTTGGCGTCCTGGCCGCTGTTGCCGTGCCCAAGTACTTCGACCTTCAGGAAAACGCCCGTCAGTCGGCAGTTGATGCCGCTGCTGCGGAACTTCAGGCCCGGCTGAACCAAAGCTTTGCGCAGGCTCTGCTTGCCGGTGCCACCTGCGCTGCCGCCCAAACCGCCGCGCAGACAGAGGTCAGCAACACCTCCGTTATCGGCGGTGGCTGGACCGTTAGCGGCATTTCCTGGACGGATACCACCACGACACCCGCGACCACTCTCTTCGAATCGTCCGTGTCCCTTTCGCACCCCACCGTCACGGGCGGCACCGCTATTGCCGCGTCCGAATCCGGCGGCGTCAAGGCACTGCAAACTCCTGGCTGCGACTAATGTCATCCCGGCGGCGGCGCACACCGCGCCGCCGCCCGTTCCCCCTTTACGCACAGGTATTCGCCATGAACGAGACGTTCCACCGCATCATTTCCCAGGCTGTGGCCATGGGTTGGTCCGACGTACACATTACCGGCGGACATGCCGTGGTGTACCGCAAGGACGGGGACATCGGCATGCTGCGCGATACCGTGCTTGCCCCTGCGGACGTGGACGACCTGGCGCGCAGCCTGCTGAACCCGCACCGGGCGGACATACTGCGCCGCCGCTGGTCGGTGGATTTTGCGCATACCGTGGCGGGCATCCGGGTGCGCGTGAACATTTTCAACACCACGCGGGGCCTCAGCCTGGCCGTGCGGCTGCTGGCCGGGCGCATCCCCACCCTGGCCCACCTGAACCTGCACCCATCGCTGGAAGAATTCACCCGCCTGCGGGCCGGGCTGATACTGGTGTGCGGGGCCACGGGCAGCGGCAAGACCACCACCATGGCCGCCATGCTGGACGAGATAAACCGCAACCGCCCGGCGCACATCATCACCCTGGAAGACCCCATCGAATACCGCTTCGCCTCCAAGAAGGCCTTTGTGGAGCAGCGGGAACTGGGGGCACATTTTCCGTCCTTCGAGCGCGGCCTGCTGGACGTGCTGCGCGAAGACCCGGACGTGATTCTGGTGGGCGAACTGCGCGAGGCGGAAACCATCCGCCTTGCCCTTTCCGCCGCAGAATCGGGCCATCTGGTCATTGCCTCGCTGCATTCCGCCACGCCGGAAGAAGCCCTGTACCGGCTGTGCAACGCCTTTCCGCTGGAAGCGCAAGAGCTTGTGCGGCACCAGTTGTCGTCCACCCTGCATGCTGTGGTGGTGCAACAGCTCCGCATGCACCCCGTGGCGCGGTTCCGGGTGCCGGTACTTTCCCTGCTCATCGGCTCCCACCCGGTGCGCATGCTGGTGCGCGAGGGCAAGTTTGCCCAGTTGCACAGCATAGTGGAAATGGGGCGCGGCGAGGGCATGTACACCATGGATGCCTACTACGACGACTACCTGAACAGGCCGCAGCGTTTTTCCGCCCCGTCCAACGTGTTTCGCCCCGCCCCGGAAGAGGAACAGTTGCCGGACCACGAATCGCCGCTGGTGGACCGGGGCCTTGGCACCACCCACTACGCCCCGGAAGCGGCCCGGCACCTGGCCCGCACGGGCGTGCACCCGGCAGGCGGCCCCCTTGGGGATGCCGCGCCGTCCGGCCCGTTTGGCCCGTCCGGCGCATCTGCCGTATCGGGCACGGCACGGACGGACGAACACGGCGAGACGGTGTACACACTGACCGACGAGGGCAGGCTGGAAGACGTGCTGCGGGAATTTGCCAGCCGCTAGCGCGCGGCATGTCCGGCAGCCCCTGTCCGGGTGACAATGCATGGGCGGCCACGATCGGACTGTACTATTCAGACGGCAATGATCGGACTGCACTATTCGGGCGGCGCGGGGGGGGCCACGCCGCCACGGGCACGGATGACCACGAACTTTCACGCCGTACGGGCGGGCCTGCGCCCGCCGCAACAGTCGGGCCGGGCGCCCGCCGGGCACGCACAATGACGACGCACACCACGCAGCACCCTTTCCAGCCCCCCCAGGGTGGCCATGCCGCTTCCCGCGTTGCCGATGGTCGGCACGCCGGGGGTGTGGCCACCCTTTCATCTCCTGCCGCACGCACCGGGCGCCCCGCACGCGGCAAGACCGGGCAGCGCGGCTTTACCATGATCGAGGTGGTGGCCGTGCTGGTTATCATGGCCATCATTATCGCCGTGGCCACGGAACGCTTCTTCGACCAGACCCCGGCGGAACTGGGCGGCATAACCGCCAGCGTGCGCAGCCATTTGCGCTATGCACGCACCCTGTCCATGAACAACGACGATATCTTCGGGGTGCAGATCATCTCCACCACCACCTACGCCATATTCCGCAACGGCAATACCGGCACCCGCGTGGTACTGCCCGGCGAACCCGGTACCGGCATCATCACGCTGGAGGCCGGGGCCACCTTTACCACCGGGGCCACCATCATCAGCTTCGACGCCTGGGGCAGGCCCTGCTCCAACGCGGCGGGCACCACCCTGCGCACGGCCAACACCACCGTTACCGTCAGCTACCTTGGCCAGACGGAGAACATCGTGGTGGTGCGCAACACGGGGTTTCTGCAATGAACCGGCACGCACACCCACCGCAGGCGCGCGGGCTGGCACGCCCGGCCCGTCTGGCCTGTTCCGGGCACCCTGCGCATCCGGTTCACAGGACGCACAGGGCGCACGGGGCGCACCCGGAACACCCCGTGCACGGGGGCGCGGGCTTCACGCTCATCGAAATCATCGTCACCATCGTCCTTGTGGCGCTGATGGCGGTAATGATGCTGTCCGTGGCGGGCACGGCCCTGCGCGGCAGCGCCGAAAGCTTCGGGCGGACCGTTTCGCAGGCGCAGCTGACCGACATCATCGAATCCATGACTGCCGACTACCGGGCACGGTACATCGAACAGACCGACCCCATTGCCACCATCATGCCCGTCATCGGCACTGCGGGAAGTACGCAGACCAACAACCGCTACACCACCGGGTCGTACACCGTGCTGGTGAACCGGCGCATCCGCTTCACGGGCGCTGCACCCAGCTTCACGGAACAGGCCGACAGCAGCGGCGACATGCTGCGCGTGACCATACAGGTGAACGGCGCCACCGCCACCACCCTGTTTTCGCGCTAGGGGGACATGCCATGAACGCCAAAGGCTTCACCCTCATCGAAACCATCGTGGTCCTGATGCTTGCGGGCGTATTGGCCGCCGTGGCCGGGGTGGGCATAGTTACCGGGGCGCGCAGCTTCGTTGACGCGCGCGAGGCCAGCGAACTGGCGCAGGAAGCGCAACTGGCCATGGACCGCCTGACCCGCGAGATTGTCGAACTGGTGGACATACCCGCCAACAGTTCCTCCACCCTGCTGGTGGTGCGCAACGTGGGCGGGGGGGGCACGGCGCAGTTCAACAGGTCCATCCAGTACGTGGCCAACGTGGGCCAGATACGCATTGCCGACGGCACCGGCGGGGCGGCCAACGGCGATACGCTCATCGACAACGTGACCGCCTTCAGCCTTGCCTACCTGCGCCAGCAGGAAGACAGCATCAACCTGACCTCCGCCAATTCCTGGGCGTCCGATACGGATTCGCGCCTGCTCGCGGCCATCGACGTCACGTTTACCCTTACCGCGCCGGGCGGCACCACCCGCACCTTCACCAACCGCATCGTGCCCCGCAACAACGAAAACCGGGGCGGCAACACCGAAGACGTAAGCCCCCCATCGCTGGCCCGCTACGACGTATGCTTCGTGGCCACGGCGGCGGCGGGCGATGGCGGCCACCCCGTGGTGGTGCAACTGCGAGAATTTCGCGACAGGTTGCTGCTGCCATGGGATGGCGGGCGGGCGCTGGTGCGCGCCTATTACGCCGTGGGGCCGGACATGGCCCGCGTGATCGCCGCGCACGAGCCGCTGCGCGCGGCAACCCTGGCCGTGCTGACACCCGTGGCCGCGCTGGCGGGCATGGCCGTACATGCCCCCGGCTGGCTGGCGGCCTGCGTGGTGCTTTCCGTGCTGCTGGTGGCGGTGGCGAGCCGCGCCCTGCGCAGGGGCCGCGCCGCCGCGCAGGCGGCCATCGGCACCGCCATGGGTACTGCCCGATACGGCACGGGCATCGCCAGCAACGCCGGGCAGCGCGGGGCCGTGCTGCTGAGCGCCATTGTCACCATTGTCGCCTTTTCCGTGCTGGCCGCCACCATGCTGCCCATGATGACCGGGTCCATGATGGGCGAAATTGCCGCCGTGCAGGGCGACCAGGCCTACTACCTTGCGGAATCGGGCTTTGGCGCGGCGGGCAGCATGTTTCTTGCGGCAGGCGACGAGCAGGCCCGCAAGGACCTGCTGGAAACCATGGACGGCTCCACCTACACCTTCACAGGCAACGCAGGGTCGTTCACCCTGGAGGTGGAACCCTACTGGTACGAGGTGACCAGCAAAAGCGGCACCTCGCTTACCACCAAGGCCTACGGCACTCCGCCGGCACTGCCATCCGGCCAGGCCGGGCGGTTGCGCATAGGCACCGGGTCTACCATGTACGCGTACAGCAGCATCGGCATTTCAGGCGATACCGTCACCTTCACCCTTACCGGCACCACCGGCAACGTGCCCACCGGCACCGACGTGTACCTGACCGCCAACCCCAGCGCCAGCGCCACGGTGACCGAGCGCGGCAACCTTACCCTTGTCGCCAGCCACGCCGCAGCCTTTCCGGACGTGAACGGCATGTTCACCATCCGCGATACCACCAACGGCCACACCGGTCGCGTTTCGTACGTATATCGCCGCAAGTCGGGCAGCACGCTGGAAGACGTGCGGCTGGTGGAGGGACAGGGCATAACATGGTCGAACATCGTGCTTTCCTCCTCGGCGGAAATCACGCTGGAAGCGTACCTGCGCCTGCATTCCACGGGAACCGCCGCCAGCGGCACCACGCGCGAGGTGGTCTACAACGTGCCCATCGGATGGATATTGGGCGGCGGCAACTTCAGCAAGGAACAGTATCAGGATACCTTCGACAACCTGAACGCATGGTTCACGGGCGGTTCCGACGAAGGGCAGTTGGGGTCGCACGCCATATCCAGTGGTGCATTGCATGTGACCGGCATGCTCACGGCGGCCACATCCGCCATTGGCAACCTGTTTTCGTGGTTCACCGGCAGCAACCAGTGGAGCACGCTGTTCTTCAACTGGGGCGCCACCAACGTGAACCTTGCGCGGGGCTGGCTGGATACGGAAGGCAACTCCAGTTACGATTTGCAATTCAAGACGCAGGTGGCCAGCCAGAGCACGGAAGGCCAGTACTTCGGCGGGGTGCTGTTCCGGGGGCGCAACAACGGCGCCAGCGACCTTGACGGGTTCGGCCTGTCGTTGGTGCGGTTTCGACTGGAGCAGGATTACGTCATCATTTTTGGCTGGGGTTCGTGGTACCTGCCCGGAGACATTCCGTCCTCGCTCATTCCGGGCTACAACAGCGTCAGCGACCCCGGCCCGCTGTTCACCACTTCGGACCAGACCATCACCACCAGTGGCTGGTTAACCCGGGAACGCAGCAGACTCTCGCGCCCGGCCATCCTGCTGTGGGAACGGCGCAACGGGAATTTCAACTGGCTGGCCTACAAGCTGCTGGGCCAGTCATCCGGCATCATCACCTACAACAGCAGCGGACCGACCTACAGCCTGAAGGACTGGTCTTCCCTGCTGGTGCGCCTGGTGGAAGGACAAGAAATATCCTTCCGCAATGGCGGCGGTGCCAGCGGCTCGGGCGGCACCCTGCGCATCAATTACGGCGACGAGATAACCACCACCAGCGGTGCCAAGGCACGTGTCATCGGCCAGCCCATCGTCACCAGCGGCGACTGGGCGTCCGGCACCGCGCAGGGCACGCTGGTGCTGACCAACGTGGATACCGGCACCAGCGGCAGCTTTGGCAGCGGGCAGGCCATCAGGGTGGACAACGTGCAGCACGCGGTGATCAACACCACGGGTGTGGGCAGCAAGACCAACTTCATCCGGGTGTACTACGGGGACAACAACACCAGCAGTTCGACCACGGGCGACGCCACGCCCTACAACCCCGCCTCGCCGGGCGCCAACACCTCGTATACCACCAGCCAGCGCATCCGGAACCCGCGCATCACCACCACAGACGGCAAGCTGAACTGGATACCCGACGACTACGAGCAGTGGACATCATCCACCGACTATTTCTCGATGGTGCAGTGGGACGGGGTGAACACCGGCGTTTCCGGCGTGACATCGCTGGGCGAACGCCTGGACAGCACCAACCTGACCAACACCATAGTGCGCAGCACCAACCTGCTCTCGCCCACGTACGACGCCAGCAACCCGAACTACACGCCGCAGGAAGGCATATCCATCGTCACCAGCGGACCCACGGGCGACAATTTCTACTTCGACGATTTCGGCTTGCAGTTGGACCTGCGCGGCGGCAAGGGCTTTCTGCCGCCCATCCAGCAGTAGGCGCAGGCGTACAGGGGGCCGTGGGCGCACGGCTGGGCGCACGGACCCTGTCAGCGCAAAAAGACAAACGCGCCCCCCGAGGTTTCGGGAAGCGCGTGGGCATGTCGATGGAAATGGCAAGAGAAGGAGACGGACGGTCTACTGCCCGCCTTCGCCAGCGGAGGATTCGCCGTCCGCGTCCAGCAGCTTGAGGCGGCTTTCCACCTCGTTGATGCGACCTTCCACCTCGTTCTGGTGGTAGCGCGAACGCTGCTTGGCGTAGCCATCGCCCTTGGCGCGGGCGCGCCGGTTGTCGAGGTCGTAGGCCTCTTTTTCCTTCTGGAGTTCCTCCAGGCGGTGTTGCAGGGCCTCGCGCTCCTGCGCCTTGGGGTCCGGTGCGGACTGGATGGATGGCGGCAACTGTCCGTCGGCGCCGACGCCCAGTTGGCCCGGTTGGCCAAATTGACCGGGTTGCAGGGGCTGGCCATCGGGACCGACATGCACGGGCTGGCCGTCCGGCCCCCGCACGGGCTGACCGTCCGGCTTCATCAGTACGCCGTCCACAACATGCACGCCGTCTTCACTCTGGGCGGGGGCGTTGGAGGTGTCCGGGGCGCCGGGCCGCGCTTCGTTGGGCGTTGCGGAAAGGCTTTTCATGTCGGCGGGGGCCTGCACCGGTGGCTTGTCGGTAATATGCTTCACGCCCTTTTCGTCGGTCCAGATGTAGACCTTGCCGCCAAGGGCCACGCCCGGCGCAACCAGCAACCCGGCCACCAGCAATGCCGCCAGCGGCGCACCCGGCCTACGCAGTGAGAACATCGGTACCTCCCATGCATCACATGACATTCAGGCCCCGCTCGATGCCCGTTCCGGCACCCGGCCCCCATGGAGTACCGTACACCAAGGAGCCCACATCGGCCACGCCCCTTAGATGGCGCGGGCGGGGCCGCGTGGCCCTGCTGGCGGCGGCGCTGACGCTGGCCATGGCCGCGCCCTTCGGTGCGTGCGGGTGGCATGTCCGCCCCGCCGCCGCCGCGCCCGCCGGAGAGATCGTCACCATCTACCGCTATGTGGACGAGGACGGCGTGGTGCACCTTACCGACAAGCCAAAGGGCGACACGCGCTACCGGGTGTTCGGGCGGTTCAAGGTGCAGGAACTGGTAAAGGCCGTGGGGCCGGTGGGCATAAAGGGGCTGGCCGCCCGGCACGGCGCGCGCCACGGCGTGGACCCCAAACTGGTGGAAGCGGTAATCGCCGTGGAATCGAACTACGACCCCACTGCCGTTTCACCCGCCGGGGCGCAAGGGCTGATGCAGATCATGCCCGGCACCCAGCGCGACCTGGGGGTTTCCGCGCCGTTCGACGCCGACGCCAACGTGGAGGGCGGCGTGCGCTACCTGAAATCGCTCATGGACCGCTTCGGCGAGCTGCCGCTGGCGCTGGCCGCCTACAACGCCGGGCCGGAACGGGTGGCGAAGCACGGCGGCATTCCGCCCATACCGGAAACGCAGCAGTACGTGACCAAGGTGATGGACACCTATGCGCGGCTTTCGCAGTAGGGGCTGTTTCCAACTTGTCTTTTCGCCCGTTGCAAAAAGGATGGCTGCGGGCTGGGGCTGTTTCCAAATCAGAACGGTTCTAGATCGGCTTGCCGGTAACAACCCCGAACCACCAGCGCACCAGCGCCGGGCCGTACAGCATGTACACCACCGCGCCCAGGCTGAGGAACGGGCCGAAGGGAATGGCCACCTCGCGCGCGGACTGCCCCACTTCGCGGCGGCGCAGAAACCACACGGCGGCCAGCAGGGCCAGAAGGCCCGCCAGCAGCGTGACCACGGGCAGGGCCTGCCAGCCGCACAGCCCGCCAATGAGCGCCATAAGCTTCACGTCGCCAAGGCCCATGCCGTCTATGCCGCGCACCCGCTTGAAGCCCGCCAGCACCAGCCAGAACGTGCCGCCCCCCGCCACCGCGCCGATCAGGCTGTCGGCCAGGGGCATGTCCAGCAGCAGTATGGCGGCCACCGGGGCGGCCACGGCACCGGTCAGGATGATGACGTCGGGCAGGATGAACGTTTCGAAGTCGATGAACGAGGCCACCAGCAGCGCCCCGCCGAACACCATGTACACGGCGAAGGGCCACGTGGCGCCAAAGCGCAACGCCAGCAGCAGGGCCAGCAGGCCGGACGCGGCCTCGACAATGGGATAGCGCGGGCTGATGCGCTGGCCGCAGGCATGGCAGCGCCCGCGCAAGGCAAGGTAGCTGAGAATGGGCACCAGATGCCACGGGCGCAGGCGCGCCGCGCAGTGCGGGCAGTGCGACGGCGGCCACAGCAGCGACTGCCCCTCGATGGCGCGATGGATGCACACGTTGTAGAAGCTGCCAAGCACAAGGCCAAGCACCAGCGCAAGCCACGGAAAGACGGTGGGGTCGGTGTACGGCATGGCGGCGGCTCCTTCTTCTGCGTTGCGCAAGCGACTTCTAGCAGAAGGGGCCGCGACACGCCATTAGTATACGATACTTGATTATTCCGCCCATCCGCATAGGATCGGGCCAGCCTGAAAGGCGGCATCCGGCCCGCCCCAACCGAAGGCACATCCCCCACCGCCGCCCGTGCGGCGCAAGGAACCACGCATGGCACGCATCGACCAGTTCTTCCACATCCTGCACGGGCTTGGCGGCTCGGACCTGCACCTTTCCAGCGGCTGCACGCCCATGGTGCGCGTGCACGGCACGTTGCAACGGCTGGATCACCCCGCGCTGGACGACGCCGGGCTTGCGGCCATGCTGGACGAAATCATTCCCCCGGCCCGGCGCGACGAATTCGCCGCCAGCGGCGACCTGGACTTCGGCTATGCCGTGCCCGGCATGGCCCGCTACCGCGCCAACTTCTACCGCCACGAACGCGGCGTGGGTGCGGCATTTCGCGAAATTCCCGGCAACATCCCCTCGGTGGAGTCGCTGGGCCTGCCCCCGCTGCTGCGCGACCTGGCCATGCTGCCCAAGGGCCTCGTGCTGCTGACAGGCCCAACCGGCAGCGGCAAGTCCACCACGCTGGCGGCCATGATCGACCACGCCAACACCCACCGCCGCGACCACATCATCACCATCGAAGACCCGGTGGAATTCGTGCACGAGCCGCGCGGGTGCCTGATAAACCAGCGCGAGGTGGGCCGACACACCAAAAGCTTTGCCGCCGCCCTGCGCGGCGCCCTGCGCGAAGACCCGGACATCATCCTGGTGGGCGAAATGCGCGACCTGGAAACCATCAGCCTGGCGCTGGAGGCGGCGGAAACCGGGCACCTTGTGCTGTCCACGGTGCACACCATATCTGCGCCCAAGACCATCGACCGCATCGTCGAGGTGTTTCCGCCCGAAATGCAGGCCCAGATCCGCACCAGCCTTTCGGAAACCTTGCAGGCCGTCATTTCGCAGGTCCTCTTTCCGCGCGCCGACAGGCCGGGCCGGGTGGCCGCGCTGGAAATCATGCTGGGCGTGCCCGCCGTGCGCAACCTGATCCGCGAAAGCAAGACCTACCAACTGCCCAGCGTGCTGCAAACCGGCAAGAACGCGGGCATGCAGACCCTGGACGACGACATTCTGCGCCTGCTGGACGCGGGGTTGATCAAGCCGCGCGACGCCGCCGTGCACGTGGCCGACAAACCGCGCTTCAAGCCGTATCTGGCCGGGGTGAACGCAACCCCCGTGGCCCGCATGGGTAGCGCGGCGGACCTTGCGGATGACGATTTCTGATGGCGACGTGCGCTCGGCGAGATGCACGGGCGCCGGGCGGGCAGCAGGTGCCGAGCGGGCAGCCGGTGCCGGGAACATGACGACAACGAGTTCTGGTCGGCGACCGCACCGGACACCACGGCTCCCACGTGGCCAAAGCCTTCCACGGTTCCCCGGGTCTTCCAAGGACATGCCATGAATTATCTTGAATTGCTGGGCCTTTCGCGCGAGCCGTTTTCCACCTCGCCAGACCCGCTCTCGTACTACCGCGCGCCCGGCCACGAGCTGTGCCTGCACCGGCTGGAAATAGCCGTGCGGCTGCGGCGCGGGCTGAACGTGGTGCTGGGCGAGGTGGGCACCGGCAAGAGCACCCTGTGCCGCTGCCTGCTGCGCGCCTTTGCCGAACAGCCGGAAGTGACGGCCCACCTGATATTGGACCCCGGCTTTGCCAGTGCAGAGGCCTTTGCCCTGCACCTGTGCGACCTGCTGGCCGGGCCGGATGGCGGCGCGGGCGTGCCGGGTGCGGAAAAAAACGCGGAAAGAAACGCGGGGGGTACCGCCGGGGCAAATGCCGTCCCTGACGCCGACCACTTCGGCCCCATGGCGGCGAACATCACGGTCAGCAGCGCGCCCTCGCAGGGGGGCACGCAAGGACCAACACCAGGACTGACCGACACCCCGCGCACTGCCCCTGGCAGCGAGCTGCGGCGCGAGGCCGTGGAACGCATCCAGACCGCCCTGCTGCGCCTGACGCAGGAACAACCCGGCCTTGCCGATCAACTGGGACAACAGGGGCAGCAGGGGCAGCAGGGGCAGCAGGAAGGGGGGCGCATCGTGGTGCTGTGCATCGACGAAGGCCAGAAGCTGCTGCCCGAATGCCTGGAAGTGCTGCGCGAGCTGCTGAACTTCGAGACCAACACCGAAAAGCTGCTCCAGATCATCCTGTTCGGCCAGCGCGAACTGGAAGACACCATTGCCGCGCTGCCCAACTTTCGCGACCGCATCAACGAATACCTGCCCCTGCGCCCCCTTTCGCGGCGAGAGACCATCCGCATGGTACGCCACCGGCTGCGCCTGGCGGGCGGCCCCGCCGGAGAACGGCTGTTCACCCTGCCCGCGCTGCTGGCCGTGCACCACGCCACCGGCGGCTACCCGCGCAAGATCATGCGCCTGTGCCACCAACTGGTCATGAACCTGCTCATCAACAACCGCCGCCGGGTGACCTGGCGCGAGGTGCTGGCCTTTGCCCGCCGCGATGCGGGGCTGGGCGGCAGGCTGGACACCGGTCCCGCGGGTTTTGCGGGCCGGGCGACCGGGCCGGGACTGCTGCGGGTGGCGGGCTATGCCGCGCTGGCGGCAGTGGTGCTGGGCGGGGCCGTGCTGGCGGGGGGGCGCATGCTGTCCGGCGGTGATATGCGCCTGCCGTGGGCATCCGGACGCGGACAGGATGCCGCGCCCGCCGAAGTCCGCACGGACGGTGGCGCGAACGACGGCGCGTCGGGGCTGTTCCGCCCGCTGCTGGCCCTGCTGGGGGTGCCCGGTCAGGGAGACGTTGCGGGAATGAGCGCGGGGACGGGGCAGGACGGGTCCCAGATCAATTCATCCGGTTCGTCTGGCTCATCTGGTTCATCTGGCTCACCTGGGATACCCGTTTCACCCGGCCTGACCAGTCCGGAAACCCGCGCGGGCACCGCGTCCCGCCCTCTGGCGGCAACGTCCGTTGCGCCGTACCCGGCCACAGGTGCCGCCGCGTCCACGGCCATGACCGCTCCGTCCGCCCGGCTGGGGCTGGTGGTGCTGCCGCGCGGCGAAACCCTGCTCGGCCTGCTGGACACCGTGTATGGCCGGGCCGCCACCGTACTGGACGCAGTGATGCAGGCCAACCCCGCCATCACCAACCCCAACCGCCTGCCCTCGGACACCATCCTTGCCCTGCCCGCCCTGGCCATGGAACCGGGCATGGAACGGCGCGGCCAATGCGCCCTGCTGCTGGAAAGCCACGCCACACTGGAGGAAGCCTACCGCGCCCTGCGCGCCAAGGGCGGCGGCAAGCGCGAGGTGGTGCTGACCCCGGTGTGGAAGCCCGACCGGGGGTTGCGCTTCTACCTGATGCCGCCGCGCTTCTACGCCAAACCCGCCGAGGCCCGCGCGGCGGCGGAGCGGCTGTTTCCGCGCTTTCCCGCCGCCACGGTGGAACCCGCCTTCGGCGACGGCGCGGTGTTCTACCGCAATTTCGACTGATTGCCCGGAAGCAGGGGGGAAGCAAGGACATGGGACGTGGTGCGGGCGGGGGCCATCCACGCCCGTTCCGCATATGCCCCACGTTGGCCCGACCGGTGGCAGTCCCCCTTCGCGTTCCCCGCACTCGCGACACGCCAGGGGTCCTGTCCCGACGCCGGGCTGCTGCGTGTCCGGGGCCGGGTGCACACCACCGCACGCCCGAATCCGCCCCGCGCCTGCCACTGCCGCCCGGCTCAATACCGTCCGGCTCGATACCGTCCGCCCGACGCCACCCGGGCCTTCTGCTTCCCACAGCCCGCGCAGCGCGCCATCCGCATGCTTCGCGCCGCCCGTCCCCGGCATGCCATCCCGCCGCAACGCCCGTCACACCACCGTCACCGTATCCTCACCCAACCCCCTTCGGGTGACGCTTCCGTATTCCCGAAAAGCGCGTTAAAGAAAATCTAGACATCCGGAACCCGGAGCGCACGTCGCCCCGCCCATTCCGCCGCGAGGCCCCAAACCCAGGAGCACCCATGGCGAAGAAGAAGGTGGACGCAGGCAACGGCAAGCGCCGCAAGGAACGGGCAGCCCCCGTCACCGGCGCCACATCCGTCCCCGCGCCTTCTGCGATGCAGGAAGAGGCCCCGCCCCTGCCGGAACGCAACGGCAAGATCAAGCTCACGTCACTGGAGGATTTCGAGGAGCATCGGCAATCGCACCACGCCGACCTCAAGAACGCCGCCCGCGCGGCACCCCGCCCCACAGGCAAGGCAAACGGCAAGGCCGCCCGCACGCCCGCCGTGCCCGCCGCATCGGCCCCGTCGACCCCGTCGGGCCAGTCGGGCCAGTCGGGCCAGTCGGGCCGCCGCAAGCCCGCCACGCGCCCCACCACCGGCGAAATCCGCAAGCATTACGTCATCGACACCAACGTGCTGCTGGAAGACCCCGGCTGCATCGAGCAACTGCGCAGCGACAGCGAAAACGCCTGCTACCTGCCCCAGACCGTGCTGCAAGAGCTGGACAAGCTGAAACGCCAGCCCGCCAAGGCCCATCTGGTGTCCCGCGCCGTGTCCGCCGTGGAGGCCGCCGTTACCCAGGGCCACCTGCGGGTGGTCACCGGCGACTATCAGGCCCTGGCCCTGCCCTCGTCCGCGCCGGAGGTCAAATCCTCCCCCGACCAGTACATCATCGCCGACGCCCGCTCGCTGCTGGCCACCGTGCCGCGCGAGGAACCCGTGGTGCTCGTCTCCAACGACCGGCTGCTGCGCATCATGGCCGACACCAGTTCCGGCCTGCGCAGCGAGGAATACCGCTGCTCCATCCCCTTCCGCTCGGAATCGGAACGCTACACCGGCTTCGTGCCGCCTGCAGACGTGGTGCCCAACAGCTTCACCTGGGAAGGGGCGTACCCCGTGTTCCACGACCGCACGCTGGACACGCAGGAGGTCAAGTTCGCGCCCTCCCCGTGGAACATCGTGCCGCGCGACGTGTACCAAGCGCTGGCCATGCGCCTGATGCTGGACCCGGACATTCCGCTGGTCAGCCTGCAATCCACGGCGGGCAAGGGCAAGACCTTCCTGGCCCTTGGCTGTGCGCTGGAAATGGTGCTGAAGGAAAAGCGGCACAAGCGCATCTTCATCTCGAAGCCCCTGGTGGAAATCGGCCCCAAGCTGGGCTACCTGCCCGGCGACCTGACCGAAAAGACCGACCCGTACATGGAATACATCGTGGACCTGATGCTGAAGCTGCACAACGAGCACCGCCGCGCCCCCAATGCGCTGGCGGCCACGCCCAACGGCACCAGCCTCAGCCGCCTGAACCCCAAGGTGATCCAGGTGCTGCCCATCAACTACACGCGGGGCCGCAACCTGGAAGACTGCGTGGTGATTCTGGACGAAACCCAGAACCTCTCGCGCGAGGACCTGCGCACCCTGCTCACCCGCATGGGCCGCAACGTGAAGGTGATCTGCATGGGCGACACCCAGCAGGTGGACGCCCCCTTCAACAGCCCGGAAAACAACGGCCTGAACTGGCTGGTGCGCCTGCTGCGCGGCAACCCCGGCTATGCGCACCTGGTGCTGCGTGGCCGCAAGAGCCGTGGCCCCATCACCGACATGGTGGTGGCGGCAGGGCTGTAGGAGACAGGACGCCTGCGCGCCGACCTGCACCTGCGGGGCAGGATGACGCGGAAGAAAACGAAACGGACAGTTCTCACAGGGGCGGATGCCGCACGGCGTCCGCCCTTTTCCGTGGCTGGCCACATGCGCGAAGGAGCCCGGAAGGACCGGGTGAGGTCACGGGAGGCAGGCGCATCCACGAGTGCGGCACACGGACGCGGCACGCGGCACGCGGCACGGCACGCGGCACGGGGCGCGGCACGGGGCGCGGCACGCAGGCCGGGGCTTTCGGCGCACCGGGGGCAAAATGCCCTTGCCCCTCCCTTGCGCACCCGCACCGGCACGGATAGCATCCTGCCATGTCCACCCGCCATACCCCCCGCAGACTTCATGACACTGTCGAACTGCCCGACATCCAACTGCCCGCGCCCGCCGTCCCGCGTGACGAACTCGGCCTGACGGGCCGCGCCCTGCACGGCGCGGGTTGGCTGATGGGGCGCGTGTTGCGCGGACTGGCGCGGGGCCTGGCACTGGGGGTGACGGCAACTGGCCGGGGGGTGTTCGGCGCGTTGCGCTGGCTGGCCGTATCGGTATGGCGCATGGTGCGCGGCCTGTGGGCGGTCATTGCCCATGTGGTGGGTGCCATGCTGGGGCGCAAGGGCGGCAAGGCGGCGGGTTCGCCGGGCGCGGCTGGCACGACTGATGCCTCCGGCTCGTCTGCCATGCCGGGAGCGGCAAGCGGTGGATCAGGCTCCGGCTGGGGGCCGGAAACCAATCCGCATGAGGAACCCGGCCCATCTCCGCAGGACACGGACCAGCGCGCCTCCCCCTACCTCAGCATGCCGTCGTCCTCCACGACATCCACGCCATCACGAAAAACGCCGCAAGGCCCCACACGCCCGCGCGCGCCGCGCTCCGGCTGGCCGCTGGCCGTGCGGCTGGTGCTGCTGGTGGCGCTGCTGATGGGCGGCGACATCGCCCGCTACGCGGTGTGGCCGCCCGTGGCCACGCTGGGCAAACAGAACCCCGCCGTCACCTCGTTCATGGAATACCGGCAGGGGCAGTGGGCGCGGCAGGGACGCGGCCCCAGCTACCGCCAGGCCTGGGTGGGCCTTGGCAACATCTCGCGCAATCTCGTGCTGGCCGTGACCATCGCAGAGGACGACAAGTTCTGGCAGCACGAGGGCTTTGATCTCGACGGCATGGAGGATGCCTTTCTGCGCAACATCGAGGAAGGGCGCATTGCCGCCGGGGGCAGCACCATCACCCAGCAGCTTGCCAAGAACCTGTGGTTCACCCCGGAAAAGAGCCTGTCGCGCAAGGCCAAGGAGGCCATCATGGCCTGGCGGCTGGAGCGCGAACTATCCAAGAAGCGCATCCTGGAACTGTACCTGAACGTGGTGGAATGGGGCGACGGCGTGTTCGGGGCCGAGGCCGCCGCGCGCCATCACTTCGGCAAGTCCGCCGCCGCGCTCTCCTCGTGGGAGGCGGCCCGCCTTGCGGCGGTGCTGCCCAATCCCCTGCGCTGGTCGCCCACGGGCACCTCGCGCGGGGTGCAGGTGCGGGCGTCGATCATCCATTCGCGCATGGAGCGGCGGATGGGGAGCGACTGATCCGGAAACCGCCGTGGCGGATAGAGGCCCTACGCGCCGGTTTCGAATGCCGCCGTGGCCACCACGTTGCTGCGCAGCAAGGGCACATGGCGCAACAGCGCCCAGGTGATGTTGGGCATGAACTTCAGGCTGGAATCCTGCGTGGAACGGACATCCCCCACCGCAAAACCGGCCACGGTCAGCACCTTGGCCAGTGTGTAGGGCGTGAACCAGTAGCGGTGGTCAGAGTTGATCACCTCTCGTCCGCGCAGCGCCAGCTTGAAATTCTTGTAGAAAAAGGCGTTGGGCACCGTGATGATCACGGCACCGGCGCGCCCCGCGTAGGTTTCGCGCAGCCTGCGCAGAAACCCCACCGGGTCGTCCATGTGCTCCAGCACCTCGCCGAGCACGATGTAGTCCCACCATCCGGCAAGCCGCTCGTCCTGTGAAAACATGTCCAGCACGGCCACGTTGTCGCAGCCGTAGCGGTTGGTCAGTTCGGCCACGGCCCGCTCGTTCACGTCCACGCCAAGGCAGCGCGCGGCCACATCGGTGATGCGGCCGTGCAGCCACGTGCCGTCGCGCATCTTCCTTTCCAGCAGCTCCGCATGGTCGGCGCACCCCACGTGCAGGACGCTTTTGCCAGCCACCCGCCGCGTTATGTACTCGAACCGGGTATCCGTCTGGTCGGAACAGCCCAGGGAAAACCTGTAGCTGCTCCTGAATTCGTCCCCTCGCAGCATCGCAAGATCATGCTCTGTCGGCTTCACGGTATCAGTCCTGTTCCGTTTCGGATGACGATGAGGCCCGCCCGAGGGCATTCGCCCAAAAACGCGGCGCCCTGCCCGGCACAACTGCTATGCGTGATGGCGCACGGGACGGCCTGCAATGTCAAGCAATGTAAAGAGACGTACAGGTACGTGAAGGCCCCCCGGAAAACAACCCGGCCCGGTACGCAGTGGGGTGGGCCGGGCCTGCCGCACATTCCGACAGACTGCCCCAAAAAAAGCGCGACGGTTACCCGCCGCGCTTTCCATTTCTTTCCTCTTCTTCCCCTACTTCCCCAGCCACTCCCTGACCAGTTCGGGGTGCTCCTTCATGAACCGCCGGGCGTTGGCCATGAGGTCCGCGCCCTTTTCCTGATTCCAGGCCATCAGCGTTTCCAGCTGGTTGGCGTCGGCATAGCGGAAGCGGTCGAGAAAGGCGTAGACGTCGGGCATGTCCTTGTCCAGGCCGTTGCGCACCACGGTGTGGATGCGTTCCTCTTCGCCCAGCGTCTTTTTGGGGTCGTCCAGGTAGTGCAGCTTCCAGCGGCCGAACATCCAGTGCGGCGACCAGGCGGTGACCACGATCCATTCCTTGCGGCGGATGGCGTCGTCCAGTGCGGCGGTCATGGTGGCCCCGCTGCCTTCCACCAGAATCATTTCATTCAGGCCGTATTCCTGCATGGCCTTTTCGGACAGCTTCATCAGGCCGGAACCGGGGTCGATGCCGATGACCTTGCCCTTGAACTTGCCCGCATTGGCCTTCAGTTCCTCGATGGACTTCAGGGGCACGTAGTCGGGCACGGCCCAGCCAAGGCGCGCCCCACCCACCAGCGGGCCAAGGTCCTTCACCTTGCCTTCGACCTTCTTCAGGTAGTCGCCGTGGGTCACGGGCAGCCACGCGGTGACCATGCCGTCCACGTCGCCCGTGGCAACGGCCATCCACATGGCGGCGGCGCTGACGGGCAGCACTTCCACCTTGCGGCCCAGCTTGTCTTCTATCACTGCCTTGGCCAGATGGGTGCTGGCGGTGGCGCAGTCCCATTCCACGTAGGCAAGGCGAACGGGCTTGCCGTCCGTTGCCATGGGCGCAGCCGCAAGGGCTTGCGTTGCCAGCAACAGGACCGCCAGGGTCATCAGCACTACTTTCTTCATGTCGTGCTCCTCTGTTGGAGGTTGTGCCGCGCACTGCGGCGATGTGATGCGGGGCGTGCGGTGAGGCCAAGATGAGCACCAGGAGGAATTTTGTTCTCTGCCAAGGAAGGGCGTTTTTTTGTGGAGGGAACATGCCCCAGCCGTCGGTGAGCGCGGAGCGCGAACCTTACGGATGGGGACCGCAACGCGCTCTTAGGTATTTGACCGGAACAAAAAAACGTTCTGACGCAGGCAGAGGGCAAAAGGCCCCTGGTGCCGTCACCTTAGCCGCCCACCCGCTTCCCCACATGCTGCAATATGCGGTCAAGGCAGATGGCCACGATGACGATGCCGATGCCCGCCTCGAACCCGTTGCCCATTTCCAGCCGCTGAATGGCCTTCCACACCTCGCCACCCAGGCCGCGCGCGCCGATCATGGCGGCAATGACCACCATGGACAGGGCCAGCATGACCGTCTGGTTCACGCCCGCCAGCATGGTGGGCGCGGCCAGGGGCAGTTCCAGCTTCACCAGCCGCTGGAAGCGCCCGGTACCGAAGGCTTCCGCGCATTCCACCAGTTCGGCGGGCACCTGCCGGATGCCGAGGCAGGTAAAGCGGATGGCGGGCGGCATGGCAAAGATCACCGTGGCGAACACGGCGGCCACCTTGCCAAGGCCAAAGAAGGGGATGGCGGGAATCAGGTAGACGAAGGCGGGCATGGTCTGCATCACGTCCAGCACGGGCATGACCACGGCGCGGGTCCGGTCGCTCATGGCGGCGGCGATGCCCAGCGGAATGCCCACCAGCACGGCCAGCAGGGTGGCCACCAGCACCAGCGCAAGGGTGCTCATGGTGGCCTGCCACAGGCCCATGTTCCAGACCAGGGCCAGCCCGGCCACGGCAAATACGCCCAGTGCCACCTTGCGGGTGACCCGCCACGCCACCAGCCCCATGAGGGCGATGAGCAGCACCGGCGGCAATGCGTCCAGCCCGGCCTCCAGCAGGTTCAGCCCGCTTTCGGTCACGGCGGAAAAGGCCCGCGTGGCCGGGGCCAGATGGGTGACCAGAAAATCGATGGCCGCTTCCAGCCACCGGCCAAGGGGAATGCGCGGAAAGGTACCGGCAATGTCCGTCAGGCCCGTCAGGCTCATCTGGCTCATCTGGCCCATCATGTTCGTCATGCTCGTCATGTTCGTCACCTCCATCAGGCGTTCCCTCCTCGTTCGGCCAGCGCCCCCAGCAGCAGCCCGCGCACGATGACCCCGGCCAGCCGACCGCGTTCATCGGTGACGGCCAGCGGGTGGGGCAGCCCGGCCATGAGGGGAATCAGTTCGGAGGCGGGGGCATCCGTGGGTACCGTGGTGATGTCGGTGCGCATGATGGCCGCAAGATCGCGCTCGCCGCCCGCCATGTGGTCGGCGATGTCGTCGGCGGTGACCAGCCCCACCAGCTTGTGGTTGCGGTCGAGCACGAACAGGGTGGCGATGGCGTGGTTGCGCATCTTGCGCAGGGCCGTGCGCGGGCCGTCCACGCCCAGCACCGCCACAGCCTCGGACCGCTTCATCACCGTGCCCGCCGTAAGCACGCGGGCAATGTCCACGTCGGCCACGAAGCGGGCCACGTAGTCGTCCGCCGGGCTGGTCAGGATGTCTTCGGGCGTGCCCACCTGCACCACGGACCCGGCGCGCATGAGCACGATGCGGTCGCCGATCTTCAGCGCCTCGTCCAGGTCGTGGCTGATGAACACGATGGTCTTGCGCACGTCGTCCTGCAAACGCAGCAGTTCGTCCTGCATGTCGCGCCGGATCAGCGGGTCAAGCGCGCTGAAGGCCTCGTCCATCAGCAGGATGTCCGGGTCCAGCGCCAGGGCGCGGGCCAGGCCCACGCGTTGCTGCATGCCGCCGGAAAGCTGACCGGGCCGGGCCGCTTCCCACCCGGCAAGGCCCACGCGGGCCAGGGCCTCTGCCGCCTTGTCCCGGCGGGCCGTTTTGGTGGCCCCCATCACTTCCAGCCCGTATTCGGCGTTTTCCAGCACGGTGCGGTGGGGAAACAGCGCGAAATTCTGGAACACCATGCCGAAGGTGCGCTGGCGCAAGGCGCGCAGATCCTTCACCGAAAGGGCGGTCACGTCGGTGCCGTCGATGCGCACCGTGCCGTCGGTGGGTTCGATGAGCCGGTTCAGGCAGCGCACCAGCGTGGACTTGCCGCTGCCGGAAAGGCCCATGACCACCACTATCTCGCCCTCGTCCACGTCGAACGAGGCACGGTTGACGCCCACGGCGTGTTTGGTGCGCTTGTATATCTCGTCCTTGGGTTTGCCCTCGCGGACCATGGCCAGCGCCTTGTCGGGGGCTGGCCCGAATATCTTGGTCAGATTCCTGATCTCTATCTTCGCCATATTGCCTCCTGTACTGCGGGCCACGGGGGCCTTGCTCCGGAAAAGACCGAATGCACCGCCGCAAATGCCGGGGCGAACCCGCCACCGGCCACGCCGTGCGCCATCCGGAAAGGGAACGGGCACGAATGGTCGGCGTGCGGCACGCACCCTCGGCACACACCCGGCGAGGGCGCGCGTCATGTTGTCATGGGGATGTACGGGAGGGAGGAGACACGGAACGGGATGCGCCACCGACAGAGCATGGACAGCCCCGGACCATCATCACGGCATCACGGCATCACGGCATCACGGCACCACGGCACCGGCAGCGAGCCATGGGCGCGGCACGGCCGAAGCCGACCAGGGGGATGGACGCCGCACGTTCAAGGCCCGCGCAAACGGCGGATTCCCGAACCTGCAACACAGGGCACGCCGCAGCCATCATCCTGCCGGGCCGCAAAGGCACGCCGGAGGAAACACAGGCCGCGCAGAGCGACTGCATCCGAAATCCTTGCACACCGAAAATCATGTTATTTCGGTGACAAACATCATACCGAACTCATATGCGCACGGGCAGGCATTCCTTGGCCCTTGCCCGTACACTCAACATCCTCCCGGACATCGAAGCATGCTATTTCAATCTGCCATGAACGCACTTTTCACTACGATAATGAATCAATTTGCTCATGCCATTTTTACAATATACATCAATAAATGCTTCGTGTCCACCCGCGATGTATTTTTGTGTCAATCTCTGGCAGCGCGGTGCGTACAGCACCTTTGGCCCACCTGTGGCAAGCGCGTGCGGAGCCGTTGCACCCAGGCGGAAAACATGCCATCCATGAAAGCAGTACGCTGCGGAGGTGAGCATGGCCATGGACAGTTTTTCCTTGCGACAAGCGGCGTTACGATGGGGGGCGAGCCTGTTCGGCGTGGCCGACCTGGACCGCCTGCGCACCCTGCCCACCCAGCCGGAAAACCTGCTGGACGGCTGGACGCGGGCCATCAGCCTGGGCGTGCGCCTGGCGGACCCGGTGCTGGACGACATCGTGGACGGCCCCACCCCGCTCTACGCCCACCATTTTCGGGCGGTGAACATTCGGCTGGACGACACTGCCCTGCGCCTGGCCCTGCTTATCCAGGAAGCGGGGGGCCGCGCCCTGCCGCTGCCAGCCTCGCAGGCAATGGACTCCGTGGCCTGCACCAGCATGATCTCGCACAAGGCCGTGGCCGTGGCCGCCGGGCTTGGCTGGCAGGGCAAGAGCCTGCTGACCATTTCGCCGCTGTACGGCCCGCGCATCCGCCTGTGCACGGTGCTTACCGACCTGCCCCTGCAACCGGGCCGCCCGCTGATGAACCGTTGCGGCAACTGTACCCGCTGCGCCGACGCCTGCCCCGCCGGGGCCATCAAGGGGACGGCACTGCCGAATGAACCGGGCGCGCACTACGAAAGCCGTGACGAGGCCCTGCACTTCGAACGCTGTCGCACCCTGCTGCAAGAGGATTTCGCCAAACGCCCGCTCATCGGGCATTCGGTGTGCGGGGTCTGCGTCAAGGTGTGCCCGTGGGGGGCGCGCGGCAAGGGTGTGCTGCACGGGCGCGACGACGTGCCCATGACCATGATGGACGACCAGTTCACCCTGTTTCCGCAGTCGTCCTGACCGCATTGTTCCATTGACGCTCCGCCCCGGCCCACGGGGCGTTTGCCCTGCACCGCAGCCAAGGGAGGCTCCCATGGTCAGCGCCATCACCCCCCGAGAACTCGACGACGCCCTGTGCGGCGAAGAGCGCATGCTGCTGCTCGACGTGCGCAGCCGGAGCGAGCGCGACCTGCATCCAGAGGCCATTCCCGGTTCGCAGTGGCGCGACCCGGCCATGGCGGACACGTGGCTGCCCTCCATCCCGGAGGGCACCAGCGCAGTGGTCTATTGTGCGGGCGGGGGAGAGACCAGCCGGGGCATCCAGTCGCGCCTGACTGCCTGCGGAGTGGCCGCGCGCTACCTGGAAGGCGGGCTGGCCGCATGGCAGCGGCAACACGGCGGCGAACATGGCGAACTAGGCGAACAGGGCGAACAGGGCGAACAGGGCGGCCCCGCCGTACGGACGGGCGAAGGCTGCGCCCACTCCCCGTTGCGGGGGGAACCCGGCGGGCATATCCCCGCCGGGGGCGAAAGCGGTCTGCATCGCCCGGCTGTTAACGAAGCCAACGGCCAGCCACGGCGAGGCACCAGCGAGGCAGGGGGGCACGAGCATGCGCGCGGCGGCAGGCCCGAGGTGGCAGGCGGTGCGGGAGGTCGCAGCAGTGGAGAGGGCGGCGGAACCCGCTGAAATCGCGCGAACGTCTGGCAGAACGACGGCATCGCCAGCCACGCAACGGAGTCCCGCTCCATCCTGTTCATGGAGCGCCCCCAGCCTGACGGTCCGTGCAACCGTCTCCCTGGCGCCCACCGCATTACCCCCCGCCCCACACGCGCATAACGCTGACATTCCCGTCGTGCGGGGCGTGGCGGCTTCTCCGCCTGACCGCCACGGCAATCCAATCGCAGAGGCGCTCCGCCCCCCTTCCGTGTTTCGTTCCGGCAGTCCCAGCAGCGGGGCGCGGCACCCGCAGCCTGCCCGGCCCCTGCGGTCCCGCACCCGTTTACCCTCACCCCGGTGCATGCTATGCCCCTGCTTCGGCGCGGCCACCCGCGCGCGGTGCCCAGCTGTGCCGCGCGGCGTGCCGCCCCCCAGCCGCACACCCGGAGTGATCATGACCACAGCCCGCCGCAACGCCGCGAATTTCCGCACGCCCCCCGTTCCGCAGACTTTCATCCGCCCGCGCACCCCGCGCCCCCCGCGCCGCACGGCACGCTTGGCGCTTGTGGCGCTGTTGGTTGCGGGCTTGCTGCTGGGCGGCTGCAAGCCCCCTAAAAAGGGGACGGCCGCGCTGCCGGAGCGCCCCACCTACGTGCGCGAAGTCACGGACCAGAAAGCCGCCACGACTGATACCGCCACGACTGATACCGGCGCCAACGCCGCGAAACCCGCAGCGGAATCGGGCACCGACGGCTCCGGTACGCACGCGCCGGGTTCACTCCAGCAGGGTCCGGACACTCCCGCCGCCCCCGACCTTGTAGTCGCGCCGAACAACATGGCCGACAATCGGCAGCCGGAACCCGAGCCACAGCCGCAAAGTCGCGCCTCCGCCCCCGTGGGCGAACTGGTGGAACTGTCCGATGGTACCACCATGGAGGCGCCCACCCACCCGCAGGACCAGTTCGCCTTTGCCATGGCCCTGTTGCAGGGCGCCGACGGCCAGCCCGACCCCGCCCGCGCCGCATCGTGGCTGGAAAAGTCCGCCGCGCAGGGCTTTGGCCCCGCGCAGGACGTGCTGGCGCGCCTGTATCTGGACGGTACCGGCGTACGCAAGGACGAGGCCAAGGCCTTCTCGCTGGCCATGTCCGCCGCCGAGCAGGACATCATCAACGCGCAGGCCCTTGTGGGCGTGCTGTACACCTACGGGCGCGGCACCCGGCGCGACTTCATGCAGGGCGAGAAATGGCTTTCGCTGGCTGCGGAACGCGGCCACCCACAGGCCTGCGACCTGCTGGCCGAGTACCACCGCAAGGGTCTGGCGGGGCCGGAGAACCAGGAAGAAGCCTTTCGCTGGACGGAACGCGCCGCCGCTCAGGGCGTGGTGCGCGCCCGCTTCTGGCTGGGCGTGCACTACCGCTACGGCATGGGCACCGCGCGCGATGATGCCAAGGCCCTGCACCTGCTGCGCGAGGCCGCCGACGCGGGCAACGCCGACGCCATGGGGCTGGTGGCCGAAATGCTCTACCGGGGCCAGGGCGCCGAGCCGGACATGGCAGGTTCCGTGCGCTACTTCCAGATGGGCGTCAGGGCGGGCGACCTGCATTCGCTGCTCAACCTGGGCATCCTGCACCACGAGGGCACCGGCGTGCCCAAGGACTACCCGCGCAGCCTGGAGTTGTTCGGGCAATGCGCCGAGGGCGGCCACCCGCGCTGCATGACCCTGCTGGGCAGCATGCTGGCCGAGGGCGAAGGGAGCGCAGCGGACATGGTCACCGCCCATTCCTGGCTGACCCGCGCCGTACTGTTCGGCGACGGCGACGCCGCGCCGGTGGCGGCAGAGGTACAACAGCGCATGACACCCGAACAACTGGTGCACTCCAAGAACTTGGCCGCGCAATGGATGCAGGCGCATCCGCAGTTTCAGCCCGGCGTGCCCGCACAACTCGAGCCGGGGGCATCCCCTGCGGCGCCGCAGGCCGCGCCACAGGCCGTGCCGCAAGACACGGGCAAGCCTGCACCGGACGCCGCCACCGGCACCGGCCCCGGCACCGGCCCCGGCATGACGGACATGCCCACCACGCCGCTTGCGTCAAGCGCACCCGACGCCGCCACGCCGCAGGTGTCCACCAATGCGACGGCCCCGGCCGATCAGACGGGCACGGCGGGCACGACGGGCACGGCGGGCAAAACGGGTACGATCACTCCGTCCCCCGCGAAGAAGAAAAACGCCAAGGCTGCCAAGGGCACCCGCACCACCAACTGATACGCGCCGGGCACGACGACGCAACGGACGCAGCATGCCTCCCTTTCCCGATCACCAGGTCCCCCGCGCCACCGGCCCGTTGCGGGTGTTCCGCCACCGCAACTACCGGCTGTTCTTCGGCGGGCAGGCCATCTCGCTGCCCGGCACATGGATGCAATCCATGGCGCAGTCATGGCTGGTATACAGGCTGAGCGAATCCAGCTTCATGCTGGGGGCGCTGGGCTTTGCCGCGCAACTGCCCCTGTTCGTGCTGTCCGTGTTCGGCGGCGCCCTGGCCGACACGCGCGACAGGCGCGCCATCCTGGTAGGCACGCAGGTGGCCTCCATGCTGCTGGCGCTGACCGCCGCCGTGCTGACCATGACCGACGTGGTGCAGGTATGGCACGTGTTCGTGCTGGCCACGGCCCTCGGCATCGTCAACGCCTTCGACGTGCCCACGCGGCAGTCCTTCATCATGGACATGGTGGGGCGGGAAGACCTGCCCACGGCCATCGGGCTGAACTCGTCCATGTTCAACGCGGCCCGTGTCGTCGGCCCCACACTGGCGGGGCTGGTGGTGGCCGCAGCGGGCGAAGGATGGTGCTTTCTGGGCAACGCCGTCAGCTTCGTGCCGGTCATTGCAGGGCTGTTGATGATGCGCCTGCCCGAACATGTGCCCCCACCGCCGGGCCCTTCGACCTTGCAGCGCATTCGCGAAGGGCTGGGCTTTGCCACGCGCCACGAGGGCATCCGCACCACGCTGCTGCTGGTGGGTGCCACCAGCCTCATCGCGGTGAACTATTCGGTGCTGATGCCCGTGGTGGCCGACAAGGTGCTGGGTGGCAACGCCAAAACCCTTGGCCTGCTGCTGGGGGCCGCCGGGGCCGGTGCGCTGCTGGGCGCGCTGTGCCTTGCCCTGCGGCGCGGCAGCAACGGACTGTCCCGATGGGCGCTGTACGCCGCCGTGGGCCTTGGGACCAGCCTGACGGCCTTCGCGCTGTGCCGCACGGTGTGGGCGGCGTTGCTGGCGCTGGTGCCGGTGGGCATGTGCATGGTGGTGCTGATGGCGTCGGCCAATACGCTGTTGCAAATCATGTCGCCCAACGCCTACCGGGGGCGGATCATGGCCTTGTATTCCATGATGTTCCTGGGCATGGGGCCGTTCGGTTCGCTGCTGGGGGGCACGGTGGCGCATGCCCTTGGGCCATCGACCACGCTGCTGCTGTCGGGCATCGTGTGCCTGGGCAACGCGCTGTGGTTCGGGGTGTGGTTGCGGCGGCACGGCCCATCGCTGGAGGCCATGGCCCGCGACGACAACTGAAGCCTGCTGTCGCCCGTCCCGGTATGGCCCGGTATGGCCCGGTTCCGTACTCGGTCGACACTGGTGCAACGCACAAGCAAATGGGGAGAAGGCATGCCGAGCATGTCCTCTCCCCTGTTCTTTCCGCACAGCAAAAGATGCCCTCAGGTGGTTCGCAACCGCTCCAGCAACGCAGGCAGCAATTCGCCGTTGGCGGCGGCAAGGCGGTTGGCGTGCAATGGGTCCGGGTGGCCGTCGATATCGGCCACGGCGCCCCCCGCCTCCCGTACCAGCAACGCCCCGGCGGAAAGGTCCCAGCGCTTCAGGCTGACCACAAAAAAGCCGTCCAGCCGTCCGGCGGCCACATAGGCCAGGTCCAGTGCGGCTGCACCGCCCCGGCGCATGCCCGCCGCACTGCGCGCCACGGCGCAGAACTGCGCCAGATACCCATCCATGCCCGGCCATTTGGGCGGCGGCACCACGGTACCGACCACGGCCTCGTCCAGGCGGCCACGCCGGGCCACATGCAGCGGGCGCCCGTTGCAGAACGCCCCTTGACCGCGCACGGCGGTGAAGAACTCGCGCCGGGCCGGGTCTGCCACCACGCCCAGCACCGCCGCGCCATCCACTTCCAGTGCCACCGAGACCGCATAATACGGAATTCCGTGCACGTAGTTCACCGTGCCGTCCAGCGGATCGACAATCCAGCGGTACGGTGATGCGCCGGATTCTCCCTCGCTATCACCAGATTCCTCGCCCAGCCGGGCATGCTCAGGGTAGGCCTGCCGGATGCGTGCGAAAATGGCTGCCTCCGAGCGGGCATCCAGTTCCGTGGTAATGTCGCCGGGACTCTTGGTGGTGGTGCGCACCCCGGCAAGGCGCGAGCGCCCCCGAGCCAGCACGGCACAGCCTGCCTTGGCGGCATCAAGGGCCACGGACAACGCGGCCTCAAGGTCCAGAGCATGTGCGCCGTTCGCACTGGACGGTACAACAGGGGCGGGGGAGGTTTTCTGCGGGGGCATGACACCATTCCGGCTGAAGGTGGCGAAGCACAGGCCGGTGCGGTGGGCAGCATGCCATTGAGCTCCGCACGACCGCCCTTTTCCTAGCACCGTGCCGCCAAAGGGAAAACCCCACCATCGCACGGCAAATAATGGCATTCCGTAGCAACCCGTTCTAGGGGGGAGACATGCCGGGGTGAGGTGCCGCCACCAACACAAGGAGGAGTGCCATGTTCCACGGCAATGTATCGCCGCACATCGCGGCTGGGCTCCTGGAACTGCGCAAGCGCATCGATGCAGCCAAGGTTCCCTCGTCGCGGGTTGACGAAACCCTGAACATCGCCACCTGGAACATCCGCGAATTCGGCAAGGCAGCCCGAGATCAAGCCGCCATCCACTACATCGCGGAGATCATCGGCCAGTTCGACCTCGTGTCCATTGTCGAGCTGCGGGACGACCTGTCCGACCTCAAGCGCGTCCTCGACATTCTCGGGCCGTACTGGCGCGCCATCTATTCGGACGTCTTTCCGGGCGACGGCGGAAACTACGAACGCATCGCATACGTGTACGACAAGCGTACAGTGGCCTTCAAAGGTTTGGCCGCCACCGCCGTACCCCCAACCAAGAAGCGGGGGACGATGTACCTGCCGGATTTCGCGTGGTGGCGCCCGCCGTATCTTGCTTCGTTCGCATCGGGCAATTTCGACTTCATCGCCATTACGGCGCACATCCAATGGGGTACGGCAGGCGGTCGCGAACTGGAACTTGCGCAGCTTGCGACCTGGATCGACGAACGGCGCACCACGGCACACGCCGTGGACGTCGACATCCTGGCCATGGGCGATTTCAACATCCCCGACCGTACCGGCAAGCTGTACAAGGCCGTGACCTCGAAGGGGTTGTGCCTGCCAAAGGGGCTTGCCGGGCTGGAGCACGGGTCGAACCTGGAAAAGAACAAGCGCTACGACCAGATCCTGCACTACCCCACCTACCCGGAGAACTTCACGAACGTTGGCGGGGTGCTTGATTTCTACATCGACAAGACCAGCATTAACGCCCTGTTCCCCGGCATGAGCAAGACCGACTTCACCTACCAGATGTCCGACCATCTGCCCCTGTGGCTGCAACTGCGTACGGACATTGACGGCATGGTGCTGTCACAGCTGATTTCCTAGGTGCTCCCCCCATCCCGCCCCCATCCTCGCTTCCATGGTGCCGAACGCAGGAAGGCCCCGGTGATTGCTCACCGGGGCCTT